>CAMYUQ010000028.1 GCA_947302045.1 uncultured Clostridia bacterium
AATGAAAATAATGGAAATAATAACGAGATCGAATTCTCAGAAATATACCCGGAATCACTCTTTTTGAACCTGCGTTTGACACTTTTGTTGTCAGAAAAGGCGGCAAAAAAAGCAAACGGCAGGTTCTTTTTTAGAGGAAAGGCACGGTTTCTATGCGCAAATCCAATCCCGAAAATCAAACGGACGTATTGCTCCGGCGTGCCAAAATGGGAGAGGAAGAGGCATTCTCGGCTTTGCTGGAACAGTATTCTCCCCTCATGGAAACGCTTGCGCGGCGTTTTGCACAGGGGTTTTCGGAAGAAGATTATCGCGATCTCCGTCAGGAAGCCGCCATCGCTTTCTGCCGCGCGTTGGAAAAGTTTGACGAAAGCAGCGACGTCTCTTTCGGGTATTTTGCCAAAGTTTGCATAGAAAACCGGCTGACAAGCTGGATCCGCCGGCAACGGAAGGAACTGCACCAAGCGGTGGAACCCCTGCCCGAAGAAACGGTCGACCGTGCGCAGGATCCGACCCGGTACGTTTTGGAGAAGGAAGACTACCTCGCTCTTTGCGAAAAGATCCGCGATCTGCTCTCGGAACAGGAATACCGGGTCTGGACGCTGTTTATCTCGGGTCATACGGCAGGAGAAATTGCCGGGATGCTCGGCTGTGAGAAAAAATCGGTGGAAAATGCGATTTTTCGGGTTCGCCGGAAGCTTCGCGTTTTCCTGCTCTCGCACTGAAAAATAAAAGATATGCCCACGTTACCCGAAGTCGGGGCGCTTTGTGCGAATGGCGGTGCAAATCCGTCCGGGGGCAAAAAACATCTGACAGGAGAAAGAAAAAGATGGACGAGATCACCAACCCCGTGCAAGAAAAGGTTTACGTAGACGAAACCCTGGTCTGCAAGGACTGCGGCAAAGAATTCGTGTTCACCGCCGGCGAACAGCAATTCTATGACGAAAAAGGGTTCCTCAACAAACCCAAGGCCTGCAAAGCGTGCCGCGACGCAAAGAAAAATGCGAACCGCGCGCCGCGCGAGTATTTTACGGCAGTCTGTGCGGATTGCGGCGGAGAGGCGAAAATCACCTTCCAGCCCTCAAACGACAGACCCGTTTATTGCAGCGCCTGCTTCGAGAAGAGAAGAAACGGACAGGTCTGATTCTTCGCATTTGGGGATTTCTCTCCGAAAAAAGAATTGCCGCGAAACCAGAGGAACGCGGCAATTCTTTTTTATTTTCCGTTTTTCATCAGATAAAGCAATACGTCAACCATTTTTTCAAGGGACGGGACCGGGATATACTCATGAATCCCGTGGAAATTGGCGCCGCCGGTTGAGAGGTTGGGCGTCGGGACCCCCAGATAGGAAAGCCGCGCGCCGTCGGTGCCGCCGCGGATCGGTATACAGAGCGGTTCCGCACCCGCAGACCGCATCGCCTCTTTGGCTCGCTCGATCAGTTCGGGATGCGGCAGGATCATTTCTTTCATATTGTAGTAGCTGTCCTGTACCGTCAATTCAAAAGTTCCCTCTCCCCAGACGCCGTTCTCAAACGCGGTCAGATCCCGGAGAAACTGCTTCCGCGCTTCAAATTTCTCGCGGTCGTGATCGCGCACCAACAGGGCAAGCACGGTTTCGGACTCGTTTCCCGTGACGTCGTGCACGTGGAAGAACCCCTCGTATCCTTCGGTATGCGCCGGTGTTTCGGCGGCAGGCAACCGGGAAATCCACTCGTTGGCAAGCAGGATCGCGTTCTTCATCTTGTTCTTTGCACTGCCCGGATGAATATTCAATCCGTGTACCGTCAGTTTTGCAGAAGCGGCGTTGAAGTTCTCGTATTCGATCTCGCCGAGTTCCCCGCCGTCCACGGTATACGCTGCGGCGGCGCCGAACAATTCTACCGGGAAATGGTCGGTCCCGCAACCGATCTCCTCATCGGGCGTAAAAGCGATCGCGATCCGACCGTGCTTTGCGTTCCTGTCGCGGATCAGTTCGGCTCCTGCCGCCATGATCTCGGCGATACCGGCTTTGTCGTCCGCGCCGAGCAGGGTCGACCCGTCGGTCACGATCAGTTCCTGCCCGATATACCGGTTCAGGGACGGAAACACCTTCGGGGAAAGGATCGCGCCATTTCCGAGCGGCAGGTCTCCGCCCTCGTATTTCACGATTCTTGCCTTTACGTCCTTTCCGCTGACGTCCGGAGAGGTATCCAGATGCGCCAGGAATCCGAGTGTCGGGAGCGATTCGCACCCCGGCGTGGCAGGAATGAAGCCGTAAACGTAGCCGCATTCGTCCATGCGCACGCCGTCCATCCCGATCTCCCGCATTTCCTGCGCCAAAGCTTCTCCCAAAAGTTTCTGCTTCTCGGTGCTCGGCGCCGTACCGGTGTGCTCGTCCGATTGCGTATCAAATCCAACGTATTTCAAAAAGCGTTCGGTTACGGTCATGTTTAGAACCTACCTTTCTTTTGCGTATGCATTTGTAAATGCGGTTTGAAAAAAAACCGGTTTTTAAGCTTCTTTCAGAATGCCCAGTTTCCGTTTTGGAAGATCGGCACGCGTCGTCCGTCCCGGGTAACGCCCGTGATAGAAAGATCCGCCGTTCCGATCATAAAATCCTCGTGGATCATCGAATCGTTGATCCCTTTTGCATAACATTCCTCGGTGGTCAAGTCCGCATAATCTTTGAGAACGTTGGTAAATCCGTGACCGAGCGCCAGATGGCAAGCCGCGTTTTCGTCAAAGAGCGTGTTAAAGAACAGCAGATTGGATTGACAGATCGGGCTGTCGTACGGAACCAGCGCACATTCCCCGAGATAGGCCGCGCCCTCGTCCATCGAGATCATTTTGCGCAGCAGATCCTCGTTCTTTTCCGCATGGACTTCCACCGCTTTCCCGTTTTCGAAATGGATCCAGAAGTTTTCGATCAGTTCCCCACGGTAGGAGAGCGGCTTGGAGGCATAAACGATCCCCTCTGCAACGCCCCTTTTGGGGGAGATAAATACCTCTTCGGTCGGGATATTGGGGTTGAATTCCACATTTTTGCCGAGCGTATGCTCGGAACCGCCCATGAAAACCGTATTCTCGAGCAATCCGACCCGGAAATCGGTTCCGTTCGACGCTTTGTATTCCAGCGTTTCCAGATCCAAGCCGTTCAGATACGCACAGCGAGCGGCAAGGTCGCGGTTATGCGCGTCCCATGCGGCAACCGGATCCTCCTGCTCGTCCACGCGCGAGGTAAACAGAATGTTTTCCCAGAGCTTCTCCATCGCTTTATTTTTCGGCAGTCCCGGGAAAACTTTCTTCGCCCATGCCGCGCCGGGTACCGCCGCGATCACCCATTGGTAGCGGTTTTCCATCTTATCGTGGTAGGGCTTCAAGATCTTATACCGTGCCTGCGCCGCCTTCGCGTTCTTCTGCTGATTGATCCCTTTCATACCGTCCGGATCATCCGAATCCAGATAAATCATGACCGGAAGCGTTTTGAGCCGGTGATCCATGCGCGCAACTTCCCAATCTTCCAGTTTGGAGAGCGTTGCAAGCGAACGACGTTTGATATGGAGCTTTTCGAGCGGCTGATAAGAAAACTCCACCATAACCTTTTTTGCGCCCAGCCGGTAACATTCTTCGGCAACCATCCGTGCAAATTCGGGCTGTTCCACCGAAGCGTAAACGCGCACCTCCTGCCCCTTCTGAACGTTTCCGCCCGTCTCGGCAATCAGCCGCGCATATTTCTTCAAAACCGCTTTTTTCATTTTTTTCCGTTCCTTTCCGAGTCGTTATCTTCATTATATCCCAAACCGCAGGATTTGTCAATGAATTCGGGCGGCTTTTTTCAAGACCTCTTGACAGGATCGCTATAAAGCGGTATAATAAAAGAAACAAATATTCTTTTATCAAAGTGGAGAATCTGCGACGATGAAACGGATGAACGAAGAAAAGCTTTCCAGAATGGCAGGGTTTATCAACCGGTATATCGAAGAACACAACGGGGAGTCCCCCTCTTTCGGGGAGATCACCGCCTATATGGAAATGAGCAACTCGGTGGGATACCGGTATCTGACCTGCCTGCGGGATCGCGGCGTGATCGAATACAATGGAAAATCCACGCTGACCGTCAAAGGAAAGCAGGCGATGAAAGCCATGTTTCGCCGCGTGCAGCTGCTTGGCGCGATCCCTTGCGGGAGACCGGAGGATGACCGAGAAGAACCGGAAGGATACCTCGCGCTCCCTGCAGAATGGATCGCGGGGGACTGTTTTCTGCTCCGGGCAAAACACCGCTCCATGGTTGACGCCGGGATCGAACCGGGTGACCTGCTTTTGATCCAAAGGCGCTCGGACGCGGCGGACGGCGCAATCGTTGCGGCGCTGACCGAAAACGGTCCGACGCTCAAACGCTTCCGGATGGGATCCGGTCGTCCCTACCTGCAAGCGGAAAATCACGCCTATCCCGCCGCAGAACAGACCCTTTACCCCAACCATCTGCAAATTCAGGGTGTATGCCTGAAAGTCATCAAGGACGTTCTGCCCCGAAATAATCGTCCCGGCGAAGAGCGGTAACGGCAGACCCGAACAACCGCCGTATAGAAACCGACTTTTTCACTGCAAGCATCCTCCGTCCGTTCTCATGCTCTTATTCGTTTTCAATTCCCGATATGTTTTGTCTTCTGTTAAACATTTTTTCTGTTCTGTTTTTTTATCGTTTTTTGAAAAACATATTGACAGACAGCGGAAATAGAGTATAATAGAAGAACCCGTTCACAAAGAAGGAGTTTTGACTATGTACCGAATCGGAATTGACCTTGGCGGAACCAATATCGCCGCCGGGCTTGTCAATGAATCGTTTGAAATCGTTTCTAAATCCAGTCTTCCGACGTTGGTGGAACGCCCGGGCAAGGAGATTGTGGAGGACATTGCGAAGCTATGCAAACAACTCTGCCGGGACGCCGGAATTACGGAATCGGACGTGGAGTCCATCGGAATTGCCGCTCCCGGGATCACCGATAACGCGACCGGTTCCGTCATCTATGCCAACAACCTCGGTTGGAAGCACTTCCCCATCGTTCCGATCCTGAAAACCATGGTTCAAATCCCGCAAATCTACATCGAGAACGATGCCAACGCCGCGGCATGGGGCGAAGCGATCGCCGGAGCGGCGAAGGGCAGTTCGAGCTCGGTGATGATCACGCTCGGAACCGGCGTAGGCGGCGGGATTGTCGATTGCGGGAAGATCTATAAGGGGTTCAACTCTGCCGCCGGAGAGCTCGGACATATCGTGATCGCGGTTGACGGACGCCCCTGCACCTGCGGTCGCCGCGGCTGCTGGGAAACCTATTCATCCGCAACCGGGCTGATTCAGACGACCAAAGAAAAGATCGAAGAATGCCAAAGAGCCGGACGGCCGACCAAGATGACCGATCTGGTTGCCGAGCGCGGAAAGGTGAACGGTCGGACCGCTTTTGACGCGATGCGAATGGGGGATGAAGCCGCGAAAGAAGTGGTGGAAGAATACGTGAAATATCTTGCCAGCGGACTTGCCAGCATCATAAACGTTTTTCAGCCGGAAGTCGTTTCGATCGGCGGCGGTATTTCCAATGAGGGAGATTTTCTTCTGGATCTGGTTCGCCCGTTGACGCTCAAACAAATTTTCGGTTCAACGCTGGTGAATCCTCCGTCGCTCCGGATTGCAAAACTGAAAAACGACGCCGGCATCATCGGCGCCGCCGTATTGGGAATGTGACCATGCTGTTGTTTGTCACGAACCGTACGATCGGAACGGAAATTCCTGCCGACCTCTTTCCGGCGGCGGGAATTTTCTGTTATTTTGCGCCGTATAGGAAGGCGATGGAAACCTACCGCGAGAAAGAAATCGGCGCGGTTGTCCTGGACGGAACGAAATCGCTCGTCGCGGCGGAACATCTCTGCCGGGACCTGCACAAAGAAGCACCCGAAATGCCTGTCGCTCTGCTGATTTTCCCGAACGGCTGTCCAAATACCGACGCGGACACGCTGATCCGGATCACCTCCTCCGAAGAAATCCCGGCGGCGGTACTGCGCTTTTGCGAGGAACACGGATTTTCGGGAAGCGGCCTTTCTTCCCCGTATCTTTCTTTTGCGGAAGCGGAAAGTACGGTTCGTCTGCTGGGGTATCCGCTCAAACTTTCTCCCGCAGAATACCGCCTGCTTCACTGTCTGTTCTATCTCGCACCGCGCACGGTCAGTCCCGAGGATCTCTCGGCGTTGACCTTCCCGGCTCAGCCGATCTCCGCCGCCGCATTGTCGGCTCTGGTTTCCAAAATCAACCGCCGGGCAAAACCGCTCGGTGCCGATCCCCTGATCAAAAACGTCTACGCGCAGGGGTACCGGTTGAGCAACGCTATTTTCAACGTCTGAAATCAATATATTTCCGAACCGTCCCATTCAAATATTCCGTGTATTCCCTCCCGAATTTGCACATACTACCGGTAAGAAAACAATGCAAAAAGGGAGGGTTCGCTATGTCAAAAATAACGATACTCGGAATTGATTACGACGATCTGCGCACGGAAGACGCAGTCCGGAAAGTTTTTCAGAAAGACTGTCCCCTGCAAACGGTAACGGCTTCAACCGCTCTGATCGCGAAATCCTGCGCGGAAAATCCCGACTATCAGCGCCTGATCAACCGCTCCTCGGTCGTTTTGCCGGAAGGCGCCGGGATCCGTTTGGCGGCGCGGCGGCAGGGTACGCCGATCGTCTACCGCCAATCGGGTATTGATTTTTGCGAAGCACTGCTCGCGGAATGTGCCGAGCGTGGAGAGCGGGTCTTTTTGCTCGGCGGGCGGGACGGCACGGCAAACCGCGCCGCAAAAACTTTGACGCAACGTTTTCCGGGACTGCGGATCTGCGGCTGTTTCTGGGGAGAGTTTGACCGGTTCGGAGAAGACAACCGCCGGGTTTTGAGCATTATCAATTCCTGCAAGCCGACGGTTCTCCTCGTAGGGCTCGGATTTCCGGTTCAGGAGGAATGGGTTCGGGAAAACGCCGTATATCTGCCCGGCGTCCGGATCGCGGTCTGCGTCGGCGGAAATCTGGCGGTCTGGGCAGGAGAAGAACACCGCGCACCGCGGGCGATCCGTGCGGCGGATCTGGAATGGGCGTGGAACCTGCTCAAACGTCCGGGGCGATTCAAAAACCTTCCCGAGCTTCTTCGCTACCGCTCCATGTGCGCCGTCAACGGCAAAAAATACCGCAGATTGCACATGAACGGCAAAGAGAACCCTGCACTCGTTGAGCAAACAGTACAAAAATGATGTTTTTTTGTCAAACCCCTTGCAAGATCGCGGAAAAAGCTGTAAAATATAGAATGTAAGAAAAGGGTTTCCGAAAAAAGGAAATTCAAAAAAGCATTTCAAAAAACGGAGGATTTTTCCAATGGCAAACGTAAAAGTTGCGATCAACGGGTTCGGACGCATCGGCCGTCTGGCGTTCCGTCAGATGTTCGGCGCAAAGGGCTATACCATCGTTGCGATCAACGATCTCACCAAGCCCTCAATGTTGGCTCACCTGCTCAAATATGACTCTGCGCAGGGCAAATACGCTCTGGCCGATACGGTCAGCGCAAACGACGACGAGGGTACCCTCACCGTCGGCGGCAAAACCATTAAGATTTATGCCGAGAAGGACGCCGTCAATCTTCCCTGGAAGAAGCTGAAAGTTGACGTTGTTCTGGAATGCACCGGTTTCTACACCTCGAAAGAAAAGTCGATGGCTCACATCAATGCAGGCGCGAAGAAGGTCGTTATTTCGGCTCCCGCCGGCAAAGACCTCAAAACCATCGTTTACTCGGTCAACGAGAACACTTTGACCGCTGACGATCAGATCATCTCCGCCGCTTCCTGCACCACCAACTGCCTCGCTCCGATGGCAAAGACGCTCAACGACTACGCTCCCATCCAGTCGGGCATCATGACCACCGTTCACGCCTTCACCGGCGACCAGATGGTTCTCGACGGTCCGCACAGAAAAGGTGACCTCCGCCGTGCGCGTGCCGCCGCTGTGAACATCGTTCCGAACTCCACCGGTGCGGCAAAGGCGATCGGACTTGTCATTCCCGAACTGAACGGCAAGCTCATCGGCTCGGCTCAGCGTGTTCCGGTTCCGACCGGTTCGACCACGATCCTTGTGGCTGTCGTAAAGGGCAAGGACATCACTGTGGAAGGCATCAACGCCGCTATGAAGGCAGCGCAGTCCGCTTCCTTCGGCTACACCGAGGAACAGCTTGTTTCTTCCGACATCATCGGAGAGACCCACGGCTCGATCTTCGATGCTACCCAGACCATGGTTGCAAAGATCGACGACAACACCTATCAGGTGCAGGTCGTTTCCTGGTATGATAACGAAAACTCCTACACGAGCCAGATGGTTCGTACGATCAAATACTTCGCCGAACTCGCTTGATTCCGGCAAAGAAAAACATCGGGGAGAGGATCTCGCAAGGGATCCTCTCCCCTCTTTCCCTTGTGAAATATCAAAAATCGCGCATCCGAAAACCGGACGCGCGCTTTTTGAAATCAGTTGTAGATCGGGAACTTTTTGCAAACGTCCGCGACTTCTGCAAGGATGCGCTCGCGCGACGCTTCAAAGTCGGTGGCAACGTCTTTGAGCCATCCGGCGATGCGAAGCATCTCGGGCTCTCCGAATCCTCTCGTAGTCACCGCGGGAGTTCCCACCCGGATGCCGCTCGTCACGAACGGCTTCTCGGGATCGTTCGGGATCGCGTTTTTGTTCACGGTGATATGCACCTCGTCCAGACGATGCTCCATATCCTTTCCGGTGATCCCGAACGGACGGAGGTCGATCAGCATCAGGTGGTTGTCGGTTCCGCCCGAAACAATGCGGAACCCGGCAGACTGCAACGTGCCGCAAAGCGTTTTCGCGTTGGTCACGATCTGTTTCTGGTATGCTTTGAATTCGTCGGTCATCGCCTCGCCGAAGGCAACCGCCTTCGCCGCGATGATATGTTCGAGCGGACCGCCCTGCGTTCCGGGGAATACGGCTTTATCGATCTGCTTGGCATACTGCTCCTTGCAAAGGATCATGCCGCCGCGCGGACCGCGCAGAGTCTTATGTGTGGTGGTCGTCACCACGTCGGCGTAGGGGACAGGGCTCGGATGAACTCCTGCCGCCACAAGGCCGGCAATGTGCGCCATATCCACCATGAGATACGCGCCCACCTCGTCGGCGATCTCGCGGAATTTTGCAAAGTCGATGATGCGGGAATAGGCGCTCGCCCCCGCAACGATCAGTTTCGGCTTGCATTCCAGAGCAGTTTTGCGGATCGCATCGTAATCCAGCATTTCGGTTTCGTCGTTCAGACTGTACGGCACTACGTTGAAGTATTTACCCGAAATATTGACCGGAGAACCATGCGAAAGATGTCCGCCGTGCGCCAGATTCATGCCCATCACGGTGTCGCCCGGTTCAAGGAACGCAAAGAACACGGCAAGGTTTGCCGAAGCGCCGCAGTGGGGCTGCACGTTCGCGTGTTCCGCGCCGAAGAGCTTTTTGGCGCGCTCGCGCGCGATGTCTTCTACGATATCCACGCACTGACAACCGCCGTAGTATCGTTTTCCGGGGAATCCTTCCGCGTATTTATTTGTCAGAACCGTTCCAGCCGCCAGAAGCACCGCTTTGGAAACGATATTTTCGGAAGCGATCAGCTCGATATTCCCCTGCTGGCGTTTCAGCTCCAGATCACAGGCATCATAAACTTCCCGGTCAAAAGCGGCAAGCTCGTCAAAAAAGTTCATTTTCATATTCCTCCGGACTGCAATTTTATCATCGGTTTCATTTTACCATATTTTCCCCGGAAAGTCAAGGGCTTTCGGCTCTTTCTGCGATTTTTCGATTTTTCCTTGAAAAAACTTGTTTTTTTTGTTCCAATATGCTATACTAAAAGCGAAAAAACGGGAAAGGAGGGGACGGCTTGAAACCCATTCCGAAGCGAAACCGGGATCTTTTGCTCTACGTCCGAAAAAGAAAATTGATCCGTTCTCTGCTTGCCGTGATCTGGATCGGATTTTTGATCTCCGGCGTATGGATCTATAATTATTCGCATCGCGCCTATACCGTTCATACCCCGATCACCGGTTGGAAATTTGCCCTCTGGGTCGTGATCGCCGTCGTGAGCGGAATCCTGATTTTTCGGCTGCCGAAAGTGTTTTTCGACCGTTCCTTTGAGGGGATCATCGAGCGTTCCGGGCTTTCGCACAGCTATTCTCCCTCCGCCGATCCGGGATCGTCGGAATATAATTTCCGTTTGAACACTTCCCTTTTGATCCGCACCCCGAACGGCAAGCGGCGGCGGATCAAATTTGAGGAAAAATCCGGGTTCTTCATCTATTACCACGAGGGAAACCGGATCTTTCATTTTGCGGGGCTTCCCTATCCGCTTGCCGATATTCGCCAAACGGATGCGCTCTCCCCAAAATCTTCCCGCGCCGCCGACACCCGTGAGGACCGTTTCCCGGGCAACTATCTCTGCGTCGCCTGCGGACGGCTTCGGCAAACGCCCGACACCTGCGACGTTTGCGGACACTCGATCATCGACCCGAAAGATATTTTCACAGAAGATGCATAAAGCAACCGCGCCCGTTGGATGGTGCGGTTGCTTTTTTCAACTCTAACGCTTGGGATTTCCGCGAAAGATGAGACAGGTCAGATACCCGAACACCAATGCCGCCGCAATACCGCCGGTGGTCGTGCGGAGCGTCCCGGTCAGAACGCCGAGCAATCCCTCTTCGTCAACCGCTTCCCGCACGCCTTTGGAAATGAGAAAGCCGAACCCGGTCAGCGGCGTGGCGGCGCCCGCTCCGGCAAAATCGATCAGCGGCTGATAAAGCCCCACGGCACCGAGCAGAACGCCGGCGCAAACGTATAAAACCAGGATCCGCGCAGGGGTCAGCTGCGTGCGGTCGATCAATATCTGCGCCGCCACGCAAAACAGTCCGCCGATCAAAAACGCTCTGACGAACGGTAAAACCACATCCATATCACACTCCCCCGTCCTTTCCAATATCGGCAGACGATAACTCCAATAGATGCGCGATTGTCGGAATGCTTTCCCCCTGCTTGACACTATCCGGGCTCATCATCGCGCCGGTTGCCAGAAACAGGATTTTTTTGTATTCCCGACTTTGCAGTTTCGGTAGCAGGTAGGAAGCCAGTACCACAGCCGAACAGCCACAGCCCGAACCGCCGGCGTGAACGTCCTGCCGCTCCCGGTCGTAGATCAACTGTCCGCAATCGGCATACCGGTCGCCGAGATCCACTCCCTCGGCATACAAAAGATCGCGGAAGAGACTCCCTCCTTCAAACCCGAGGTCGCCTGTGACGACCTTGTCGTAGGCGGATAGATCCTCCCCTGTCGCATTCAGGAAGCGCAGCAGGGTATCCACAGCCGAGGGTGCCATTGCCGCTCCCATATTGGAAGAATCGCTGATCCCGCTGTTATGCGCGATCCCCGGCATTCCGCGCATGACGCGCACGGCACCCGACCGCGCGGTCGCCTCGCCCACGAGAAACGCACCCGCTCCGGTGACCGTCCATTGTGCGGTCGGAGACCGCTGTCCGCCGTACTCGATCGGCGTGCGGTATTGCCGCTCCGCCGAACAATAATGCGAAGAGGTGACCGCCGCCGCCGCACGGCAGAACTTGCCGCTCACGAGGAGCGACGCGAGCAGGAGCGATTCAGCGCAGGTGGAACACGCCCCGTAGAGTCCGAAATAAGGGATGTTGAACGAAAGCAGACCGTAGGCAGAGCCGACGCACTGGTTGAGCAGATCGCCCGCAAAAAGCGCACCGACGTCGCGGTCGTGCAGGGACGCCTTTCCGAGCGCCAGATTGAGCGCAAAACGTTGCATTTCACTCTCCGCGCTCTCCCACGTCTTCTTTCCGAACCGGTCGGTTGGATCGACATAATCGAAGCACCCGCGCAAAGGTCCTTCCGACTCTTTTTTTCCCACCGCGCTCGCCGACGACAGAATGCAGGCATCCAATTCAAAACACTCACCCCTCATGCTATCACCTCCCTTTTTGTTATTGTGCCACGCTTCGTTTGCGTTATGCGGAACCGGTTTTGAAAAAAGACAAAATTTTTATAAAAAAACAGTTTTTTTCATTGACAAGATTTTATTTCTATGTTACAATATAATTACATTCTTGTCCCCAGCGCGGGATGAGAGAACGATATCTGTTCCGAAGCCGCACGGCAGGCTCGTTGCCATAAAAAAGAAAGGAAAAACAAACATGAAGAAGCTGATCACGTTGGCGCTCGTCGCCGGAATTTTGACCGTCTCGCTGACCTCTTGCTTATCCAAAAAAGGAACCGAAACCGAAAGTAACACCAGATCGAACAACGGGATCATTACCACCGATCCTTCTTCGGTAACGCCCGGCCCCGGTCCCTCCTCCAAAGATCCTGCGGATATGACCTATCTGGAAGATCATACGGTCGTTTACGTCAAATCGGACAGCGCGGTTCTGCGTGACGCTTCGGATACCTCCAAAACCAGCGCGATCGCAAAGTTTACGAACAAATTGACCGACAAACTGATGCGCACCGGGATCAGCAGCGACGGAAATTGGAGCCGCATTCAGTCGGGCGACGCGGAATACTATATCGCAACGTCCTACCTCACCACCGACGATCTGCTCGCGGAAACGTTTGCAGACGTGCCGGAGGCGGACTGCTATATCTACGACAACGACGGAACCAGCGTGAATATCCGCACCTACCCCTCTTCCGAGAACGCAATTTCTCCGGCTCTGAAATCCTTAGCTTCCGGAACGAAGGTTACCTTGCTGAAAACCTCCCCCAACGGTTGGGCAAAGATCCGTTTTGATTCCAATAAAGAAGGGTACATCATGGGGAAATTCCTCAAAGAGAACGAACCGATCTCGCTCAACACCGATTTCAGTTCGTATTTCACCTCGATTGCCGATCAAACCATGTTTGTTTCCACCGAAAAAGCAAACCTGCGGAAGATCCCGTATTCCGGCAATGAAGTGAAAGGAAGCATTGCGGAAACGCTCGTGAAAGGAACGGCGGTAACCGTCATCGGAGAAGGAACGGTTTACAATTCCAAATGGTATCAGGTCGACTGGACCGTTAAAGGAACGAACGGGCAGCCGGATCATCACGTTTCCTACTATCTCCACGCTTCCACCCTTTCCGCAAACGCAAACGCTTCCAACAATTTGCAGGATTATCTGAACAGCTACCCTGCCCTGAAACAGAACGTCAAGACCATGTACGTATCTGCAAACAGTCTGAACGCGCGTAGCACGCCGGCAGTGGAAAAAGGCGATGACGGAAAAGACGTCAACGTCGTCAAGAGCTTGAAGAAGAAAGATCAGGTCAACGTGGTTGCCATCGGCGTCTTTGACGGAACGGTTTGGGCACTGGCGAAAGAGGGCGACAGCACCTTCTACTTCGTCTCCTACGCGTATCTCACCACCGATCCGGACGGCAAGCCGGTTCCCGCGACCCTGACGCTCGAAAGCATTCAGAACCTCTACGACTTCCATGCAATGACTGCTACCGGAACGGTCAAGGTTCTCGCAAACCTCTACAACACGCCTGAGGTTTCGGATGATAACAAACTCGCTCAGCTGACGGCAGGCACGCCAATCCAGATCGTCGGTTCGGTCACCGTTTCCCGGAACGCGTGGTACGTCATCTCTTACAACAGCGAATACTGCTTCATCAGCCAGACGCAGGTCACGGTTGGCTGAAAACAAGAAATTTCGTTGGGCATAGCGTTTCGCTATGCCCAACTTTTTCCGTTTTTTTGGAAGAATCGGTTGACACATGGCGGATCATATGCTATAATAAGGGCGGTCGGACAAATTTCAAGCTGATCCGGCAAAAAAACAAAGGAGAAAAGTTATGAAAAGAACAGTAAAAATTCTCGCAGTTTCTCTCGTGTTCGTGATGCTTGCCATGCTTCTGGTCGCGTGCAGACCCAACCGTGACTACAACAAGGCAAAAGAAAATCTGGAAAAGAACGGCTATTCGGTTGAGCTCACGATCAAGAGCACCGAAATCGCCGCCTTTGAAGCTTCGGCGGAAGTGGAAAATGTTGATGCAGTTCTTGTGGCTTACAAAGAAGTCGGAGACAAATTAGACGGTATTACCATCATTTATTTCAAAGACGTATCGTCGGCTAAAAAGGCGGTTGAGCAGCTGAAAGATGAGTCTGTTGGTCTGAGCGTTGACGCTTTCAATTCCGAATATGTGAAATGCAGCCGCTCGGGTAAATTGGTTTACACGGGCACGAAGAACGCCATCAACGATACCGGTTGGTTCTTCCTTCCCTAATAGCGAAAAAAGGACTGCTTCGGCAGTCCTTTTTCATTTTTGCGGAAAGATTTTACTTGACAGGTCGGCAAAACTGTGTTATAATTACTCTGGTGGGTGCCTATCCCGGCGCCGATTTTGAATTGCAAGGAGATCCGCTATGAAAAACTTGACCAGAATTTTCGCAGTTGCCATCCTGTTGGCGACGTTGGTAACCGTTCTCGCATCCTGCTCCGCAAAGCCCAACGGAGATCCTGCCGCCGCAGTGAAAGCGTTGCAGGAGAATCATTACCAGATTCTCTCCAATGATACCGAAACGCTCCCTGCCGAATATGCAAAACTGGGCGTGGCGGATGTGACCCATGTGGTTGTGGCGACCAGAGTCGAGGCAAACAAAAAAGGCGAACAGCAATTGGACGGCGTCACGATCCTCTATTTCAAGGATGCCGCCGCCGCGAAAGCCGCTTTGAGCCGAGCAACCGATCTGCTGAATATCCAATCGTCGGATTCCATCGGTTCCAAATACGTTGTCAAGCAGTCCGGTTCGATGATCTACGCCGGAACGAAAAACGCGATCAAAGCCGCGAAGTAAAAAACCGGTTTGATTCACAAAGGGTTCTTGTTCCTCCCCGCCGGGAAGAACAAGAACCCTTTTTTTGTTTTTTGAAATCGTCAAAGCATCGCAAGGAGTGCCGCCTCGTCGATCACCGGGATCCCAAGTTGCCGCGCCTTGGTCAGTTTGGAACCTGCCGCCTCGCCTGCCACCACATAGGAAGTTTTGGAGGAAACCGAGCCGGCAACTTTTCCGCCTGCCGCCCTGATCTTCTCGCTCGCCTCGTCCCGCGAGAGGGTGGGCAGCGTTCCTGTCAGAACGAAGGTCAGCCCTGCCAGAACGTCGGATTTGGGTTGGTTGACCGGAACGGTGAGCAACCCTGCCTCGGTCAGCCGCCGGCAGAGAGACCGGTTCTGCGGATGCGTAAAGAAATTGACGACGCAGTCGGCTGTGATCTGCCCGAAATCGGAGATCGAACAAAGCTCCTCAACCGTTGCGCCCATACAGGCGTCCAACGTCCCGAAATGCTGTGCCAGCGCCGCGGCGGCGACCTCTCCCACGTTGCGGATCCCGAGCGCGTAGATCAGCCGTTCCAACCCTGCCCCTTTGGATTTCTCAATTGCCCAAACCAGATTGGCGGCGGATTTTTCGCCCATGCGTTCCATCCCGGCGATCTCCTCCGCACGCAGGCGGTAAAGATCGGCGGCGTCTTCAATCAGTTGATTTTTCAGGAGCGCTTCAACGAGTTGCGGGCCGAGACCGTCGATATTCATGGCATCCTTTGACGCAAAATGCTCGATCCCGCGGGAAAGCTGCGCCGGACAACGGACGTTGGTGCATCTCGTCGCCGCTCCCTCGTCTTCATCGTAGAACACCGGCTCTCCGCAGGAAGGACAACGCTCCGGCATTTTGAATGCTTCCGTTCCGTTGGAACGCAACTCCGGATGGGATCTGACAACTTCCGGGATGATATCCCCGGCTTTCTGCACGGTCACGATGTCACCGATCCGGATGTCCCGCTCGCGGATCAGTTCGGCATTGTGCAGTGTTGCGCGGGAAACGACCGTTCCCGCCAGCCGTACCGGTTGCAAAACGGCAGTCGGCGTCAGAACGCCGGTGCGCCCGACTGCGACCACGATGTCGATCAGTTTGGTTTGCTTTTGCTCGGGCGGAAACTTATACGCCACCGCCCAACGCGGGGTGTTGGTTCCCTCTCCGAGCCGCCGACGCGTCGCCAGATCGTCGATCTTGATGACTACGCCGTCGATGTCGTAGGCGAGTTTTTCGCGCTTCTCGCCCAACCTTTGAATTTGTTTTATGATTTCATCATATCCTGCCGCGGTGATCCGTTCTTCCAGGACTTTGAAACCGAGTGCCGAGAGACGATCCAGCGTTTCGGTATGCGTTTTCGGTTCATGCCCGTCGGCATAGAGCGATCCCTCTTGAAAATTGAATACAAAGATATCGAGCCGCCGCTCCGCCGTGATCCTGGGATCCAGCTGCCGGAGCGATCCGGCCGCCGCATTGCGCGGGTTGGCAAAGAGCGAAAGTCCATCCCGTTCTCTTGCAAGGTTGAGCTTTTCAAACACCTGACGCGGCATATAAACCTCGCCGCGCACCGTCAGCGACAGCGGCTCGGATAGTTTCATCGGGATCGAAAAGACCGTTCGCAAATTCTGCGTCACGTCCTCGCCCACGAATCCGTCTCCGCGCGTCGCGCCCTGCACGAACACGCCGTTCTCATACCGCAGAGAAACCGAGAGCCCGTCGATTTTGGGTTCCACCGAATATGCCGGGTGCTCCACGATCTGCCCGACCCGTTCGAGAAATTCGTTTAACTCTTCAAAGGAAAACACATCCGAGAGCGAATTCATCTGCACGGGATGCGTCACCTTTTCAAACTGGTCAAGCGGTTTTCCTCCCACCCGTTTGGAGGGAGATTCCGGATCGTCAAATTCCGGATATTCCGCTTCGAGCCGCAACAATTCCGCATACATCCGGTCGTATTCAAAGTCGGATATCTCGGGCGCGTCTTCCACATAATATTTTCTTGCGTGGTAACGCAATTTTGCACGCAACTGATCAAGTTTTGCTTTGATCTCCTCCTGTGACATAGGAGTCCTCCTTTCCTTCCCGGTTTTGCGGTTTCAGTTCAAACAGCAGATAGAGCATCCACACGGCAACAGCGACCGACACCACGACCGTCAAGATCACGGTCGGACGGTCCCAGAGCGTTCCGCTCCCAAGCGTCGGAACCAGAGCACCGCCCAGATCATAGATCGCGTGGATCAGAATACAGGCGATCAGATTGCCGGTTCTAAGGTAGACGATCGCACACATTCCGCCGATCAGGAACGAATAACCAACCTGCAAAAAGGTCGCGCCGACGCCTGCTCTCTCTATGAGGTTGAGCAGATGTACCGCTCCGAATACGGCGGAAGAAATAACTACCGTCAGGATCATGCCGCATTTGGTTTTGCCGTATTTTTTCAAAAGCAACGGCAGAAGCGCCCCGCGAAACGCCATCTCCTCAAACGCGCCGATGAACAGCGCGTCGAGCGCCAACAGCCAGAGCCATTCGGGACGGTCGATCCGCACACTGCCGCGAAGCAACCCGATCCACGGGAAGTTATTCCACGCTATAACGAACGCCGGTATCAAAACCGCCAACGAGAAAACGCCGATCCGCTTCCATACCCGTATACGCAAATAGATCAGAACAAAGGCGAAGATCGCCGTTCCGATCAGGTGCAGGAGCACCGACCGCGCAAGCTCCGAAACCGTCTTGTCGGCAACATTCCGGAACGGATTCATCCAATAGCAGATCACAAGCAGGATGCCGAGCCCCACAACGGCGATCCGACAGATCCGATCAGTTCTCATGGGTTCTCTCCCGCCGGTTCGTTTTTCTCTCAACGAGCCACAGTGCGATCCCTACCGGCAAAAGCAGGATCGCTACCGACTGCGAAGGAGAAAGGGATGCGATCCACCCGGCTCCGCGGTCGTCGGCACGGAAAAATTCGATGCAAAACCGCCAGATCGCGTAAAGGATGAGATACCATGCAAGCCCGTTCTGCCGCCTTTTTTTCAGTGTATTCCAAGTCAGAAACACGCATAGTCCCCATAGGAACAGTGCTTCAAACAGCTGGATCGGCACCGTTTTCGCACCCAATGCCACATTGTAGACGCCGTACCACCGATCGGTGATCTTTCCGTGGCAGCACCCTGCAAACAGGCAGCCGATCCGCCCGAATCCATGCGCCAACGCGATGCATCCCGCCGCGATACTGCTCATTTGCCAGAAACGCCGCGTGGTTTCTTTCTGCTTCAAAATCCCCCTGCCGACGCCGAAATACACCAGCAGATAACAGGCGGCTCCGCCGATCAGACCGCCGTAAAAGGTTGCGCCCGTATTTTCGTTCAACGAAAACGTTCCGGTCGCCAGCGCGTGATAGATCGCCTGCGTCAGAACCGCCGCGAAGTAGCCGCCGATCAACCCGACCAGCGCACCGACGATACACAAATTCTGCAAGGAAGCGCCGAACTTCAAACGGTCAGCCAGCAAACGGAAATAAACCAATGCCGACAAAAAACCGACTGCCAGCATGATTGCATAGAGATCGATTCCAAAAAACAGATCGTTCGGATACACGAAAGGGACCTCCTTTGACCGGAATCACACGGCATTTTTTACCGAATTTGAACGAATCCCAATTTCTTCTGGACTTTGGAGAGCGTCCGGCGGGCATAATAGCTCGCTTCCTCGGCTCCCTTCTTCATCTGGGCTTCGAGTGCGCCTTTGTCCGCAAGATACCGTGCAAAGTTCGCCTGCACCGGAGCCAGTGCGTCTGCCGTGACTTCTCCCACGGCGAGTTTGAAATCGCCGTATCCTTTTCCGTCAAATTCTTTTTCGATCTGTGGCATGGTCTTGCCGGTAAAGCAGGAATAAATCGTCATCAGATTGCTGATCCCCGGCTTTTCCGGAGTATAGCTGACCTCCGCTCCCGAATCGGTTACGGCACGCTTGAATTTGCGAATGATGGTGTCACGATCGTCCAGAATATATACCACCGCGTTCGGATTCTCATCCGATTTGCTCATCTTTTTGGTCGGATCGGCAAGCGACATGATCTTCATACCGTTTTTGGCGATCACCGGTTCCGGAACCGTAAAAGTTCCCGGATAGAGCTGATTGAACCGCTCGGCAATATCTCTCGTCAGCTCCACGTGCTGCTTCTGATCCACCCCGACCGGTCCGACGTCGGTTTGATAAAGCAGGATGTCAGCCGCCATAAGCGTCGGATAGGCAAACAACCCCGCGTTGATGTTATCCGCATGGCGTGCGCTTTTATCCTTGAATTGGGTCATACGCGAAAGCTCTCCGAACCCGGTAAAGCAGTTGAGGATCCAAGCGAGTTCCGCGTGCTCATGCACCATGGATTGAACGTACAGCGTATTTTTTTCCGGGTCCAATCCGCAGGAGAGATAGAGCGCGAGGGTTTCATAAGTACGCCTGCGCAGTTCTGCCGGCACCTGCCGCACCGTGATCGCGTGCTCGTCCACCACGCAATAGAAGGTTTTATAGCTTTCCGCATAGGCGGCAAAATTCCGGATGGCACCCAGATAATTTCCGATCGTCAGGTTTCCGCTCGGCTGTACCCCCGAAAACGATACTTTTTGTTCTCCAAACATTGCCTAATTTCCCTTTCCGAAAATTCCGGCGGCGGAAAACCGCCGCCGGAGCTTTTTTCTATCCGATTATTTGCTGATATATTTCTTTGCAACCATCCATGCGCGATAGATTGCATAAGGCGAACTCAACAACTTGTAGTCTTCTCCGCTGACCGGGTCTACCTTGATCTCGGTTTCTTTGGTGACCCCGTTGTCATCCTCCACCATGCCGCGATGCGCAACGGTGGACGTTGAAAGCGCACATTTCAAGCGGTATTGATGCGAATAATCGGATTCAAAATCCAACGTATCGACCAAATCCCGCAGGATCACAAAATCGTTTGCGTTGATCTCTTCCGTCGGATCGAGCAGGATCTTCTACCGCCGATTTGAAATCCGCATAATTATCGATCCCGTTCAGCACGGAAAGGATTTTTCCGTTGAGATCATAGAGATACCGCACCAACTGCGTATCAAGCGTTCCGCGACTGATGAAATCAGGATCCGTTTCCGCCACGGTTTCCACCGCGTTCACCACGCCGTCGCCGTTGACCAGATTCAGCGTTGCCGCTTCCACTGCGGGATCCGCCAATACCGTGATCATCCAGATGGTATAGTCGGCGTCGCTTGTCTGCAACGCTTTTCCGGATTGCCGGAAATCAACATCCAGGATCACGTTGGTTTCGGTTCCCTTCGGATATCAGCAAAAGGAAGGCATTGTGCTGAGCCTGGC
>CAMYUQ010000029.1 GCA_947302045.1 uncultured Clostridia bacterium
CGAACGGATGAATCTGGCGCGCAAGGTAAATGCAGTACATCAAACGAGCCGGCAAAACCATGCAAAGGAGCAGGTAGCCGCCCCGGTTCCAGAACGTGAGGAACCGCTCTTTTTTTGTCTGAACCGCAACAAAAGGCGGTTGATATCGTTTCAAATCGGTTCCTCCTTCTGCGGCTCGTTCGGAACGCGTTTCTTCACCGCCCGTTCCAGCCGCACGCGATCCAACGTCATGTCGTGTCCGCAGGTCAGGCAGATCATCCGCACGTCGCTGCCGGCGCGCAGAACCCGGAACTGATTTCCGCCGCAGGGATGCGGCTTTTTGAGAAATAACAAATCTCCCGGCGCCAGTTTCAGAATCTGCATTCCGTTTTCTCCTTTTTTTGATATTTCTCCCTCATTATATCATATTTTTCTTCGTCTGTAAACCGAAATTGCATTTTTTTGCAAAAAATAAAAAGAATTGTTTGACTTATCCGGCGGTTTGTGCTATAATTACTATGGATTATTTTGGGAAGTGAAAGGGTAAGATGAGGATTTTAGGAATTGACCCGGGACTCGCCATCGTCGGATGGGGTGTTCTGGATTATCAGGCAAGTCGATTTCAACCGGTAGCGTACGGTGCAATTCGCACGCCGAAAGATACGCCGACCGAGGAACGGCTTCGCATGATTTTTGACGGGATGCGGGAGCTCATCGAAACGTATCGGCCGGACGCGATGTCGATCGAAGAGTTGTTTTTCGATAATAATATTACGACCGGGATCCGGGTCGCCGAAGCAAGAGGCGTCATTTTGCTTTCCGCAAAGCTCGCAGGGGTGGAAATGCAGGAATATACGCCGATGCAGGTCAAGCAGGCGGTGGTTGGGTACGGTAAAGCGGAGAAAAAGCAGGTTATCATGATGGTAACGAAACTGCTCGCTCTGAAAGAGCCGCCGAAGCCGGACGATACCGCCGACGCGCTTGCGCTGGCGATCTGCCACGCGCACACGGGAGGTTCCCGCCTGGCATCTTACTACAATCAAAGGCTGTGATTTTTGGGAAAGGAGCATTCTGCCGTCATGTGGATTGCGGATGGTTGGAAAGATTATGAACTGCTGGATACTTCAAGCGGAGAACGGCTTGAACGGTGGGGAAACGTTATTTTGATCCGCCCCGATCCTCAGATCATTTGGAAAAATGTCGACGAACATCCGGCATGGAAACGGGCGGACGGAATCTACCGCCGTTCGTCGTCCGGCGGAGGCGCGTGGGTAAAGAATCAACTGCCTGCCTCATGGAATATCTCCTATCGAGATTTGCGGTTTGTCCTGCGTCCGATGGGATTCAAACATACCGGGCTTTTTCCGGAGCAGGCAGCAAACTGGGATTGGTTTTCGGACCTTATCCGGAACGCAAACCGACCGGTCAAGGTGCTGAATCTGTTTGCCTATACGGGCGGCGCGACCGTTGCGGCAGCGAAAGCAGGAGCGTCGGTCGTGCACGTGGACGCTGCAAAAGGAATGGTTGAGCAGGCAAAAGAAAATGCGATGTTATCCGGGCTTGAAAACGCACCGATCCGCTATCTTGTCGACGATTGTAAAAAATTCGTAGAACGTGAACTTCGCCGCGGAAACCGCTACGACGGGATTATCATGGATCCGCCGTCCTACGGCAGAGGTCCGGGCGGAGAAGTCTGGAAACTGGAAGAACATATCGACGGATTGATTACTTTAACTGCCGGTCTTTTATCCGAAAAACCGCTCTTTTTCCTAGTCAATTCCTATACCACCGGGCTTTCCCCCATGACGATGGGATATCTGCTGGATCTGCGGATCTGGAAGCGGTACGGCGGAACAGTGGAATCGCAGGAGCTTGGGTTGCGCGTGTCGCAAACAGGTTCTTGTTTACCCTGCGGCGCCAGCTCGCGCTGGTATTTTTCCTGATTTTTACCGAAAGGAACCCTTGTTTTGTCAGAACACTTTATTGAAAGCGAAAATTTGTGCTATTCCTACCGCGTCGGCAACGGAAAAGAAGACGTTCCCGCGCTCAAAGGAATCACTTTAACCGTTGAAAAAGGGGAATACGTAGCGATCCTCGGGCACAACGGATCCGGAAAATCGACTTTTGCGAAGCTCTTGAATCAGATTCTGGAACCGACCTCCGGGAAACTGATCGTTGGCGGAACCGATCTCTCCGGCGGCGAACTTTCCGACGAGGAAATTTTGTCCCTGCGCCGCCGCGTAGGGATGGTGTTTCAGAACCCGGACAATCAGTTGGTTGCGACGATCGTGGAAGACGACGTTGCATTCGGACCGGAAAATCTGGGGGTTCCGCAACCGGAACTGCGCAAGCGGGTCGATGATGCACTGCTCACGGTCGGGATGCAGGACTACGCCGCGCAGGAACCGCATCGTCTCTCCGGTGGACAAAAACAACGCGTCGCGATCGCCGGCATCCTTGCCATGCGTCCCGAATGTATCGTTTTGGACGAAGCGACCGCAATGCTCGATCCGGCAGGACGACGGGAGGTTCTGGATACCGTCCGGATGCTCAACCGGCAGGACGGCATCACCGTTCTGAACATCACGCACTACATGAATGAAGCGGCATTGGCAGACCGCGTGATCGTTATCCACGACGGGAAACTGTTGCTTCAAGGAACCCCGGATGAGGTTTTTGCACGGCGTGATCTTTTGCGGCAGGTGGGGCTGGAAGTTCCGCAATGCAGTGAACTGATCCATCGTCTGCGTGCCGAGAGAATCCCGTTGGAAGGGGATCGCATCTCGGATCCGGACGGCTGCGCTGATATGATTTGCCGCGCATTCGGAATGAAAGACCGGGAGGAAAAATCTCATGGATAAAATCCTCTTACGGGACGTATGCTTTATATACGGCAAAGGAACGCCTTTTGAAAAATGCGCGCTGGATCACGTGAATCTTTCGATCAAGAGCGGTCGCATCACCGGGATCATCGGGCATACCGGATCCGGAAAGTCGACCATGATGATGTTGCTCAACGGATTGGCAAAGCCGACCTCCGGATCAGTTTTGATCGACGGATACGATATTCAAAGCCGACCGCAGGACGTGATGCAGGAATGGTTATTGAAAGAGCCGTATGCCGGGATGCGGAGATCGGCGGCAAAACGCGCGATCAAACAGGAGATCGAACGCAGAAGACGGCAGCTGTGCTTCCGCGTCGGACTTGTGATGCAGTACCCGGAATATCAGCTGTTTGAAGAAACCGTTTACAAAGATATTGCCTACGGTCCCTCCAACATGGGGCTTTCGAAGGAAGAGATCCGCGACCGAGTGCTTTCCGCTATGCGGCAAAGCGGTCTTTCCGAGAAACTTTGCGAAGTATCTCCGTTTGACCTCTCGGGAGGACAAAAGCGCAGAGTTGCGATCGCCGGCGTGATCGCCATGCGGCCGGAGGTTCTGGTTCTGGACGAACCGGCGGCAGGCCTTGATCCGCAGGGACGGGAACAGATTTTCGGAGAGATCCGGGATTATCAGCGCGAAACAGGTTCTACCGTGATTCTGGTGAGCCACAGCATGGAAGATATGGCACAATATTGCGATGATCTTGCCGTCATGGCGCATTCCAAAATGATCCTGCAAGGCACAAGGGAGGAAGTTTTTGCGCAAACGGATCTGCTGGAAACGGTCGATCTGGATATTCCGCAAATCACGAAACTGATTCAAAAACTTCGCCAAAGAGGGCTGAATCTTCCTGCCAATATCTATACCGTGGACGGTGCGGTCGCCGCGTTGCGGCAACTTTACGCGCAAACGGAGACGGGAGGACGTGAGGAATGAAATCTGTTGTTTTCGGGCAGTATTATCCTGCCGATTCCTTCATTCACCGCATGGATCCGCGCGCCAAAGTCATCCTGTCGGTTCTGTTTATTGTTTGTACCTTCCTTTGCAGGAATGCCGTCAGTTTTTTCCTCATGACAGCCGCGGCATTGTGCCTCGTCCTGTTGAGCCGGATCCCGGTGCATCTGGTTCTGCGTTCGATCCGTCCGCTGATCCTGATTTTGATCTTTACATCCCTGATCAACGTTTTTATGACAAAAGGGGAAATGCTCCTGACGCCGAGCTGGAATATTCCGCTTCCGTGGGGTAAAACATGGTCGATCCGGATCTATGCAGAAGGGCTTTGGAACGCGGCGTTCATGATCCTGCGCATATTCATCCTGCTGATAGGAACCAGCATATTTCTTTCTTTTACGACGACGCCGATCGCCATGACCGACGCCCTTGAACAGCTCTTTTCGCCGCTGAAAAAAATCAAAATTCCGGTGCACGATATTGCCATGATGACAACGATCGCCCTGCGGTTTATCCCGACGCTTCTGGAAGAAACCGAAAAAATCATGAACGCACAAAAAGCGCGCGGGGCTGACTTTATCAGCGGAGGGCTGATCAAGCGTGCAAAGGCGCTCTTGCCGGTGCTGATTCCGCTGCTGATCTCGGCATTCAACCGTGCGTACGAACTCGCAACGGCAATGGAATGCCGCTGCTACAACGGCGGAGAGGGAAGAACCCGGTTGAAAGTATTGCAACTGCGTTTTTCAGACGTTTTGGCGATCTTGTTCCTGATAGCATTCGTGGTCGGTATTTTCTTCCTGAACCGGCTCGGTTTGATCTATACGATGAAGTGATATGAAACTATTGATAAAAATCAGTTATCTGGGAACCCGCTATTGCGGTTATCAATCCCAGTCCAACGGAGAAACGATTCAGCAAAAACTGAACGAGGCGACGCGCGAACTGTTCGGGTTTGACTGCGATATCGTCGGATGCAGTCGAACCGACAGCGGCGTCCACGCAAGGGAGTTTTGCGCAACGGTCTGTCGGCGCAAAACGAATTCACTGGAAACAAAGATCCCTCTCGAACGCATCGTACCGGCGATCAATCGGTATCTTCCGCCTGACATTTGCGTGTTCGATGCAAAATGGGTTCCGGAATCTTTTCACGCAAGATACAGCGTCGTTGCAAAAGAATATGTCTACCGGATCTACAACCGTCGCGTCATGGATCCTTTCGAGGTCGGACGCGCGGCGCACCTGCCCGGCAGGATCGGGGAATCGGACCTTTGCAGAATGCAGGCGGCCGCCGAACGGCTCTGCGGAACGCATGACTTCTCGTCCTATATGGCGCAGGGATCCAAGATCACCGATCCGGTCCGCACGATCTATCTCTCCCGGGTTGAACGGGCGGGAGATCTGATCCTGTATCGGGTAAGGGCAAACGGATTCCTCTATCACATGGTGCGAATCCTTGCCGGAACATTGGTGGAGGTTGCGCTGGGAAAGATCGATCCGGATCAGATCACGGAAATTACCGGGAGCCGGGATCGCTCCCGTGCCGGGCGCACCATGCCTGCCTGCGGGCTCTGCCTCGAACGGGTTTTCTACGAGACACCGGAAGAATAACGTTACAAGAAAAGGAGGATTGTCGTATGCTGTTCCGCAAGCGAAAGACAAATTTGCCTGTACCGGCAACATCCCGACAAGTCTCCCTGAACCCCTATTACGAGGACGTTTCGGAAAAGCTCGGAATTGCGCAGGTCATTCTTTTTCTGCTCCTGCTTGCGTTTGTTGTGATCTCTTTTCTGCGCAATACAGGAATGATCACATACCGCAACTTCTACTATTTTTTCAAAGATCTTAACGCTTCGGTTGAATCATTTGATTTCTTTCATACCGACGCTGTATCCTACCCAGCCAACCGGGAACAGTCATTCACGCTTTACCGGCAAGGGGTAGCGGTAGCCGGCGAACAATCCGTGACGCTCTTTTCTTCGTCGGGACGGCAAACAATCAGCGAAAAAATACAGTATCAGAACCCGGTTGCGGTCGGAACCGGAAAATATCTCTTGATTTACGACCTCGGCGGCTATCAGTACGCGCTCTATAATTCGCACACCTGCGTCTGGTCTGGAACGTACGCGCGCCCGATCCGTGGTGCGGATATTTCGGATTCCGGCAGCTATGCCATCATTACCGATTCCGCGGAATACCTTTCGGTCGTGGAATTTTATAACGGCAATTTCGGTTTGCGCAATCGGTATTCCTATCAAGCATACGTCACGGACGTTTCGATCCATGCAAAAGGGAATGAACTTGCCGTACTGATTTCTGACGCGAATGACGGTCATTTTACAACCGAGCTACGCTTCTATGAAGCCGGATCGGCGAAGGAGTCCGGTCGGGTAAAGGTTTCGGAAAGTCTCGGCTTGCGCTGTTCCTATACGTCGGCAGGAAAGGTTTCGGTGCTCACCGGAATGGATCTGACCTTTTTGAATACCAAAGGAGAAATTATAACGCAATATTTTTTCGACGGAAAAACACTGAAATCAGCCGATCTGAATCGATACGGTGCCGCGCTGATCCTCGATCCGCAGGATGGGCAAACGATGGGAACTAACGTTATGATCTGTGACAAAAACGGAAAGCTCCTGTATCGGCAACGATCCGATCAAAACTACCGTTCGCTTTCTCTGACGAGCGGCGCTTTGTACCTGATCGGAACGAACGGCGTTTGCAGGATCAAAACGTCCAGCGGCTCCGCCGAATGGATGGAACTTGTCACAACGCAGTGTCAGGTCATCGGGCTGGACGCCAATCGGTTCTATCTTTGTCATCCGCAAAAAGCGGTCTGCTATCGGTTCTGATTTTTGATGAGTTGAGAAAAGGAGAAATTTGATGAGTTCTATCGTTTTGGACGTTGTATTTGTAGTCGTCGGCTGCCTGATCCTCTTTCTCTGTATCAAACGCGGCTTTTTCAGAACAATGGTGCATCTGCTCAGGATCCTGCTTGCACTGCTGGCGGCGTATTTCTGGGGCAGTAAAGCGGCTGTCTGGCTATCCGAGCATTTCTTCTATTCACCGATCTATAACAGCGTTTATCAGAAGTTGGAACAACTGTATCAAAGTGCCACAGAGAAATTTAACCCGGATAAGATCATTTCAGCATTCCCGAGCTTTATCATGACCGATTCGGTAAAAAATGAGATCTACGGCATGGAGGAGTCCGGAGAAGTGTTGGTGGTCCGGGCGAGCAATTCGGTCGCTTCTGTCCTTTCCGGGATCGTATCGTCTGTCGTCGGTTATTTTCTCGTGTTCGTGGCAGCACTTTTGCTTCTCTGGCTTATTTCTTTCCTCGTCGGAAAACTGATCCGTCATCTGCCGATTTTGAACACGATTGATCGGATCCTCGGCGGACTGCTCGGCTTGCTGATCGCATTTTGCGTTTTGTCCCTCGCCGGCACGTTGATCCGCTTCTTCTGGGAAGAAACCGATTTCTACGCGCGTTCCACAGTGGTGCGCTTCTTCGGAGATCTCAAAGTGCCCGACGGACTGTCCTTCCTGGATTTCTACTCGTATCTCTCAAAAATGTTTTAAAAGAACTGACTAACTTTTTTAGTGAAAGGATCCGGATCGTCCGGAAATGATTCCCATGATTATGTGTGCAAGATGCCATAAACGAATGGCAGTCGTATTTGTTACGAAAGCAGAGAACGGTGAAAAAAATACGCAGGGATTCTGTATGAAATGTGCCAAAGAGCTCGGAATGCCCATCGGGAATATTCTCGGGAATGTCGTGGAGCAGATGGGGATATCGCCCGAGCAGTTAGAGAACGCGGAGAATGACCTGACTGCCTTTTTGTCACAAACGGAAACGCCATCCGATTCGGACGACACCGAGGACGGCGGCGCTCCTGCGATCGATCTGCCCAAGCTCTTCCGCGAAGCGGGACTCTCCGGCGACGCATCCCAGGCGCCCGATTCTACCGCTCAAAAGGCCAATGACAAGAAGAAAAAGAAAGAGGAAAGAAAACTGCGGTTTCTCACAACCTATTGCCGGAACCTGACTCAATTTGCAAGGGAAGGGAAACTCGACCGGATCGTCGGAAGGGAGCGGGAACTGGCGCGCGTAATCCAGATCCTTTGCAGACGGCAAAAGAACAATCCCTGCCTGATCGGGGAACCCGGCGTCGGTAAGACCGCGATTGCCGAGGCGCTTGCCATCCGTGTGGCAAACGGACAGGTCCCGTATAAGTTACAGGGTAAGGAAATCTATCTGGTGGATATGACCGCGCTGGTTGCCGGAACACAGTTCCGCGGACAGTTTGAATCGCGGATCCTCGGACTTCTTGCCGAGGTACAGGCAGTCGGAAACGCGATCCTCGTGATCGACGAGGTGCATAACATCGTCGGAACCGGAGAGGCGGAGGGCAGCGTCAACGCCGCCAATATCCTCAAACCGGCACTGTCACGCGGAGAAGTTCAGATCATCGGTGCGACCACGCTCAACGAATACCGCAAATACATTGAAAAAGATACCGCTCTGGAAAGGAGATTCCAACCGGTAACGGTCAACGAACCAGCTGCCGACGAAACGGTGGAAATGCTTCGGGGAATCAAACATTACTACGAAGAATTCCACCACGTCATCATTTCGGATGATATCCTGCGCCGTGCAGTCGTTCTTTCCGAACGTTATATCACCGACCGGTATCTCCCCGATAAAGCGATCGACCTGCTCGACGAAGCGGCGTCGCATCTTTCGCTCACTTCCGCCGCGATCAACGAATCCCGTGAGATCCGGGACCGCCTGCTTGCCTTGCGCGGGCAACGGGAAAATCTGGAGGGGGAGATTGCCGGAGGAGAAGCGGTCGAGCAGAACCGGTATGAGGAGATTGCGAAACTTCATGCGGAAGAATTGAAGCTTTCCGAGCGACTGACCGAACTGGAACCTGCCGCCAATGCGGTGGAAATGACCGAGGAAGAATTGGCAGGCGTGATCGAACTGTGGACGGGAATTCCTGCGGCAAGCATTACCGAAAACGAGTTTACCCGTATCAGCGGCTTGGAAGAGCGGCTTCGCGCCCGGATCATCGGGCAGGACGAAGCGATCTCGGCGGTAGCACGCGCCATCAAGCGAAACCGTGCCGGTATCGCTTATAAGAGAAAACCGATTTCCTTTATCTTTGCCGGACCGACAGGCGTCGGTAAAACGGAGCTTGTAAAGGTTCTGGCGGCGGATCTCTTCCATTCTCCCGAAACGCTCATCCGTCTCGATATGTCCGAATTTATGGAAAAGCATTCGGTTTCCAGGATCATCGGAGCGCCTCCCGGATACGTCGGTTACGACGAGGCGGGTCAGCTGACCGAAAAGATCCGCCGTAAGCCCTATTCGGTTATCCTCTTTGACGAGATCGAAAAGGCGCATCCGGACGTTCTGAATATTCTTTTGCAGATTCTGGACGACGGCAGGATCACCGATGCGCACGGTAAAACCGTGAATTTTGAAAATACCGTGATCGTGATGACAACCAACGCCGGCTCGGATCATTCTGCGGCACTTGCCGGATTTGCAACCGATGAGAAGAGCAGTGCGGCGCAAAAGACCGAAAAGGCACTTTCCGCATTCCTGCGCCCCGAATTTCTCAACCGCGTGGATGAGATCATAACTTTCCGTGCGCTTGAAGAAACCGACTTTGAAAAAATCGCGGCAATTCAGCTCGGAGAGCTTGCAACCGCGCTTTCCGAAAAGGGAATGAAACTAACCTATACCAAAGCGGCAGAACGTTACCTGGCGAAGAAATCCTATTCCCGGAAATACGGCGCACGCAATATGCGAAGGGTAATTCAAAAAGAGGTGGAAGATCCGCTGGCGGAACAGATCATTGCAGATTTCAGCCGTAAAACATCTGCGATCAAGATCGATTCCGACGGTGAAAAAATCAAAATCTCCTGCCTGTAATCCGATCGTTTTCAGATATTTCTCCCGTTTTTCGCATATTCTGTTAGCAGAGAAACGGGAGGAATATTTTTATGAAACGGTACAGTACGGCAGAACTGAGAAAATTAGAGATCATCAATCTTTGCAACGGGGGGCGCCTCGGCTACGCGACCGATTTTGAATTTGAAGCAGATCACGAATGCGGAAGGTTACTCGCACTCGTAGTATGCGGAAACGGCGGATTTCTCGGGATCGGAAAGCAGGACGACGTCATTATTCCGTGGAGAATGATCGAATGCATCGGAGAGGACGCGATTTTGGTGCGCATTCCGCCGCAGGAACTGAATTCCTGCGTTTGTCCCAGAAGTCCCGGAAAAAAGAAGTTCTTTTAGTTGTGAACAAAATGTAAATTTTTGATTCTGTTCTTGAAAAACATTATCAAAAATGGTATAATTTATGTAATTGCGCCGGAGTCGGCCTCAAAACCGGTGCGGCGCAAAATATTACACACATCGGGCTTTGGTTGCAACGGTGCCGACCTCTTGCAGGGCGGTTTTGGCAATCCCCGCCGCGATGGTGGAAAAACCGAAGGAGGACATGAAAAATGTCAGTTATCTCGATCAAGCAGTTGCTTGAAGCCGGTGTTCATTTCGGACACCACACCAGAAGATGGAACCCCAAAATGCAGGAGTACATTTTCACGGAGCGGAACGGTATCTATATCATCGACCTGCAAAAAACCGTGAAAAAGTTCGACGAAGCTTACAACTTTGTGCGTGAGCTTTCCGAGAACAACGGAACGATCCTGTTCGTGGGAACCAAAAAGCAGGCGGCGGAAGCCATCAAAGAAGAGGCAACCCGTTGCGAAATGTACTACGTCAACGTCAGATGGCCCGGCGGCATGATGACCAACTTCAAGACAATCAAAAAGTCCATCACGCGTCTGAACAACCTCTACAAGATGCAGGAAGACGGCACGTTCGATCTGCTTCCCAAGAAGGAAGTTGCCGCTATGCAGAAAGAGATCTTCGACCTCGAAAAGAGCTACGGCGGTATCAAGAGCATGGAAAGACTGCCGGACGCCGTCTTTATCGTTGACCCCAAGAAGGAAAGAAACGCCGTTCTCGAAGCCAAGAAGCTCGGAATCCCGGTAATTGCGATCGTGGATACCAACTGCGATCCGGACGATGCGGATTACATTATTCCGGGTAATGATGACGCGATCCGTGCGATCAAGCTGATTTCCTCTGCGCTGGCAGACGCCGTGATCGAGGGCAAGCAGGGCGAAAGCATGGAGAATTCCGCCGAAGCAACCGAAGAAACGGATGCAGCTCCCGTTGCCGAAGAAGCAACGGATGCTGAGTAAACCGAGAAGGAGAACCGAAATGGCAGTAATTACAGCAAAAGACGTAGCCGCACTCCGTGCAAAAACCGGGATCGGCATGATGGAATGTAAGAAAGCGCTTGTGGAGGCGGACGGCGATATGGAAGCCGCTGTCAAGATCCTGCGGGAAAAGGGTGAACTCAAAGCAGAATCCAAGATGGCAACGCGCATTGCCGCAGACGGAATCGTGGAAATCCTGAAAGAAGGATACTCCACTGCCATCATCGAAGTGAACTCTGAGACCGACTTCGTTGCAAAGAACGAAACTTTCAAAGCGTTTGTCGGAGATCTTCTGAAGATTATTATCGCGCAGAAGCCGGCGGACGTGGACGCCCTCATGGCTTGCAAGTACGACGATGAAATGACGGTGGACGCCAAACTGAAAGAAATGATCTTCAAGATCGGCGAAAAGCTGACCGTTCGCCGCTTTGCCATCGTGGATGGAATCACGAGCACCTATATTCACGGGAACGGTTCGATCGGCGTTGTCGTCAAGTTTGAAACCAACCTTGCAAACCATCCCGAATTCGCGGCGTTTGCCAAGAATATCGCGTTGCAGATCGGCGCATATCCGACGCCGTATCTCTGCCGCGAGCAGGTTCCCGCAAGCGTGATCGAAGAAGAGAAGAACATTCTCCTGGCGCAGATCGCCAACGATCCCGCCAATGCCAAGAAGCCGGATGCCATCAAAGCAAAGATGGTGGAAGGAAGAATCTCCAAGTTCTACGACAACAACTGCCTGCTCGATATGACCTACGTCAAGGACGAGGACCTGAAAGTCGGACAGTATGTCAAGAACACTGCAAAGGAACTCGGCGGAGAGATCGCCGTTGTGGAATTCTACCGCTTTGAAAAGGGCGAAGGAATCCAGAAGAGAGAAGAAAACTTCGCGGAAGAAATTGCAAAAATGACTGCAGGAAAATAATAGCCGGTCGAGTCGGGTGGGCGGGTCCCCTTTGGGAACCCGCCCATTTTCTGTTCCTGCTTGAATTTCCGAAAAAAAACTGAACAAATTTCAAAAAAAATATTTACAAAAATTCCTTTTTGTAGTAAAATAAAGGAAGAAATAGATATGAGGGAGAGAGCGATTATGGGCAGTCCAAAATATCACCGCGTATTATTGAAACTTTCGGGGGAAGCACTTTCCGGAAAAGATGGAATTCTCGATTTTTCTTTTCTGGATCAGATCGCTAAACAGATCCACCGTTGCACAGCGGAAGGCGTACAGGTTGCCGTTCTGGTCGGCGCAGGGAATATCTGGCGCGGAAGACAGGGAACCGGAATGGATCATACGCGTGCGGATCACATGGGAATGCTTGCAACCGTGATCAACGCGCTTGCATTGCAGGATGCCTTTTTGCGCGAAGGAATCCCTGCTAAAACATTTACTTCAGTTGAGATCGAATCTTTTGCCGATCCCTTTACCGTTCGTGACGCGATCGCGGCACTGGAATCCGGAACGGTCGTTGTTTTAGGCGGAGGGCTTGGCGTGCCGTTTCTCTCAACCGATACCGCAGCGGCGATCCGGGCAGCGGAACTCCATGCGGACTGTATTCTCATGGCAAAGAATATCGACGCGATTTACAGCGATGATCCAAAAAAGAATCCGAAAGCGGTCCGCTATACCGATCTGACCTATCGCCGGATCCTCGATGAAGGTCTGCGTGCTTTGGATATGACAGCTACGATCTTTTGCATGGACAACAATATTTGCGGCTACGCGTTCGGGCTTTCAAACCCGGAAAATATCTATCGGGTCGTCATGGGCGAAGCTGTCGGAACAGAAATACATAACTAAAAATAAATTCGGAAAGGAATGAATACGATGAAATTCAACACGAAACCGGTCGAAGAAAAAATGCAGAAGAGTGTTGCGGCATTCGAGAGCAATCTCTCCACCATCCGGGCGAGCCAGGCAAACAGTGCCATTGTCTCCAAGGTAACTTTCCAGTATTACGGAGCGCCTACCAAAATCGTGGATATGGCGTCCGTAACGGTCACCGATCCCAAAACGCTGACCATATCCCCCTACGACAGATCCACGCTTCGCGAAATGGTCAAAGCGTTGCAGGCGTCGGATATCGGGATCACGCCGACAGATGACGGTTCGGTCATCCGGCTGATCTTCCCGCAGCTGACGGAGGAGCACCGGAAAGAGCTGACCAAGCAGATCCAAAAGATGAGCGAGGAAGCGCGGGTCGCGATCCGGAACATCCGTCGGGATGCAAATGAAGACATCAAAAAAGCAAAAAAGAACGGCGAGATGACAGAGGACGAACAGAAAGTCAGCGAGAAATCCGTTCAGGATCTGACTGATTCTTACATCAAGCAGATCGATGCGATCACGGCAAAGAAAGATAAGGAACTCATGCAGATCTGACCTCTTTACAACAAACCCCGGCGGGTGAATTACCATCCGCCGGAGTCTTCATAAAATACGAACGGAGAAGTCTATGTCTCTTTTTAAGAAGAATACTACGATGGGGGATCGCGGCGAGACGGTTGACGATCGCCTGAAACATATCGCATTCATTATGGACGGAAACGGCAGATGGGCAAGACGGCGCGGAATGCCGCGCGAATTCGGTCATAGCCACGGAGCGGCTACGTTCAAAAAGATCGGACGGTATTGTGAAAAGATCGGGATTCGTTACATGACCGTTTACGCGTTTTCCACAGAAAACTGGAAGCGCCCGCAGAAAGAAGTGGATGAGATCATGCGGATCTTCTATGAATACATTGAAGACTGTATGATCGAAATGAAAACGGATAACGCCCATTTCCGGTTTATAGGAAATCTTTCTATTTTCTCTCCCGAACTGCGTGCCAAAATGGAAAAGGCGGATCGGGAAACGGTTGACAAACCGTTTACATTGAATATTGCCGTCAACTACGGCGGCAGAGAAGAGATCGCCAATGCCTGCAACCGCCTGATCGCAGAGGGAAAGACGCAGATCACGGAAGAGAATATTAATTCCCATCTGTATACTACCCCTTGTCCGGATCCGGATCTGATCGTTCGAACAGGCGGGGAATACCGCACGTCAAACTTTTTGCTCTGGCAGTCGGCATACAGTGAATTCTATTTTTCCAAAACGCTCTGGCCGGATTATTCCGCAAAAGACGTTGACGAAGCGGTTGCCGCATTTTATGAAAGAAAACGCCGGTACGGCGGTGTTGTCTGATCGAATTTGAAAGGATTGCTTTATGAAAAAGCGGATCATAACCGCCCTCGTGGCGATTTGTATTTTGATTCCGGTTCTGATATTCGCAGATACGGTTTTGTTGCCTATCGGTTTGGCGGGTTGCTCAATTCTCGCCGTCTATGAGATGCTTTCCTGTATCGGGCTGAAAAAATCCGTATCACTGTCGGTTCCGTTCTACGTCTGCGCGGCAGGACTTCCGTTTTTGCTTCGTTATCTGGGAGCCTATAACCTTGCGCTGACCCAGAGGATCTGTTTTGTGGCGGCAATTGTCACCCTGCTTTATCTGTTTGCGGTTCAGATTTTTTCAAACGGACGATACCACCCGCAGGATATCGGAATGGCGTATATGAGCTTGCTTTATATCCTGATCGGTTTTTGCGGAATCCTTTATATATATGATTTCGCGGCAGGCGGAGAAGGTCGGTACGTCTATCTTCTGATCTTCATCGGCGCGTGGGTCACGGATACATTTGCCTATTTCTGCGGCATGCTGTTCGGTCGTGGCGGAAAGCATAAATTGGCACCGCAGATCAGCCCGAAAAAAACGGTGGAAGGCAGTATCGGAGGCGTTATTTTTTGCGTTCTTGCCATGACGGTCTACGGGATCGTGATCCGGCGTATTCATTCGGATATACGGGTTGACATCTGGTTCCTCGCGCTTTCGGGGGTCGCCGTTTCGGCAGTTGCGCAAATCGGGGATCTTTCTCTGTCAGTCATCAAGCGGCATTACGGCATTAAGGATTACGGATGGGTCTTTCCGGGACACGGAGGCATTCTCGATCGCTTCGATTCGGTGATTGCCGTTTCTGCCGTGCTGACGGTTCTATCCTCCTTTACCCCCTTTTTTGAAAGGATTACACAATGAGCAAAACAAGCAATCCATCCTCGATGACGGTTCTTGGCTCTACGGGATCGGTCGGTGAACAGGGACTTGACGTTGCAAGGCGGACAGGGATCACCGTTCACGCCCTCTCGGCAAACCGAAACGCAGCCCGCATAGAGCAACAGGCAAGGGAATTCGGCGTGCAGGCGTGCGCTATGGCGGACGAAGCCGCGGCTAAAGACCTGCGTCAGCGGATCGCCGATACGCCGATTCGCGTTTATGCCGGTGTTGAAGGAATCGAAGAAATGCTCTCGATCCCGTATGGACCGAACGAAACAGTTCTCAATTCCATCATCGGAGAGGCAGGTCTGCGCCCCACCTTGGCGACCCTGCGCACAGGGAAACGTCTTGCGCTTGCGAACAAAGAATCATTGGTTTGCGCAGGCAGGATCGTCATGGAGCTTGCCCGGGAAACAGGAACAGAGATTCTACCGGTGGATAGCGAACACAGTGCCATTTTTCAGGCGTTGCGAGCAGGCGGTCGCAAGGAGATCAAGCGGATTCTGCTGACGGCTTCCGGCGGACCTTTCTACGGTATGCGGAGCGAAGAACTGCCGGAAATCACGCCTGCGAAGGCATTGGCGCACCCCACCTGGAATATGGGCGCAAAAATCACCGTTGACAGCGCCACGCTGATGAACAAGGGTTTTGAAGTCATTGAGGCGGTTCATTTGTTCGACGTAAAGCCGCAGCAAATCGAGGTGCTGATTCATCGGGAGAGCATAATGCATTCCGCGGTGGAATATACTGATAACAGCGTTATTGCACAAATGTCTGTGCCGGATATGCGGCTTTGCGTCCAGTATGCGCTCACACACCCGACGCGAACCGAAGCCGTGATTCCGGAGCTTGATCTGTCGAAGATCGGTAACCTTACCTTTGCAAAACCGGATCGAAAAACCTTTCCGCTCCTCTCCCTTGCGATCCATGCAATTGAAGTCGGCGGAGCACTGCCTGCCGTTCTCAATGCGGCAAACGAGGTCGCGGTAGCGGCATTCTTGCAGGAAAAGCTTTCTTTCCCGGGTATTTTCCACGTTGTGGAACAAACGGTTTCAACGTTGGAGACAGAAGCGAAAATGCAGGATTCCCTGGAAGGAATTTTTGAAATGGACGAACGGGCGCGCAGCGTTGCAAAGAGCTTTTTGAACTGCTTTTGATCCGGAGGATTTTTGATTGAATATTCTGACCATTCTGCTTGCACTTCTGATCTTCGGTGTTCTGATTTTGATCCATGAGCTTGGGCATTTTCTGGTTGCCCGTGCGTTCGGCGTTAAAATTTTAGAATTTTCCATCGGTATGGGGCCTAAAATTCTCCACCACACATCGCGAAAAAGCGGAACCGTTTATTCGATCCGGCTCTTTCCGATCGGTGGTTTTGTCAGTATGTTCGGGGAAGACGGAATGGACGTCGTGCAGGGAGCACAGCCAAAAGAAGCAAAAGAAGAAACCGAACGGCAGACTGCGGAAAATTCTTCAAGCGTTGAACCGTCCCTTACCCCGGAACTATCCAAAGAAGCCTACTGCAACAAAAGCGTATGGCAACGGATCCTGATTTCGCTGGCAGGGCCGATGATGAATATTCTCCTCGGCTTTCTATTGATGCTGATCGTCGTCCTCTCCGCGGGAAGTCAAGCGGTCGGCACAACAAAAGTTGCCGCGTTCTACCTGACTTACACCAAAGAAGAATCCTACTACGGGATTCAAAACGGCGACTATCTTTACGGGATCGTGGATGCGGAAGACCGGATCGAATACGTGCGCTCTATGGAGCAGGTAAAGCAAGCCGCGTCGGCCGATGCAGACGGCAAACTTGATTTCAAGGTCATGCGGCTGAATGAAGCGGGAAGCGAAATCGAGTACGTGATCCTGCGCGATATCCCGCTGTCGGAAGAAACGGTTGAAGATTTCTTTACCGTTTCGCTGAGCGCATCGAGCGGATTGCAGATCGGAGACGAGATCCGCAAGGTCAATCAAACCGGCGTGCACACCTATCAGGAGCTTGGCTACGAAATTGCAAACCAGGGATATAAACCTCTGCGGCTGACCGTTATCCGCAACGGTGAAAAAATCATCCTCGAAAACGTCGTTTTTCCAACCTATGTCGAAAAAGGCGTCATTTTCGGAGAACAAGATTTTATCGTTTACCAGGAGGAACATTACACGGTTATAACGGTATTGCGCCAAACCTGGTTCCGCTCGCTCTCGGCAGTCAAAATGGTCTATGATTCACTCTTCGGGCTGGCATCCGGAAGGTACGGACTGCAAGCGGTTTCAGGACCCGTCGGAATTACCAAAACGATTTCGGACGTTGCAAGAACCGGCAACGGATTGAACGTTTTAAGCTTGGTCATCATCATCTCAATCAATCTCGGTGTAGTAAATCTGCTCCCGCTGCCGGCATTGGATGGCGGTCATATATTTCTGTATCTGATCGAGGCGATTACACGAAAACGCGTGCCGCGGAATGTTGAGGCAACGATCAATTTTGTGGGGCTCATTCTCATTTTGCTTCTTGCGATCCTGATCGCGGTAAAGGACTTGATAACATTATGATATACAATGACGTCAGAAGAAAAGCAAAAGAAATTAAAGTCGGTAACCGGCGGATCGGCGGATCGGCTCCGATTGCGATCCAATCCATGACCAACACCGATACAGGGGATCAGCTTGCTACAATTGAACAAATCCGTTCTTTGGAGGCAGCAGGATGCGATATCGTCCGGATCACGGTGCCTGATCCGAATGCCGCTGAAACGATCCTTTCGATCCGGGATGCCGGGATTCGGATCCCGATCGTTGCGGACATTCATTTTGATTACAGAATCGCTCTGCGCTGTGCCGAGCTGGGGTTTGATAAAATTCGCATCAACCCGGGCAATATCGGAGACGAAGAACGCGTGCGCGCGGTGTGCAAAGCGTGCGCCGAAAAAGGCATTCCGATTCGGATCGGGGTGAACAGCGGTTCGCTTGAAAAACAAATTCTTGCAAAGCACGGTGCGCCTACGCCGGAGGCACTGTGCGAAAGCGCCTTATATCATATCTCACTGTTGGAAAGATATGATTTTACCGACATTGCGGTTTCCATCAAGGCGTCAACGGTGGCGGATATGATTCGCGCCAACCGTCTTTTGGCCGACGCGTGTTCCTATCCGTTACATCTCGGCGTAACGGAAGCCGGCGGCGGAAATCGCGGACTTTTGAAAAGCGCGGTCGGAATCGGCTCGTTACTGTTGGACGGAATCGGGGATACGATCCGCGTTTCGCTGACCGATGACCCGATCCGGGAAATCGAAGCTGCAAAGCAAATCCTGCAAGCTGTCGGGATCGAGGGACAGTGTGGGCTTGACATAGTCAGCTGTCCCACCTGCGGACGGACGAAAATTGATTTGATCCCTTTGGTTCGCCGTTTTGAGAAAGCCGTTGCGGACGAGCATCTGGGAGATCTGCCGGTCAAGGTCGCCATGATGGGCTGTATCGTCAACGGACCGGGAGAAGCAAGGGAAGCCGATATCGGAATTGCCGGCGGAAAAGGGGAAGCCGTCTTTTTCCGGCACGGTATCATTGTGGAGAAAATACAGGAAAACGAAATTATCGAGCGCCTGTTGAGGGAGCTTCGCGAAATACGCGACAAACAGAAAACGAAATGAGTAAAAATCTACTTGAAATTTTGAAGAAATACCAGCCCGGGGAATATTACCGCGGGCTTTTGCTCTCGGCAGATCCGGAAACGGTTCGCGTTCGGGCAGATCAGGAACAGCGCATTCTTTGGATCGACGCAAACTTTCCGCAGGTGCTTTCCAAAAACGATCTCTATGCCATCGAGCAGGAAATCGGGAAAGCGTATGATCTGCAATTCATGCGTCTGCAACCGCACTATCCGCCGTCGTTATTCAACGAGACAAGAATTCCGGATCTGATCTGCGAACTGAACCGTCGCGGCGCGGTTGCAAACGGATTCTTCAATCACTGCACCTATTTTCTTGATGGGGGCAATCTGCTTTTGGAAATTCCGTTTACCGACAGCGGAGTAGATCTGGTTTCAAATGCGGATGCGCCGCGCGTACTGGAAAAGATCGTGCAAGAAGAATACGGTGTATCTCTGCTTGTAACGATCAAACGGCAGGATGGATTTGACCCGGATGCCTATCAAAGCAGTATATCCGCTCAAATGGACGAGCTGGAACGCGCCGTCGCCGAAGCGGAGCGCAACTATATTCCCGATCCGATATTGGAATCGGAATCAAAAGAATCAGCTGATCCGGAAAAAGAGATCCTGCCGCGCGCGGCCTCGATCTATTCCGGAGACCCGACGCCGCGAATCGAAAACGGGATCTGCACGATCGGACACTCGATGTTTGATCTGCGCGAACCGGAGGTTTTATTCGGCTCTCCATTTGAGATCACCCCGACTGCGATTGCCTCTATTACGAGTCCCATGAGGAACGTCGTCATCATCGGCGAAATTTTCGGATACAAAGAGGATGTGAGCCGAACCGGAGACAAAATTGACGTAACTTTCGATATTTTTGACGGAAACGCGTCGATCGAACACCGCAGTTTCGGATTGGATCCCGACTCTGCGAAAGAGTTACATGAACTGTTTTACGATGGAGCGGTTTATGCCATGCG
>CAMYUQ010000030.1 GCA_947302045.1 uncultured Clostridia bacterium
CATCTCCTCCGCGGGACTGCGCGTTCTCCTCGCGGCGCAGAAAATGATGAACCAGTTGGGCGAAATGAAGGTCTGTCATGTCAACGAAACCGTCATGGAAATTTTTGACGTAACGGGATTTTCGGATATTCTGACCATTGAATGAGAGACGCGAAAATGACGGAAAAGAAAAGTTCTCCGTGGAGCCGGCTTCGGGAAAAATGGTCCCCTGATCCCATGTTCCATGAAACCGAGGTGCAGGCAAATCGCCTCGGTTCTCTCATCCTTTTTTGTAGCGGACTGATCCTGACTTTGATCCTGATCCTGACGGTCTTAAAGATCTTCCCCCTGCAGGGACGGTTTATGTATTCCACCACCATTCAGGCGATCGTGGAAATCCTGATCCTGCTCATAATTTGCAGGATCGTCAAAAACGACGCATGGTGGCTCAAACCGCTTTTGCTGATCGGGATCGTGGTCGTATTCGCCCGGCTGGACAGCATGCTGACCCACAAAACCGCGATCCTCATGGTTTTGCCCGTTGTATTCAGCAGCCGGTATTTTTCCCGCAAACTGACGATCATCACGTCGCTCCTGACGACGGTTTGCTTCGCCGTTTCGGCTTATTGGGGCGCAACGCACGGATTGATCAACCTCAATATCGTAACGATGGAGAAAGGCACCCAAATGATCGCTACCGGCGGCTTTTTGGGAGACGCAATTCAAAATGCGCTGAACGCAGACCCCGCCGCAGGCGACCGGATGCTCATTTTCAATACCCTTCTCTATGATTATTTTCCGAAATGGCTCATGTTTTCCATTACCACCATCATCAGCTGCAACATCGCCCGCCGCGGGCGCAGCATGGTGGTCACACAGCACGAAAAGGATATCAAAACCACGCGGATCGAATCCGAGTTGAATCTGGCTTCCAATATTCAGGCAGATATGCTGCCGAACATCTATCCGGCATTTCCGGACCGTACGGAATTTGATATCTATGCAACCATGGATCCCGCAAAAGAAGTCGGCGGTGACTTTTACGACTTCTTCCTCGTGGACGACGACCATCTTTGCATGGTGATGGCGGACGTTTCGGGAAAGGGTGTTCCTGCCGCACTCTTCATGATGGCATCCAAGATCATTCTTGCCAACAACGCTATGATGGGAAAAAGCCCGGCGCAGATTCTGACCGACACCAACGCCGCGATCTGCTCCAATAACCGGGAAGAGATGTTCGTCACGGTCTGGATCGGGATTCTGGAAATCTCGACCGGCAAACTGACCGCCGCAAATGCAGGACATGAATATCCGGTGGTCAAACACGCGGACGGTGCGTTTGAACTCTTCAAGGACAAGCATGGGTTCGTGATCGGCGGTATGGACGGCACAAAATACCGTGAGTATGAAATGATGCTGGAACCGGGTTCCAAGCTGTTCCTCTACACCGACGGCGTGCCCGAGGCGACCGATGCGGAAAACCAGCTCTTCGGCACCGACCGGATGCTCCGGGCGCTGAATCAGGACGTCACGCTCGCGCCGGATCAAATCCTGAAAAACGTGCGTTTCGCCGTTGACGCATTCGTAAAGGATGCGGAACAATTTGACGATTTGACCATGCTTTGCATGGAATATAAAGGTTCTAAAACAGAATCCTAATAAGAAAATCGAAAGCCGCCGGGGAATCTTGCAGAATTGCAGGATCCCCCGGCGGGATTTTTTTGATTTGGCTCAGGATTCTCTCGGTTTGAGCAGCCCGAGGTGATACTGTGCGCGCACGATGCAGGCGCCTATGATATACCAGACCGCCGCGACCAGGATCAGCAAACTGTCGATGATCATCAGAATATCGTTCGTTTTTGCGATCACCGACCCGGAAAGAATCATATTCAGAACTGTCAAAAGCAGTAATACCGCCGCCGCCCCAAACGCGACGCGAAGCATCTTTTTGGTCGGATCTTTCCAGGTTTTATACCCGATGTAACCGATTGCCAGATACAGCAGGATGAACAGGATATTGAGGAAGATCGAAAGCCCTGCACCGACGTGATATTTGTCGCTGATGGTAATCATCTGACCGTCAAAGGTGGAGAAGACCGCCTCCGTCAGAGCCACCAGTGCGTGCAGGATCAGAACGAATCCCGTGGAAAGCAGCATCCGCCGCCCGATGCGGAAGGAGCGGTTTTTCCTGACGTCTTTGCCGTAGTTCTTCCGGTTGAAATTCTCGATTGCAAACTGGATCAGAATGTAGATCGGCACGGCAACGTAGAGGAAGAGCCGCAGAATGACGAAGTTGTTTTTGTCGGAGAGCAGATTCCGGATCACTTCCGAATTTCCGGGTCGGAACATCTGACGAACCAATTCGGAATCAAAAATGGTCTGCCCTGCGGCGGAATCAAATTTCACCATATTCGGTCCGATCGTCTGTCCGCCGATATAGGACGCCGGGAATACCAATCCGAGAAACGCGGTCACGCCGAAGAGAGCCACCATGGAGAGCGCACGGTACCGGTTGAAAGGCAGACACATGGCAAAGAACACTACAAAGCCCGCGATCGTGACAAGGATCGTCATCATGGTGCGAACGTTATCTGCCGTGATCATCGGCTGCATTCCGAAATTCTGCGGCAGAATATAAAGCAGAAGCGGCAGCAAAATTCCGATGGACGCCAGCGTGCCGGCAGAGAAAGATTGCGTCAGAATATTCTGCATGAACGAACCCTTGATCGGCTTGCGGATCGGTTCAAGCGAGAGGAAAAATCCGCCTGTGGCGATCACGGTCGCTTCGAGCATATAGAGGTTTTCGATCGAAAGGAGCATCTGTCCTTTGGAAAACGGAATCAAAGCAAAAGCAAACAGGAAAACCGCGATGGATTTCATCAGATAGAGCACGGCGGTTTTCTGAATGTTGCTGATCACGCGCCGCCCCTCTCCGACGACTTCTTTGAGGTGCGAAAAATCGTTATCGAGCAGAACCACGTCGGAACAGGATTTTGCCGCGTCGGTCGCCTTGGCAAAGGTGATCGAGCTATCCGATTTGCGGAGCGCAAGAATGTCGTTCACGCCGTCGCCGGTCATGGCAACCTTGTGTCCCTTTTGTTGCAGAGCCGCAACCAACGCCTCTTTCTGCTCGGGCGTTACACGGGCAAACACCGTGTAATCTTCCACGAGATCGGGAATCTCTTCGAGCGAGACGCCCTCCAAAGAGATATAGCGTTCGGCAAATTTGATTCCGCACTGCTGGGCGATCTTGGAAACGGTCAGGGGGTTATCTCCCGAAATGACCTTCACGGTCACGCCGTTTTCCCGGAAGAAACGGAGCGTATCCGGTGCGGTATTGCGGATGTGGTCTTCAATGACGAAGAAAGCAACGAGAGAACCGTCGAGCGTCAGGGCGATCACGCGCTTCCCTTCCTTGGCGCAGTCGGCGGCAAAAGAGAGCCGTTCATCCTCTTTCGGAAGCAAATATTCGGGCGCTCCCATGAGCAGGCGTTTGCCGTCGTTATAAACCAACCCGGAATACTTTACCGCACTGGAAAACGGGATTTTTTCTTTGTATGCGGCGTTTTCATCGATGCCGAACTTTTGGTAGATCGCCTCGGCGGTGGCGTTGCGGTCGCCTTGCGCCGCCATGAGTGCGCGTGCGTGGCGTTCGACTTCCTCCATCGGAACAAACGCTTTGACGTCGGCAACCGTCATAGTTCCGTCGGTCAGCGTTCCGGTTTTATCCAGGCAGATCACGTCAACGCGCGACAAATTTTCAAGTGAATACAACTCCTGAACGAGCGTTTGTTTTTTCGTCAGCTGCGCGATCGAGATCATCAAAGCAACCGACGCGGTTAAAACAAGTCCGGTCGGGATCATGCCGATACCGAAGGTTCCGCCGGTTATGACGATCAATGCCCAGGAAACGGGGTCTTTGAGCGAGAGCGTCATACCATCCCAGATTTCGGGGTTGCTCCCGGTCGCCGCGATCTTGGCGGTCATAGTGATCAGAACGGTCACCAGAGCTACACCCAGCGCGGCGGTAACGATCTTGATGATCCGCATAATGGAGGTCATCAGCTCGGACTTATGTCTTGCGCCGCTCTTGACTTTCTTCGTCAGCTTTGCGGCATAGGTTTCGTTGCCGACCGCAACGGCGCGGCAATGTGCTTCTCCCACGATGATGGAAGAACCGGAGAGCACCTGATCGCCAACGCATTTGTTCACGTGATCGGCTTCACCCGTGAGCATGGATTCGTCCACGTAGATCTCTCCCGAAAGAACCGTCAGATCCGCGGACGCCTGATCCCCTGCGGAGAGGACGACCACGTCATCCAGCACGATGTTAACCGCGTCGGTCGGTTCTATTTTTCCGTCGCGAACGACTTTTGCCTTTGTTTCGGTGATGATCCGCAGCTTTTTGATCGCCCGCAAACTCTTCATTTCCTGAAAAGACCCCATCGCAACGTTGAGGATCGCAGGAATCAGAAATACGAATTTTGAAAATCCGAAATATTCATCGGCAACATCCGAATGCCCCGAAGCTTTCAGATAGATAATGAAACCGATAAACAGAAATGCAATGACAAAGAGGACGACGTTGAAAAATGTGAACAAATTCCCCATCACAATTTTGAAAGCGCCCTTTTCATTCGGATCGTCGGCGACGTTGACGTACCCTTTCCGGACCCGTTCCGCAACCTGTTCCCGGGTTAGTCCGGTTTGAAAATCCGGAGAAACGCGTTCGAGCGGCGCCTGCTGCCGTTTCTTTTTCATATGTGTAACCCATTCCTTTCTCTGTCGTATCCATGGATTTCCTGCTCTGGACAAGCAGAACGTACTTATTATAACACAACATTTTTTTCAATTCAACCATTTTCCGCTTTTTTTCTATTGAAAAGCCAAAAAATATATGATATAATATAGTATCAATTTTACAAATCAGGGAGAAAATCCTATGCCGAACGAAAATAACGGCCAGGCCGTTGTGATTCAACTTGTTGGGAGAATTGATTCCGCAAACGCCGCTCAGGCAGAGCAAACGATCGGGCAACAACTGCCGGGTGACAGCACCGTATGCGTTGTTCTGGACGCCGATAAACTGGATTATATTTCGAGTGCCGGGTTGCGCATGGTCCTGCGCGTCAAAAAAGCTTTTCCCAAGCTGAAAGTCATAAATGTCAACCCGGATGTTTATGAGATTCTGGAAATGACCGGATTTACCGAAATGATGACGGTTGAAAAGGCATATCGCGTCGTTTCGGTGGAGGGATGCGAAGTCATCGGCGAGGGCGCGAACGGAAAGGTTTACCGGATCGACGGTGACAACGTTGTGAAAACCTATAAAAATGCCGACGCGCTGGGAGAAATTCAGCACGAGCGCGAAGTTGCCCGGCTGGCGTTGGTTCTCGGCGTTCCGACAGCGATCTCCTACGACGTCGTGAAGGTCGGCGACAGTTACGGTTCTGTTTTTGAACTTCTCAACGCAAAATCGTTTGCAAAGATTCTGGCATGTGAGCCCGAGCGGTTCGACTGGTGCGTTTCCGAATACGTCGGAATGCTGAAAAAGATTCACGGGATCGCCGTTCCCGCCGGAAAGCTTCCCTCCGCCAAGCAAAAAGTTGTTGCAAAGGTTCAGAGAATGAAAGACCTTCTGCCGGGCGAGCTCGGCGATAAGCTGGAACGGCTGGCGGAGGAGATCCCCGAGAGCGATCACATGATCCACGGCGATTTCCATACGAAAAACATCGTTTTGGCAGAGGGTGAAGTTCTCGTGATCGATATGGATACGCTCTCGGTCGGGCATCCGATCTTCGATCTGGTCGGTATGTATAACGCGTACGTCGGCTATTCCGAAAAAGATCCGGATATCGTTCTGCGTTTTCAGGGCTATTCCGCCGAGACCGCGCGCAGGTTCTGGCGCGACAGTCTCGCCGCATATCTGAATACCGAAAACGAGCAAATAATCCATGAAGTTGAGGCGAAAGTCCGTTGCCTCTCCTACGCGGGGCTGATCGACTGGGGCGTTCGTCGTCAGACGGCGGACGAGGAGACGATCTCGCTCTGGAAGAGCAGATTGACCGAACTTCTGCCGGCGGTGGATTCTTTGGATTTTGAAGCCGTTCCCGCAGAAGCCGCCGACCCGGATGAGCTGAATGTTGAAGCGTCGGTGGATCAGCTGCAAAAGGTGATCGATTTTGTCAATTCCCATTTGGCGCTCGTTTCGTGTCCCCCGAAGGCGCAGATGCAGATGGAGCTTGCCGTGGAGGAGATCTTCGTCAACATCGCGCACTACGCCTACGCGCCCGGCGTCGGAAACGCGACGGTTCGCGTGGAGGTTTCGGGCGACCCGGTCACGGTCACGATCCGGTTCATGGACCGCGGCATTCCCTACGACCCGTTGAAAAAAGAAGATCCCGACGTCAAGCTTTCCGCGCAGGAGCGCAAGATCGGCGGACTTGGGATCTTTATGACCAAGAAGATCATGGACGACATTTCCTACGAGTACAAGGACGGACAGAATATTCTGACGCTGAAAAAACAGCTGTAAGAGGAGTGCTTCCGATGGCAGAGCAGATCGGCAGGATCGATTTTCATATCCATACCACCGTTTCCGACGGAACAGATACGCCGCAAGAGGTGATCGGAGCCGTTCGTGCGGTGGGCATTTCCCTGTTCTCGATCACCGATCACGACGCGATCAAAGCGGCGGAGATCATTCCGCCCCTGCTTGACAAAAAGGATCTCCGTTTTTTCCCGGGCGTGGAATTTTCCTGCAAGGATGAAGCCGGAAAATACCATATTCTCGGATACGGCTACGATCCGCAAAGCAAGGAGATCCGCGCCGTTGTCGACCACGGGCATTCTTTGCGCATCAAAAAGGTCGCCGCCCGTCTGGATTTTCTGAAAACCGAATTCGGGTTTGCCTTCCCCTCCCAGGAGCTCGACCGTCTTTTTGCGCTGGATAATCCCGGGAAGCCGCATATCGGCAACCTGATGGTTCAATACGGTTTTGCAAAAACGAAAGAAGAAGCGATCGACCGGTATATCAACAAAATCCACTTCAAGAGTGAATACGTGCGGCCGGAGGAAGCCATCGGCGGCATCCTTGCGGCAGGAGGCATCCCGATCCTTGCGCACCCGTTTTACGGGAGCGGAAACGAGCTGATCCTGGGCGAGGAGATGGACGACCGTCTTTCCCGGCTCATGGGGTTCGGATTGCAGGGGCTGGAAGCGTTTTATTCCGGCTTTTCCGATAAGTTGCGCAATCTCGCGCTCTCCCTTGCCAAGAGGCATAACCTCTACGTTACCGCCGGCAGCGACTACCACGGAACGAACAAACTGGTGCGGCTCGGCGATACCGGCTTGGACGGCACCGATCCATATCCTGCGGAGCTGCTCCGGTTTCTGCATAATTTCATCTGACCCGCGAGGTCAGGCAGTCGCAGGCACTGGCAAAAAATGTGACGAAAGAAGAATCACCTGATGAAAAAGGAAAAACAAAAGAAGCCAAAAGGAAGATATACGGGGATCAACAAGCTGTTTCGGAGCAACTCCCTGCAAACGCTGCTGGATAAACGGCATGACGGAACCTTCAAAGAGTTCCTTGACGACTGGAAGTGGATCTTCGGCTTCTCCAAACGATACCGCGGAATCATCGTGCTTTATACCCTGATCGGCATTTTCGGTTCCACACTCTCGCTCGGTGCGGCTTGGGTGAGCAAGATCCTCATCAATATCATCGTCGGCAAAGACGTGAGCAAGATCTGGATCCTGGTTGGAACCATGATCGGCATGACGGTGGTCTCTCTCCTCGTTTCGAGTATCAACAGCCGCATCTTCACCCGCATTTCCATTTACGTCAACAACGATATTCAGGCGGAGATATTCGACCGGATCATCGACGCCCGCTGGAAAGAGCTCAGCGCCTATCCGAGCGGCGACCTGCTCAACCGGTTCAACAGCGACGTTGGAACGATCGCCGCAAACGCCATCAACTGGATCCCGAATCTCATTATCAATATCTATACCTTCGGGATCACCTTTTTCGCGCTGTTCCGCACCGACCCCACCATGGCGTGGATCGCCTTCCTTTCGGCGCCTTTCCTCCTTCTCATGAGCCGTTACATCATGCGTAAGATGCGGCAATACCGCAAACGCGTTCTGGAACTGAATTCCCAGATGATGGGCTTTGAGGTGGAGACCTTCTACCATTTCGATATGATCAAGTCGTTCGGCATTTTCGGGTACTATTCCGGGCGGCTCCGCGGATGGCAGAAGAAATTCAAGGAATTTAACCTCGACTACAACAAATTTGAGATCAAATCCAAAATTCTGATCACCCTCGTTTCCACCCTCGTTTCCCTTGCGGCTTTCGGCTATTGCCTCTGGCGGCTCTGGACGGGGCAGATCCTTTACGGCGACATGACCTTTTTCCTGCAACAGCGGTCCAGTCTTTCCGGCCGGTTCAACAATCTTGTGGGAACGATCCCGGGAATGCTCAATTCGGCGGTTTCGGCGCACCGTGTGCGCGAGCTGACCGAACTGCCGCGCGAAGCGCATGATCCCGCGTCTTACGAGAAAATGAAGCAATCCGAAGCCGAGGGCATTGCCGTTAAGCTTAAAAACGTTACGTTCGGCTACCGCGCGGAAGAAGGAAAATACGTTTACCGAAACGCCGACTTTGCGGCAAATCCGGGCGAGATCGTGGCTGTGATCGGCGGAAGCGGCGGCGGCAAAACGACGCTGATGAAGCTCATGCTCGGAATGCTGGACGCGGAGAGCGGCAGCGTGGTTCTGGCAAACTCCGCCGGGGAGGAAATCCCGGTGAATGCCGATCTGCGGAAGTTTTTCGCCTACGTGCCGCAGGGCAACACGATCCTTTCGGGAACCGTTGCGGAAAATATGCGCATGGTGCGCCAGGACGTGAGCGACGAAGAGATTGCGGAAGCGTTAAAGACCGCCTGCGCCTATGAATTCGTTTCGGCGTTGGACGGCGGCATCAACGGAAAGCTCGGCGAACGCGGAAGAGGCGTTTCGGAGGGGCAGGCACAGCGCATTTCGATCGCGCGCGCCATTTTGCGCAATTCCCCCATTCTGCTGCTCGACGAAGCGACCAGTGCGCTGGACGTTGATACCGAAGAACAGGTTTTGAAAAACATCATTCAGGCGCACCCCAACAAGGTGATCGTTGTTTCAACGCACCGCCCGAGCGCACTCAAACTCTGCAACCGGATCTACCGCATTTCGGAAGAGGGCGGTATGGAAGAAGTGAACATAGACCTCGCCCGGGAGATGATCCGCCGCTACGCCGATCTGCCCGCCGATGAGAAGAGAAGCGCTCAAAAGATCCCCCGCGTCCCCCCTGTTGAAACTCCCCTTTTGCCCCAGGACGAAGAAAGTATGCTCCCGAAAAATTCAAATGAAGGATGGTGGAACGAATGAACAATCAAACCCAAAAGAACGAATCGACCAAAACCCTGCCCTCGGAGTTTTACAAAGAAGAGCGTTTTTCAACGCACGTCAACCTGATGAAATTCCTGCTCATGCCCTTCGTATTCTTTGCGCTTTTCGGCTTCCTTGTCGGCTTCCCCGTGGCGCGGGTTCAAACCGTTGGAAATTACGTCTCGGCGATCAGCAATTTTGCGGCGCTTGCGTTCTTTATCTTTTGCGGCTTCTTCACGCTCGTGCCCGAGCGGAAGAAGCGGCTCAAAAAGCTGAGCAGAGGGCTCAAACGCTCGCTCCTGTTTTTCGCGATCCTGTTCGTCGGCTATCTTGCCGTCAACGTGATCTATTTGGCGGCGATCGGAGAACTGCGGTCGTTGATCTCTCCCGAGATCCTGCGCAAGCGCACGATCTTCGATTTCCTCGTTCTGAGCGTTTGGCCTCTGCCGGTGGGGAGCGGCATTTGGTTTATCCAGAGTCTTGCCTATGCCTATCTGTTCTTCTTCCTCGCAGAGAAGCTCAAACTCTCAAAAATCTATATTCCGCTTCTGGTCGTGCTCGCGGTTCTCGCGCTCCTCTCGGGCGAGCTGGCAAAGATCGTCGGGTTTCCGTATCTCGGTTATTCCTATATTCCGGGCGGATTCCTGACCAAAGCAATCCCCTTCATGCTCGTTGGAATGCTGCTCCGCAAATACGTTGACCGGCTTGCGCGCATCCCGCGGTACGTTTTTGGCATCACCTTTCTGGCAGGGATCCTCTGCTCGGTCGGCGAACTGTTTTTGCTGGCTTGGACCGGAAAGCTCGCCTACACCGGAAACATGATCGGATAATGGCAATTTCGGTTTGCGGTTTTGCCGTGAGCGACCCCAAAGCCGGAGATTCCTTTTTGGGAAATCACGGCGGAAGCTATGCGCGCAGAATGTACGCGCTGGGTCAACCGGTCTCGCTCGCGGTTTGGGCGCTCTTCCTGAAATTCAACCGGGAATCGCTTTCCACCTTTTGGTCGATGCAGAGCTTCATTTGCCTCGCCGTCTGCTTCGTGCTGGCGTTCCTGATCGGGGTCATCAAGTTTAAAATCACCACCCGGAAAGATAAGACCGGAAATAAATGACCCGAAAAATTCAAAAATTTTTTCAAAATACTTGACAAACGAAACCTTTTCCTGTATAATTAGCGTGTGGTATTATTTTCAAAGAAAGGAGGAAACGATAATGAAAATTTCCAATCCCGAACTCAATGTTGTCCGCTTTGCCGCTGACGACGTAATTGCTACCAGCATGTTCTTCGTGGCAGATCCCGCTTCTGAGACTGGTTACTATCGTGTCTATGGTTCCATGGCACCTTCCGGTGATGCAGGAACTTGGGTCGTGGGATACAATTCCAATGACAAGTATGAGATCGATGCAGATACGATTGAAAATGAGCGGGCGTATAATCCTTATGCTGATACTTTCGATGCGTATGTCGATCCGAACGGATCCGGCGCGTACTACACCAAGGGCGTTAGCTACTGGGAACTCTACGGCAATCATCAGTAATTCACAATCGTCAAACAGAAAATCGGCGGGATTTTTCCTGCCGTTTTTCTGTTTTTTGGATAGATCGCTCTTTTTTTCTTGCAATTCGCCGCGCGTTGTGCTATAATGAATCAGTAATGATAAAAAAAGGGGAAGCCGCTATGAAACTGCGCTATCAATTTGTGGTGATGGATATGGGAGGGGATTATTCCGCCGTTCCGGTTGGCGAGGACGCGAAGAAATTCCACGGAATGCTCAAACTCAACGAAACTTCCGCCGATATACTCGAACAACTCAAAGAGGATACCACGCCGATGAAGATCCATTTGCACCTCAAAGAAAAATATCCGGACTCGACCGATGAAGAAATTGCCGAACATCTGGTTAAATTTCTGAACAAATTGAACCACGAGGGTCTTTTGGAGCATATCACCGATGCCGAACGCAGAATTTTCATCCTTTGAGCGGGAGTTGCAGGAGCACGGTAAACTCGTTTATACCAACGTCGGCGTCAGCATGATGCCCCTGATCCGGGAGGGGCGCGACGTGATGGTGATCGAATCCTGCCGGGAAGCTCCCAAGAAGCTCCAAGCCGTCCTATTTCGCCGGGATGGCGTGACCGGGCGGGGCAGATACGTTGTCCACCGGATTTTGAAAGTCCGGCGGGACGGCAGCTATTTCATTGCGGGAGATCACGATACCTCGGGCGAGATCGTGGAACCGGGGCAGATCCTCGGCGTGCTGACTTCCCTTTTGCGGGATGGAAAGCAGCTGAATTTTCACAGCGCACGGTATCGGTTCTATCTTTATTTCTGGTGCGCTCCCTACCGCTTGCGGTTCTTCCTGCTCCGCGCGGTGCGCGGTATGCGGGCGTTTTTCTCCGCCGTGCGGCAGAAGCTTTTCGGCAAATAATCGATTCGGAGTGTTTTTATGAATTTTTCGATCTCACTCGCGGGCGTGAATATAGAGATCCACAGTATCCACGCGGCGGTATATGACCTCTGCCGGGACTACCTGACCGACCGCAGTCCCGATTTTTCGGTTGCCACGACCCAGGAGGATATTGCTTTCGAGCGAAAAAAATCCAACGAAGAAGCCGCGCACGAGGGCAGACCTGCCGTAGATTTCCCGGACGATTACCTCGAAACGCTTGCCGTTTACCGGAAGATCTGCGAAAAACTGCTGCCATACGACGCGTTCCTGATGCACGGCGCGGTCGTGGCGCAAAACGGCGCGGCGTACCTCTTCACGGCGCCTTCCGGGCTCGGAAAAACGACGCACACGCGCTTCTGGCTGGAAAAATATCCCGAAGCTTTTATCCTCAATGGAGATAAACCGATTCTCCGTTTTCAAAACGGAAAACTTTTCGCCTGCGGAACGCCCTGGGCAGGAAAAGAGGGGCAGAACCGCAACGTCATATTACCGTTACGGGCGGTTTGCGTCCTCTTTCGCGGCAAAGAGAACAGGATCGAGCCGGTTCGGTTCGATAAGATCTTTCCGTTGCTCATTTCGCAAACCTACCGTCCCACAGGAGAGGCGGAGATGCGGAAAACGCTGGAACTGATCAAAAAGACCGGGGAGGGCGTCCGCTTTTACGCGATGTTCTGCAACCTCGATCCCGATGCGGCGCGGGTTGCAAAAGAGGGGATGGATCAAGATGAACCAAACTGAACAAGTCCTCCGCTCCCTGATCGGAGCTTCCCTGTTCGGTCTGCCGGCAGAATATCCCGCCGACGCCGATTGGAACGCCGTTCTGGCGGAAGCACAGGCGCAAACGGTCGTTTCGCTCGTTGGAAATTGCGTGCCGGAAGCATATCGGGGAGCGTGGAAAATCCCGATCGAACAAAACAAGGCGCATTTTATGCGCGCCCTCTATGAGCAGACGAATCTGACTGCGTTGCTCCGGGGTGCGGAGATCCCGTTTGTGATCCTGAAAGGGACGGCGGCGGCGATATACTACCCAACGCCCGCCAACCGCACCATGGGAGACGTTGATATTCTGGTGTCGGATGGTTTTTTTGACGCCGCGTTCTCCCTGCTGAGTGCAAATGGCTACACCTTTGAGCAGGACTACGGCGACGGCAGAGATTATTCCTTTGAAAAGGACGGCGTGATTTTTGAACTGCACCGTCGGTACAGCGACGAGGGTCACGACATCGAGCCCTATCTGCGCGAGGGAATCGACCATGCGCGGACGCATACGCTCTACGGATTCTCTTTCCCTGCCCTGCCGAAAGCGGCGAACGGACTGGTTCTTCTGGATCACATCCGCCATCATCTTTTCGGCGGTCTGGGACTTCGGCAGATCCTGGATTTTATGATGTTCGTTGCCTCCGAACCGGACGAAAAGGTTTTCGAGCGCGATTTTCTGCCGCTCTTTGAAGAGGCAAAACTCGGCACGCTGGCAAAGGTGATCGCCAAAACCTGCAAACGGTACTTCGGCTTACCCGTGAGCGCCGCGTGGTGCGAAACGGCGGACGACAAAACCTGCGAAGAACTGCTCGAAACGGTATTTTCGAGCGGCAATTTCGGCAGAAAAGACCCTTATGAATACCGCCCGATGCAGTCCTTTACCATGGGGGTAAAAAAAGAGGGGTTCTTCCGAACCTTGCAGAAAGCGGGCGTTGCAAACTGCAAGGCGTTCCAAAAGCACCGGATCCTGCGCCCGTTCGCATGGCTCTACCAACTGTTCCGGTATCTGGGGCGCGGCATTGCGGCGCTCTTCCGCAGAGAAAAGCTGATTGCCGACATTTCATCCGGAAAAGAAAAAGCCGATTTCTTCCGTCGGCTCGGAATAGAGTAAAAGGATAACCACCCGACCGGGTGGCTATCCTTTTTTCCTCTATGATTGTTATTTCTCTTCAACAGAAGCCCTTTTGCGCAAAAATCCGATCGCGCCGACCGCGCCTGCCAGAGCCGCCGCGCTCCCCACAACGATCAAAAGGATCAGGATCGCCGTGTTCCAGCCCGAACCGTCTGCAATCTTTCCGAGCCCGTAGGCACTCGCCGTGCTTCCGACGTAGCAGAAAGAATTCATCAGCCCCGCAAGCGTTCCGGAGCTCATCCATTTCCGCATGGCAAGCGGCATGATGCTCGTTAAAACCGCGTTGACGCCGTGCGCCAGGCAGGAGATCAGCCCTTGACAGATCAGGAACAGAACCACGATATCCTGCCGCATGGAGAATATCAGCCCGCCGATACAGATCCCCATAATCAAGTAGAAGAATCCCATCAGCAAGCGGAAATCCTTGATCAGACGGTTGGTTCGGAGTGCCAGGATCGAACCGAAAACGCCAAAGACAGGCAGGATCAGCGTCAGCACCATAGAGATACTGTCGCCAAACCTGAATTGCTCCCGGAGAATGACGGGCGTCCATGTGCTGAATCCGTCTTTCACGAAGTTATCCACAATGGCAAAGATCGCGCAAACCGCCAAAAGCCCGATCAGCGCGCCCGACAAAGCCGTGGCGGTCTTTTTCGGTCGGTCGACCGGCTCCGTGCTCGGCACTCTCGCAACGCTTGCGGTTCCGGTCAGCGAATCGTAGGAAAGAAACCAGATCACGCCGATCGTCACCATCAGAGCAACGCCGAACAGGAACGAAGCGCGGAAGAAGCCGGTCAGGTTGAACAGTGCGCTCCCACCGTAGGCAAGGAAGGTCCCGATCAGGCAGGCGGAGTTCATTGCCATGACCGCCCATTTGGTCATGGATTCTTCCACCGATTCGCCGATCGTCTGGATCAGAGTCGGCCAGAGAATCGACTGGCAGATACCGTTGACCAGCCAAAGGAATTTGATGCTCCAAAACGGCGGGCTGAAAAACAATACGGTATTGATCCCCGCAGAGACCAGGAGCGACGCCGTGATGATGTACTTCTTGTTATAATACTTGCAAAGGATCGCGTTGAGCAGCTGCCCGACGCCGTAGGCAAAGAAGAAAAACGTGCCGACAAGACCTGCCTCGGCTTTGGAAACGCCGTAGAAATCCATGACCGGGGCGATATTTGCGTTGTAACTGTACCTTCCCACATAAGCAAATGCGTACGCCATACAGCAAAGAAGGATCAGAATCCCCTGCTTTCTGCGGGAAATATGTTGTTCAGGTTCCATGATATGCCTTTCCGATGTTTAACCCAACGCAGAAATGCGCTTGATCCGCTCAAAAGCGATTTTCAAAAATTCTTCGTGACTCTTTTTCAAATACTCATTTTCCTGAACGACCTCCAACGTCAGCGCACCCGCATAGGGGGACTGTTTGAGCCGCTTCATCATGTCGGCGAAGTCCAGATTGCCGTCGAAGGGCATAAGATGTTCGTCCGGATCACTGTAATAATCCTCATAATTTCTGCCGTGGTTATCGTGAATATGCGTGCAAAGAACGCGATCGCCGTAGAATTCGAGAAAATGCACCGTTTCGGTATAGCAATGCTCGTGTCCGCAGTCGTAGCAGAATCCGACCTCCGGCACCTTTTCATATCGCTCCATGATCGCGGCAAGATTCCCGACCTTGCGCAGGTTTTCAAAAGCGACCTTGACGTTCTTGGAGATCGCATAATCGACCAGCGCGTCAAAGCGCTCGAATCCGACGTCGCAGAGCTGCGGCGGAAACCATCCGGACGAAACGTGGCAAACCACGACCGGCACGCCTGCGCCCGACGCCGCGTCGATGCTGCTGTAAATCCCGTTCCGCAGGTTGCGATATGCAAGCCCGGGGATCCAGAAATCGTTGACTCCTTTGTATGGCGCGTGCAGAAAGTCCAACGAAAGTCCCAGCTTCTCGCTCTTTTCTTTGATTTGATATACCGTTTTCGGATCGTATTCCTCGCTGAAAATCATTTCAAATCCGGCATTCCGGATCAAGTCGAGCGCGTCAAGATCGCGCACACCGTGCAAGCAGTTCGCAATAATTCCAAGCTTTCCGTTCATCCCCCGTACCTCTTTTCTCGCCGCATCAATCCAATGACTGTTCTTATGATTTTACCACATTTTCCCCGTGAAAGCAAGACCTTTTCGGAAAATAGATCGAAAACGACAAGAAAAGCACATTTTTTGATAAAAAAATCCGATTTTTACGCATTTCACGGTTTCTCTTTCCTGAAAAAGCATCGAAAGAAACAGATCCGGAACGATTGACAAAAGCGGAATTTTATGTTATACTACTAAAAGACGGAAAGGGGGATCTGCGCATGGCAAAAATACAGTGGAAGGGCGGCGCCCTGCTGGCTCCCGTACCGCCCGCAATGGTGACCTCGGCGCTCGGGGAAGAACAGAACGTTCTGACCGTTGCGTGGACGGGGATCACCAACACACAGCCCCCGAAAACCTACGTTTCCATCCGACCCTCCCGCCATTCCTACCGTCTGATCCGGGAAAGCGGCGAGTTTGCGATCAACCTGACCACCACCGACCTGCTCCGCGCCGCCGACTGGTGCGGCGTTTATACCGGAGCAAAAGTGGACAAATTTGCACGCTGTCATCTGGAAACCGAGCCGGCAAGCGTCATCGGCTGTCCTCTGCTTGCCGATTCGCCTCTGTCGCTTGAATGTCGGGTAACAGACGTCATCCCTCTCGGATCTCACGATATGTTTTTAGCCGATATCGTTGCCGTCGATGCAGAAGAATCCCTGATCGACTCCGACGGAAAGCTCCATCTCGAACGCGCCGGGCTTGCCGCCTATGCGCACGGCGATTATTACGCTCTCGGTCGCCGGCTCGGCAGTTTCGGATTTTCTGTCGCAAAGAAAAAAGCCCGTTCCTCTCAACCTCAGAAAAGGAAGTAACGCTCATGCAACTGTATAATTCCCTCTCGCATTCCAAAGAAGAATTTGTGCCGAACCAGCCGGGCAAGGTCAGTATGTATACCTGCGGTCCGACCGTTTATCACTACGCTCATATCGGAAATCTGCGCACCTACCTCATGGAGGATATTCTCGACCGTTATCTGCGCTATTCCGGCTATGACGTGACGCGCGTGATGAATATTACCGACGTCGGTCACCTGTCCTCCGACGCCGACACCGGCGAGGACAAAATGCTCAAAGGCGCAAAACGCGAACACAAAACCGTGATGGAGATCGCAAAATTCTATACCGACTGCTTCTTCTCGGATTGCGAAAAACTGCATATCCGCCGTCCCGAAGTCGTACAGCCCGCCACCGGCTGCATCGACGATTTTATCAAGGTCATCTCGGCACTTTTGGAAAAAGGATATGCCTACCTTGCCGGCGGAAACGTCTATTTTGATACCTCAAAACTCAAACAGTACTACGTTTTTCATAATTTTGAAGAGGAAGACCTTGCCGTCGGTGTGCGCGAGGGAGTCGAGGAAGACGGAAACAAGCGGAATAAAGCCGACTTCGTTCTCTGGTTCACCAAATCCAAATTCGACGATCAGGAGCTCAAATGGGAAAGTCCGTGGGGCGTGGGATACCCCGGATGGCACATCGAATGTTCCTGCATCAGCATGAAATATCTCGGAGAGCGGCTGGATATTCACTGCGGGGGCATTGACAACGCTTTTCCCCACCATACCAACGAGATCGCCCAATCCGAGGCCTATATCGGGCATAAATGGTGCAACTACTGGTTCCACGTCCTGCACCTGAATACCACATCCGGCAAAATGAGCAAATCGTCGGGGGAATTTCTCACGCTCTCCCTACTGGAACAAAAAGGGTACGACCCGATGGTCTACCGGTTCTTCTGCCTGCAATCGCACTACCGGAAATCGCTCGTTTTCTCCTATGAGAATCTGGATAATGCAAAAATCGCCTACAAAAAGCTGATCGCAAAGATCGCCGCGCTCAAAGAGGACGGTCCGATCGACGACGCCGTTTTTGCCGCGCAGAAAGAAAAATTTCTGCAAGCAATGGACAACGATCTCAATACCGCGCTTGCCGTTACCGCACTTTACGACGCCTTGAAAATTTCCGCCAACGACGCCACGAAACTTGCCCTGATCCGGGAATACGACAAGGTGCTCTGCCTGGGTCTGACCGACGCGGCTGAATCGTCCACACCTGAGGTGCCGGCGGCAAACGACGCGCTGATCCGCGAGATCGAGGAGCAGATCAATGCCCGTAAAGCCGCGAAAGCAGCGAAAAATTATGCGGAAGCCGACCGGATCCGCGCCGAGCTTGCCGCCCGTGGGATCACTTTGATCGACACCAAGGAAGGAACCACCTTCCGGATCGAGGGAGCATGAGCAGGTTCCGAAAAAAATACCGCGAGCTGTTTCTTTATCTGATCGTCGGATTGCTCACCACGGTCGTTTCTTACGGTGTGCGCATGGCGATCCTCTATCCGTTCGCCCGCATCTGTTCGATCGATCTGAACGCCGAAACGGCGGACGCCGCGGCATCTGCTCTGCGTTCGGCGGCACAAACCGCCGGTTGGGTCGCCGGGGTGACTTTTGCTTTCTTCCCGAACAAATTCTGGGTTTTTCGGGATGCCGAAAAGAACACCGGCAGAACATGGAGGCAGTTCGGTAAATTTGCCGGGTCACGCTTGTTCACCTGGCTTGCGGAATGGGGATTTGCGGTTGTCCTGCCCCCTCTTCTCATCAGGATCGGCTATAAAACTTTCCATTTCATCGTCGACGTGGACGCGGATCTTTTGACCATGGCGATCTCGATCGTTGTGATCACCGCTCTGAATTATATCATCAGCAAGCGATTCGTCTTTCGGAAAAAGAAAAACGATTCCGCAAGCACAGAAAGGCAGGAAGAACATGAATCAAATCGTTGAAGAACTGAAAAAGGTCAAGGTCTTTTATATCGCCACCGTCGAGGGAGATCAGCCGCGGGTGCGTCCGTTCGGCACCATCGCGGAATTTGAGGGGAACGCCTATATTTGCTGCGGGAATTTCAAAGAAGTTTATAAGCAGCTCTCCGCAAATCCCCGGCTCGAACTTTTCGGAATGTACGACGACGGAGCAAGCTGGCTTCGCGTGGCGGCAAAGGCGGTTGAGGACGACCGGATCGAGGTGCAGGAAGCGGTTCTAAGCGACCCCACCGGACCGAAGCAATTATACCGGGCAGGCGACGGACGGTTTGTGACCTACAAGCTGACCGAGGTCAAAGCGATCCAATACAGCTTCTTTGCCGCGCCGGTAGAAATCGAACCGTAACGCACATCAAATCAGCCCGCCGAAAAATCGGCGGGCTGATTTTTTCAGTTTTTGTTGACCTGAAACAGGCACATGGTAAAGACCCCGAGCGTTCC
>CAMYUQ010000031.1 GCA_947302045.1 uncultured Clostridia bacterium
TTTCGAGACAGGATGCAAGCGCCTCACTTGATCTCGTTCTGCATGGCCACGAGGTGGTCCGCGCCGTAGATCTTGCGGAGTTTCGGCTTTTCGATCTTGCCGGTCGGATTGCGCGGGACGTCGGCGAAGATGATCTTGCGCGGGCGCTGGTAACGCGGCAGGTCGAGGCAGAAGTCGTTGACCTGTTCCTCGGTGAGCGTGAAGTCCGGCTTGACCTCGATGATCGCGGCGGCGATTCCGCCGAGGCGCGGATCGGGCAGGCCGATGACGGCGACGTCCTTGATGGCGTTGTTGCGGCGGAGGAAGTCCTCGATCTGCACCGGGTAAAGGTTCTCGCCGCCGGTGATGATGACGTCCTTCTTGCGGTCGACGAGGAAGATGAAGCCGTCCTCGTCGGTGGTCGCCATATCTCCGGTGAGCAGCCAGTCGCCGTGCAGGGTTTTTGCCGTCGCTTCGGGGTCCTTATAGTAGCATTTCATCACGCCCGGACCGCGCAGGCAGAGCTCGCCGACCTCGCCCGGTTTGGTGATCTCTTTGCCGTCGGGATCGATGATCTTGGTCTGCCAGCCGTAGCCGGCGATGCCGATCGCACCCACCTTACGGACGTTTTCCACACCCAGATGCACCGCGCCGGGACCGATCGATTCCGAAAGACCGTAGTTGGTGTCGTACTGGTGGTGGGGGAAGTAGGCAAGCCAACGGCGGATCAGACTTTGCGGCACCGGCTGTGCGCCGATGTGCATGAGCCGCCACTGGTCGAGCTTGTAGTCGGAAAGTTTCAGTTCTCCCCGGTCGAGCGCGCCGAGGATGTCCTGCGCCCACGGCACGAGCAACCAAACGATCGTGCAATGCTCGTCCGAGGCGGTGCGCAGGATCGTTTCGGGAGAGGTGCCTTTCAGGATCACCGCGCGCGAACCGACCAGAAGACTGCCGAACCAGTGCATCTTCGCGCCGGTGTGGTAGAGGGGCGGGATGCAGAGGAAGACGTCCTCGTGGGTTTGCCCGTGGTGCGCCTGTTCCACCCGGCAGGAATGGAGCAGGGCGCGATGCGCGTGCAGGATCGCTTTGGGGAATCCGGTCGTGCCCGAAGAGAAGTAGATCGCCGCGTCGTCCTCCTCGGTCAGCGGCAGTTTGGGAAAATCACTCGCACATTCAACCGTCATTTCATAGTAGTCGTCGGCGAAGGTCGGACAGCCCTGCCCGGCGTAGATGAGCAGCCGGTTGCGGCTGATCTCGTCTGCGATCTCCTCCACGCGCCCGATAAATTCGGGACCGAAAACGAGCACGTCCACGTCGGCAAGATCCAGACAGTAGCGGATCTCGTCCGGGGTATAGCGGAAATTCAGCGGCACGGCAAGCGCGCCGGTTTTCAGGATCCCGAAATAGATCGGCAGCCACTCGATGCAGTTCATCAGGAGAATGGCGACCTTGTCGCCTTTCCCGATCCCTCTCGCCGCGAGCGCGTTTGCAAACCGGTTCGCCTTTTCGTCAAAGACCTTCCAGGTGATCTCCCGGCGGTAGTGCGGCGTGTGCGGCGTGGGTTCCACCAGCTCAAAATCGCGCCAGGTGGTGCGGCGCGTCTCTTTTTCGGCGGGATTGACCTCAACGAGGGCGATCTCCCCCGGGTATTTTTGCGCGTTTTGTTCCAACAGATCGACAATCGTCATCTTTTTTCGTCCTTTTTCCGGGTTTTACAAAATAATATTACAGTATAGCATTATATCACAAAAGCCGCCGGTTGTCAATGCCCGGCGGCGAGAAGTGTTGCCGCATTTCGATAAAAAATATTGGTTTTTGCCCGCTCGGAGAGCCCCGCGCCCTCCAAAAACGCGATTTCCGCCGCCGGATCGCTCCACGGCGTGTCGGTTCCGAAGAGGATTCTCCGGTCGTCGTGCTCGCGCAGGATGGTTTCGAGCGCCTCCCGCTCGTCCGGACGGATCGCGGAGAGCGACGTATCGAAAAAGATCGGCGTACCCACCAGCTTTTCCAGCACCTGCCGACTTTGCCGCGGCCCTCCCATGTGCGCCGCGATCAGACGCAGACGGGGGTGTTTTTTCACCACCGCGAGCAGTCCCCCCGCCGTGGCGTGGATGCGGTCGGGGCAGACCGGGTCGAACCCCGTATGCGTCACAACAAAGAATCCGCGCTCCTCGGCAAGCGAGAAGATTTTTTCAAACCTTTCGTCGGTGATCTCCATCCCCACGTAGTCGGGGTGGATCTTGATGCCGCGGATGCCCGCCGCCGCGAGACGGTCGAGTTCCGGCTCCATGTTCCCGCTCTCGGGATGGAGCGAACCGGCGGCGAAGAGAAAGCCCCTCTGCGCCGCAAGCGAGATCGCAAAATCGTTGACCTTGTGCTCCTGGCGCGGATTCGTGGCGATGTTGCAGACCAGCGCGCCGTCGATCCCGGCAGATTTCAAAACCTTCTCCGCGCCCGACGCCGTGCCGTCGGTGTGCGGAATATATCCGCAGACCTTCGCGTTCTCGGTCAGTACCGCCATCGCCTTCGGCGCTAACGCGTCCGGAAAACAATGGGTATGAAAGCAAAATCTCATAGCATACTCCTTTCCTCTTTCGGAAAGTTTTTTGTGTCGCTTTTTTACAAAAAAGCGACTGGGGTCGTGGGGCAAAGCCCCGCGACCTTTTCGCGCGAAGCGCGAACCAAAAGCGCGTTTTGTTCGCGCCGTTGGCGCGAAAAAGGTATTTTAAGGTCGCGGCTTTTTTGAAAAAAGCCGCCTAAAAAACTTTTATGGCACCGCGGCAACGAGCGCACACGGCACTACAAAGATTTACGCCCTTGCAACTCCGCTGTCTTTTGCCGCCTCGGCGACGGCTTTTGCTACCGTTGGTCCCACGCGCGGATCAAACGCACGCGGCAGAATGTAGTCGGCGGAGAGCTCTTCGTCGCTCACCAGACCCGCCAGCGCACGCGCCGCCGCAAGCTTCATTTCCTCGTTGATCTCCCGCGCGCGCACGTCGAGCGCGCCCCGGAAGATCCCCGGAAACGCCAGGACGTTGTTGATCTGGTTCTTGTAGTCGCTCCGACCGGTCCCGACAATCGTCGCACCCGCCGCGAGCGCCTCGTTCGGCATGATCTCGGGCGTCGGGTTCGCCATCGGGAAGAGGATCGCGCCCGGAGCCATCGACCGCACCATCTCCGGCGACACCAGATTGCCTGCCGATACGCCGATGAAAAGATCCGCTCCCGCCATCACGTCGGCGAGTCTGCCCGTCCGCTTTTCCCGGTTGGTCACCTTTGCCATCTCCGCCTGCGCCGGGTTCAGCCAGTCGGCACCCTCGCAGATCACGCCCATCTTGTCGCACATGACCAGATGGTTGAGCCCGCAGGAGAGGAGCAGTTTCGCGATCGCGATCCCGGCGGATCCTGCGCCGTTGATCACCGCGTGAATTTCTCCAAGCCCTTTCCCAACCACGCGCAAGGCGTTGAGCACCGCCGCCAGAACCACCACGGCAGTCCCGTGCTGGTCGTCGTGAAAGACCGGAATGTCGCATTTCTCTTTGAGCTTCCGCTCAATTTCAAAACACCGCGGCGCGGCAATGTCTTCGAGGTTGATCCCGCCGAAACTGCCGGCGAGGAGCGCCACCGTGTTCACGATCTCGTCCACGTCTTTCGACCTGACACAGAGCGGGATCGCGTCCACGCCGCCGAACGCCTTGAAGAGAACGCACTTGCCCTCCATCACGGGCATCCCGGCTTCCGGCCCGATGTCGCCCAGACCCAGAACCGCAGTCCCGTCGGTCACGACCGCAACCAGATTGCCCCGACCGGTCAGCTGATAGCTCTTCTCGGGGTCTTTCTGAATTTCCAGACACGCCTGCGCCACGCCCGGCGTGTAGGCAAGTGACAGATCATCCCGATCCTTGATCTCCATCTTCGGGAGAACCTCTAACTTGCCCTTCCATTCATAATGCTTCTTCAACGACTCTTCTGCGTAGTTCATACGACTTTCTATTGCGGGAAAACCCTCTTTTTTGCGGGCAAGCCCGCTTCCGATTATCGCCGTTTGTTTGGCAAATTGCCATCGTGCCCTCCCCGACGGGAAAGTTTGATCTGCGCTATTCGGATAGAAACGGTTTTCCCGCACCCTTTCCCAGAAAAAACGAACAAAGGTTTTTTCTGATTTTCATTTTGTTCGCGGTATTAAAACGGTAAAAACCGGTTTCGGTTTTTGGAAGAGGGGGCGGGGAGGAAACTTTTTTCCAAAAAAGTTCCTCCCCGCAAAACTCATCCTCAAAAACTGATTTTCTTTTCAATATAATCTTTCAGCCCGGCGATCGGGATACGGGTTTGCTGCATGGTATCGCGGTCGCGGACGGTGACGCAGCCGTCGGCAGGTTTGGTTTCGTCGCCGACGGTTTCGAAATCGACGGTGATGCAAAGGGGCGTGCCGATCTCGTCCTCGCGGCGGTAGCGTTTGCCGATGGAGCCGGTTTCGTCGTAGTCGACCATGAAATATTTAGAAAGCTCCTGATAGATTTCCATCGCCGGTTCGGCGAGCTTCTTCGAGAGGGGCAGGATTGCCGCCTTGAAGGGCGCGAGCGCCGGATGCAGGTGGAGCACCGTGCGGACGTCGTTCTTTTCAGCGTCGAGGACTTCCTCGTCGTAGGCGTCCACGAGGAACGCGAGGGCAACGCGGTCGGCGCCGAGTGAGGGCTCGATGACGTAGGGGATATAATGTTCGTTGGTTTCGGGATCGAAGTAGGTCAAATCTTTCCCGCTGAACTTCTGATGCTGACCGAGGTCGTAGTCGGTACGGTCGGCGATGCCCCAAAGCTCGCCCCATCCGAACGGGAAGAGGAACTCGAAGTCGGTGGTCGCCTTGGAGTAGAACGCCAGCTCTTCGGGATCGTGATCGCGCAGGCGCAGGTTTTCGTCGCGCAGACCGAGGTCGAGCAGGAACTTATGGCAGTAGTCCTTCCAGTAGGCGAACCATTCGAGGTCGGTGCCGGGTTTGCAGAAGAATTCCAGCTCCATCTGCTCGAATTCACGGATGCGGAAGATGAAGTTGCCGGGCGTGATCTCGTTGCGGAAGGATTTACCGATCTGCGCCACGCCGAAAGGCAGTTTTTTGCGTGTGGAGCGCTGAACGGCAGGGAAGTTGACGAAGATGCCCTGCGCGGTTTCGGGACGCAGATAAACGGTGCTTGCCGAATCCTCGGTCACGCCGATGAAGGTTTTGAACATCAGGTTGAATTTCTTGATGTCGGTGAACTGCTTGCCGCCGCAAACCGGGCAGGCGATGCCCTTCTCGCGGATGAAATCCGACATCTGCTCAAAGGTCCAGCTCGCCGGGTTGATCTCCTCGTGGTTCTGAAAAGCGTAGTCCTCGATCAGCTTGTCCGCACGGTGACGGGCGCGGCACTGCTTGCAGTCCATGAGCGGATCCGAAAAGCCGCCCACGTGGCCGGAAGCCACCCAGGTCTGGGGGTTCATGATGATCGCGCTGTCAAGACCTACGTTATAGGGGCTCTCCTGCACGAACTTTTTCCACCACGCGCGCTTGACGTTGTTTTTGAATTCCACCCCCAGAGGACCGTAGTCCCAGGAGTTGGCGAGACCGCCGTAGATCTCCGAGCCGGGGAAGATGAGCCCGCGCGTTTTGCAGAGCGCGACGATTTTATCCATTGTCTTTTCCGAATTATTCATGATCAAAATCCTTTCCAAGGGTATATTTACCTATTTATCATAGCATTTTTTTGCCTTTTTGTCAAGAACGGGGGACGCAAAATCACAGCTTTTTCAGTTTGCCGTGCCGGTAGCGCCCAAAGACGATGAGGAGCAGGATGATTTGGAACAGCAGCAGCACCGCCCAGGAGACCGGGAAACAGAACATCAGCACGTCAAAGGTCTTGAAATATTCGTAGGCGGTGGCGAGCCAGATCGGGCGGAAGACCACGATCGAAAGGATACTGCTCCCTGCCGCGAAGGCGGCGTAACCGAAGGTGCCGAGAACCTTGCCGAACATCGCGTTCGCCGCGCAGATGAAATAGGTCAGCGAAACGGCGCGGATATAGGAAACGCCGTAGGGCATGACCTCGGCGGTCGCGTCGGGCGCGTAGAGCGAGATCAGCGGTTTGTGGAACAGATAGACCATTGTACCCGCCAACACCGTCAGCATCGTCATATAGAGCAGACCGAGCCAGAAGAACTGATACACCCGTTTGCGGTTTCCGGCGCCCAGGTTCTGCCCGATCGTCGCGTTCGCCGTGTGGCTGAACCCGGTCGGGATCGAGGAAATGGTCGCGTTGATCCCCGCCGCCGCGGTGAATCCCGCCATCGCCGCAGGACCGAACGAGTTGACGTTGGTCTGAATTTGCAGATTCGCGATCGGATAGACCGAATCCACCAGCGCGCTCGGCAGACCGTAGCGCAGGATCTTGCCGAAGATCCGCGCTTTCCAGATCCGCTTCGTCGGATGGAACCGCAGGTCCTTTTCGTCGAGGAAACAGAGCCGCCGCACCGTCAGGAACGCCGCCAGCGCCTGGGAGGCAAAGGTCGCGATCGCCACCGCCGCCACCTTCTGCGTCAGGATCAGACAAAGCACAATGTTCAAAATTACGTTCACCACACCGCCGATCGTCAGATAGATCATCGGACGGCGGGAATCTCCCATCGCGCGGAGCGCCGAGGCGCCGAAATTATAGATCACGATCACCGGCGTCGCCAGATAGTAGATCGTCAGATACAACAGCGCGTCATGGAAACATTCCGCCGGACACTTCGTGAGGAGCAGGAGCGGTCTCGCGCACGCAAGCCCTACCCCCAGACCGATCAACCCCAGCAACAGCGACGAAAATACCGAGGTGGATATGATGTCAGCCGACTTCTCACGGTCGTTTTCGCCCATCGCCCGCGAAAGTAATACCGTTACTGCCGCGCCCATCCCCGCAAAAAAGTTGATCACCAAATGTACCGCCGATCCGCACGCGCCGACCGCCGCAACCGCCAAAGTTCCCGCCATCTGCCCGAGAACGATCTGATCCGTAATGTTGAACAGGATCTGCAAGAGCGTCCCGAAGATGAGCGGGATACAAAACCGAAATATCGTCGGCGTGATCTTCCCGGTGGTTAAGGAGGACATAGGTTCCTTTCTGCGGGAGGACCCTTTTTTTGCAAAAAAGCGGTCCTCCCGCACCCTCTCCGAAAAAATGGGCAGGGGTTTTGCGGGGAAACCCTTTTTTTGGAAAAAAAGAGGTTTCCCCGCACCCTTTCCGAAAAAAACACCGTCATTTTCGGAGCGAGTGCGTGTAGATTTTATTTTGGCAAAAGCTGTGGTTTTGTGCGGTGCGCGACAGGGTCAGAATGGCGTAGAACAAACGATCGAACGGGGCAGAAATCAGATATACCCCTTTCGTTGGAGTTTTTTTGGGAGGGTGAGGGGTTTGGGGAGCGGGGCCCCCTTTTTTGCAAAAAATGGGTCCCCGCTCCCCAAGAACCTCATTCTCTCAAAGCAGCCTTCAATGTATTTGCCAAAAGCATGGTGATGGTCATAGGGCCTACGCCGCCGGGGACGGGCGTGATGGCGGAAGTGAGGGGCGCGACCTCGTCGAATTCGACGTCGCCGCAGAGTTTTCCGTTTTCGTCGCGGTTCATACCGACGTCGATGACGACGGCGCCGGGCTTGACCATATCGGCGGTGAGGAAATGCGCTCTGCCGACGGCAGAGACGAGGATATCCGCCGAGCGGGCGATCTCCTCGGTATTTTTGGTTTTGCGGTGGCAGACGGTAACGGTGCCGTTGGCGGCAAGCAGGAGCGCGGCGATGGGTTTGCCGACGATATTGCTCCGACCGATGACGACGCAGTTTTTGCCGGAGGGGTCGATGCCCGAGCGTTTGAGCAGTTCCATGATCCCGGCAGGGGTGCAGGGCAGGAAGGTAGGATTGCCGATGATGAGCTGTCCGACGTTGTAGGGATGGAAGCCGTCCACGTCCTTTTTGGGGTTGATCCGCAGGAGCACCTCGGTTTCGTCGAGGTGTTTGGGGAGCGGAAGCTGAACGAGGATGCCGTGGACGTCGGGTTTTTCGTTGAGGGCATCGATCAGAGCGAGCAATTCGGCTTGCGTGGTGGAGGCAGGCAGGGCGTGAACGACCGATTGAAAGCCGACCTCTTCGCAGGCGAGCCGCTTATTGCGGACGTAGATCTGCGAGGCGGGATCGTCTCCCACGATCACGACCGCAAGGCCCGGGACGTAGCCGTGCGAGGCGCGGAACGCTTCGCATTCCGTGCGGATCTCCCGGCGAATCTCCGCCGATATTGATTTGCCGTCAATTAATTTCATGGTGGGCACCTCGGAATTTAGATTTTATCTGACGCTTTGATAATTTTATCTGACACTTTCATAATTTTATCTGACGCTTTGATGGGGCAGAAACGCATCTATCTTTATTGGGTTCCGTTATGCGTCAAGTAACGCGTCCGGAAACCTTCCCCAGCGGGGCGGGCAAGCCCGCTTCCAACCTCGACGATTATTCCTTCATTTTCCAAACTTCATACCCCGACAGCATAGTTTTGTCGTTGGCTCTGTTTGCCGTCAAGTTCGGCGCGCGGGAACCTTCCCCAGCGGGGAAGGTTTCCAAGCGCCGAGCCTTGAGCAAACAGGACGAAACAAACAGCTATGCCATTGTTAACAGGGCAAAAACCTATTTACATTTACGCCACCGGCGGTTGAGAATCGGTGGAATTTTCGGTGTTTTCCGCTTCCGTCGCAGGATCTTCCGTTGTAAAATCTTCCATCAAGGGATCTTCCGCGTTTCCGGTCGCCTCCGCCGGCGTCTCTTCCGGCAGGGCGGGCTTGCGGAGCTTCCGTCGGAGCAGGCGGTCGAGCACGCGGTTCACGATCGAATCCACCTTTGCCTGCTCGGCGGCGGATTCAGCCGGTGCTTCGGGGAAGGTCTGCGGCGCGGGTTCGGGCGCGGCGACCTTGCGGCGACTGCGTACCAGACCGACGATCAGGAGCGTCGTGCAGGCGACGAAGCAGAGCAGACCGACCAGCTGCGAAATGCGGATGTTTCCGCCGATATAAAGACTGTCGGAGCGGAAGCCCTCGATGAACATCCGTCCGAAGCCGTACCAGCTGAAATAGAGGAGCGCGACCTGTCCGTCGAACTTCTTGTGTTTATAAACGAGGTTGATCCAGATGAAGCCGACCAGATTCCAAATACTTTCGTAAAGGAAGGTTGGATGCACGAAGACCATTTCGTAGCGGGAAAAGTCGTTCGGATAAAGCCCCATCCGCAGAAAATGGAAGAGAGTTCCTTCGCCGGAGGGCAGGTCGAATTTTTTGAGGAAGAAATAATACTGCGTCGTGTCGGCGATCTGGGAGCCGTAGGCCTCGCCGTTGAAGAAGTTGCCCCAGCGTCCGAGCGCCTGCGCGAAGAGGACGGCAGGAGTGGTGGCGTCGAGGAATTTGCGCCAGTTGATTTTTTTGACGGCGCACATGATGAAAAGCCCGGTGAAGCCGCCGATGACGCCGCCGTAGATGGCGAGTCCGCCGTTCCAGATGGCGATGGCGTCGTAGAAGGTGTGGTAATCGCCGAGAGAAGTCAGAACGTAATAGACCCGCGCGCCGAGGATCCCGAGGATCACGGTCAGAATGCCGACGTCGATCACGTTGTCAAAGACGATTCCCTCGTTCTTTTTGCCCCGCCAGCCGATATAGGCGAACGCCAGAATCATGCCGAGCGTGATGAGGATCCCGTACCAGCGCACCTCGAATTTCCCGAAGAGGGTAAAGGCGATCTTATGCAGGGTATGGGCGGTTTTCTGGAAGCTGGGGAACCAGACGGTCACTTGTTCGTTCATAGTCGTTTCTCCTTTTGCTTTATTTTCCGGCGGGCGCGACGACCGAGAGACAGAGGTTTTCCTCCCGGAAGAGCTCGCCGAGGCAGGCGTTCGCTTCCGCTTCGGTCACCGAGGCGAGCAGGGCGGGATAGCCAAAGAGCTCGGCGTCGTCAAAGAGGAAAACGAGCAGATTGTTGGCGATCTCCTCGGTGGAATCATAGTCGCGGATCTGATCGGCGATCAGCACCCGGCGGGCGCGTTCGAGCGCCTCGGGGTCGAGTCCGCTCCGGCGCATATCCGCGAGGTAATCGAGCAGACATTGCCGGACCTCCTCGGGATCCTCGCTCTCGCAGGAAAGGTCGAAATCGGCAAAGGTTTCGCAGATGGAATAGGAGTAGGAATAGGAAGATGTGATGAGCCCCTCCTCAAAGAGCGTTCCGAAGAAGTCGTTGGAACGGGAGAAGAGCACCTCGCCCACGAGCGAGAGGATCGCGTCGCGGCGGATCCGCAGGACGGGATCGGCAGGGATTTTTGCGTCCTTGAAGCCGAAATTGAGGATGGGGATCGAGACCGGCATCTCCTCGCGCATCCGGGGAGAGACGATCCCGGGCGGTTCCGGGACGGGTACGCGCAGAATCGGGCGCATCGGCTGTTTCACTTTCGGCAGAACCTTGTCGGCGACCGCGAGAACCTCCCCGGCGGTGACGTCGCCGCAGACGACGAGCGCCATGTTGGGGAGCTGATAGAAGATATTGTAAGCTTGATAGAGCAGCTCGGGCGTGATCCGGGCGATCGATTCCTCGCTGCCGCAGATGTTCTTCCGCACCGGATGCAGGTGGTAAAGCCCTTCCGCCAGACGCTCGGCGCAGCGATCCCAGGGAGAATCGACGATCGCCCGGATCTCCTCGGTGATGATGCCGCGCTCCCGTTCGACCGATTCGGGGGTGAACCAGGGAGTTGTGACGAACCGGAGCAGCTCGGCGAGCGATTCCGAAAACTTTTCGGTACAGCTGAACAGATAGGCGGTGCGGGTATGCCCTGTGTAGGCGTTCGCGTCGGCGCCGAACGTCGAGAAAGCGGTGAGCGAATCGCTCCCGTCGGGATTTTCAAAGAGTTTGTGTTCGAGAAAATGCGCGATGCCGTCCGGGAAGGTCAGAACATCCGAATTCGGCGCCAGCCGAATTCTTGTATCGATCGAGCCGAATCTGACCGAGAGGATGGCGTAGGTTGCGGACAGCTTCTTCGGGAAAACATAGATCGGAAGCCCGGACGGGTGGTCGATCTTTTCAAAGGATTCCCGCAGAAGAGCCGATTCAAATTTCGTCGTCGGGTACATCGGCGTCACCTCCTCTTTGCGTTCCGCGCAGGAAATAAACGGTATCGAGCGAGAGGGCGCGCGCGGCGGCGATCACGTCCTCGCGCGTTACGGATGCGATGCGCGTCCCTTGGGCGGCAAGGGTGTCGTCCACGCCGCGCAGGAGACGGAACCGGTAGAAATCTTCCAGAGAAGAGGGGCTGTCCTGCATCTGCCGGCAAACGTTGCGGAGCGACTTTTTCGCGACGTCGAGTTCTTCGTCCGAAAATTTCCCCGCGCGAATCGCTTCGAGCTCGGAGAGGAGTTTTTCCTCGGCAAAGGCGCGCCGGTCGGGGCGCATGGAGCAATGCAGCATGACCATTCCGCGTTCCGCGCGATAGTATGCGCCGATCGAATAGCAAAATCCGTATGCTTCCCGGATATTCCGGAACAGACGGGAGCTTGACGAGCCGCCGAGCAGTTCGGTCAAAACGGTCACGGCAGTAGAGCCGGGCATTCCGGCAAAGGTTCCGGCGCGAAAGCCGAGCAGCAGATGCCCCTGCGAAATATCCATCGGTTCCGCCACGCGGCGCACCGTTTTTGCCGAGAGGGGCGGTTCCCGCAGGTAGAGGGAGGGAAGAGAAGCGCCGGAGCGGGGAAGATTTTCTTCCAGAACGGCGCGGATCCGCTCTCCCGGAAGCGACCCGACCGAAAAGCAGACCGGGCAGAAGGATTCTTTGAACTGATGCCAAAAATCGGTCAGCTCCCGGGGCGTGACCGCCGCGACCTCTTCCTCGGTTCCGAAGATCGGGAACCCGACCGGTTCTCCTTCGTGGAAAAAGTGCAGAAGCCGGGAATAAGCGTAACTGCGGGGCGCGTCTTTGAGCGAACGGATCTTCTCTTTCTGCAATTCCTTTTCGCTCTCCACGAGCGCCTCGCAAAGAAGCCCGTTTTCGTCGAGCAGCGGATGGAACAGGATCTGCCCGATCAGCTCCCCCACGCCCGCGAGCAGATCGACCGGTTCGGGCAGATAGGCCTCGTCGAGCAGTTCCGCCGAGCAAAAGAGGGCAAGCCGATCGCCCAGATAGAACGGACGGATCGAGATGCCGGTTCCGTAAAGGTCGTCGAGCCGGCGGTTGATCGCCGGAAGCGAGGGATATTTTTCGGTCCCGCGGCGCAAAACCGAGAGGAGCAGAGGCCCGAGACAGGCGGACTTTTGCGTGATGGGGAGCAGCGTCGTCACGCTCAAAAGACCGGATTTGAATTTTCCGGTGCGGATGAGAGAAAGGATTCCGTTTTGCAGGGACGACTGCTGCGGAACAAGCTCCATGCGCCATGCCTCCTTCGGTTTTGAAAATCAACTATTATCATACACCAAACCGCGGTTTTTTGCAAGTCCTTTTTTGCTTTTTCATCGGTAAATCGCCGAAAAAACCTTGACTTTTGCGCCGGGAGAGGGTATAATAGAAAGAAGAGAAGAACCGGGAGAGGGGGAGATTTGCGTGATTTGCAGTATGACCGGGTTCGGCAGAAGCCGGGCGTGCCTCGGCGGCATGGATATTTCGGTGGAGATCCGGTCGGTCAACAGCCGTTTTTTTGACTGCAACGCAAAGGTCAGCCGGTCTTTCGGTTATCTCGAAGAGCGGATCAAGCCCTATTTGCAGGAGCGCGGGATCAGCCGCGGCAAGGTCGACGTTTCGGTCGGGATCGAACGAACCGACGGAGGCGGCGAGGCGGTCGCGCTCGACGAATCCTACCTGCGCGGATACCTGGCGGCTCTGACCCGGCTCAAAGAGGAATACGGTCTGCGCGACGATGTTTCGGTCATGGAAGTGGCGCGCAATCCGGGCGTCTTTACGGCGGCGACGCCGCAGGAGGATCCGGACGCCGAATGGGAGTCGGTCAAAACCGTTCTCGGCGAAGCGACCGACGCATTCCTTCTGGCGCGGGAAAAGGAAGGAGCCGCCCTTGCGCGGGATCTTTCCGCAAAGCTCGCGGCGGTTCGGGAGCTTGCCGACGCGATCGAGGGAAAAACGAAAACGAGCGTCGGAGAATACCGGGAGCGGCTCGCCGCAAAGATCCGGGAGGCGCTCGCCGACAATCGCGTCACTCCGGACGAAACGCGCCTGCTCACCGAATGCGCCCTCTACGCCGATAAGATCGCCGTGGACGAGGAGCTGGTGCGCCTGCGCACGCATTTCGGCGCGATGGAGGAGATCCTTTCGTCGGACGGCGCGGTCGGGAGACGGCTGGATTTTCTGATCCAGGAAATGAACCGCGAAACCAACACGATCGGGTCGAAATGCAACGACGCCGTCGTGGCGCAGTTGGTCGTGGATCTGAAATGCGAACTGGAAAAAATGCGCGAACAGATACAGAATTTGGAGTAAAAGGGGACAGAGATATGAAATTCATCAACGTAGGATTCGGAAATCTGGTGGCGGTCGACCGGGTGGTCGCGCTTGCAACGCCCGATTCCGCGCCGATCAAACGGCTGATCCAGGATTCCAAGGACGACGGCCGCGCCATCGACGTGACCTGCGGGAGGCGGACGCGCTCGGTCATCATCACCGATTCGGAGCACGTCATCCTTTCGGCGATCCAGACCGAAACGATCGCCAACCGGCTCGAGGACAGCGACGCCGGCGAAGACGACGGGGAAGACGAGGTGGACGAAGATGCGTAAAGGGCTTCTGATCGTTGTATCGGGTCCTGCCGGGAGCGGAAAGGGAACGGTGATCGGGCGGTTGCTCAAAGATCCCGCGTTCGCCTATTCGGTGTCGGTCACCACGCGCGCTCCCCGGCCGGGCGAGATGAACGGCGTGAACTATTGGTTCGTCACCCGGGAAGAATACGACAAAATGAAAGCGCAGGGCGAACTGCTCGAATCCGCCGAATATTGCGGCAACGGCTACGGCACGCCGCGCCGGCAGGCGGAGGAGGTTCTGGCGAGCGGCCGCAACCTGATTTTGGAGATCGAGGTGGCCGGCGCGATGCAGATCAAGCGCACCTATCCCGAAGCCGTTCTCATCATGCTCCTGCCCCCCTCGTTTGCCGAGCAGGAAAAGCGCCTGCGCGGCAGAGGGACCGAGACCGATGAAGTCATCCGCCGCCGGCTTGATAGGGCGCGGGAAGAGATCGGATTTATGCCGCACTACGATTACGTCGTTTATAATCCCGACGGAGGAGAGGACGACTGCGTTGCCGACCTGCGCGCCATCGTGCGCGCCGAACAGTGTGCGCGCCGCCGTCAACCCGAAGCTGAAAAAAACTATTTTGAAACCGGAAACTGATATCCGGAAAGGAGAAATTATGCTCAATCCCACCATCGAAGAACTCACCAAAGGCAAGTACAACCGCTATGAACTTGCGCTTGCCACCGCCAAATGCGCGCGCATCGTCACGAGCGAGTATATCAAACAGCACGAAGCCGCCGAACGCGCCATCACCGGAAACAAGGAGACCGACCGTCCGCTCCACACCATGATCGACCGCGAACTGCGGGACGAAAAAGCGGTCAAGGTCGCCATTTCCCGGCTCTATTCGGGTCAGTACGCGATCAACGATCCCGAAGAGGAAACGTCCGAAGCGGAAGCATCGGCTCCGGCAGAGAATACGGAAGAACAATGAGAGGCGCTTTCGCCGGGGTCTGCGTGCTGGATAATCCCTTCTACGTGGACGGCGTCTACGACTATCTCATTCCGGCGGAGATCGAGGACAGCGTAGAACCCGGGCGGCTGGTGACCGTGCCGTTCGGCATCTCCAACCATCAGCGCGTCGGGGTCGTGGTCGAGGTACGGGCAAGCTCCGCCTACAAAGACGTGAAGATGATCAAAACGCTCTGCCCCGAAACGCTCGCGCTGGACGCCGAACAGCTCGGCATCCTGCAATTTCTCAAATACCGGACGCTGTCGCCGACAGGCGACGCCGTGCGCGCCATGCTGCCTGTCTCGGCGATGGCGCGCTTGCGCGAGCTCTATGCTCCCACCGGCGGGAGGGCCGGCAAGCTGGGCGAGATCGACCGCCGGGTCCTGGACTACCTGCTTTTGCACGGCGAGACCGATCTGGCGACTCTGCGCGGCGTCGAAGGACTGCCGGCGGAGGGGTCGGTGCGCCGTTTGAAGGCAAAGGGACTGGTTACGCGGCGCGTGATCTTCACCGAAAAACGGGAAGGCACGGCGGTGCGGTTCTGGTCGCTTGCCATTCCCCCGGAGCGCGCGGTCGAATTTGCCGCCGGGCGCGAAGTGGAGGAGGAAAAGGTTTCCAACCTCAAACAGCGCGCGGTGCTCTCGGTGTTGCTCGACGCCGGCGAACCGATGCCCGAAGCCGACCTTTGCGGTCAGGCGGGCGTGACGGTGTCGCCTCTGAAAACGCTCGAGCGGCGCGGGATCCTGTCCCGGGAAGAAAAAACGCTCGGGAAGAACCCCTATACCGACGTTCCCTATACCGGCATGACGCCGCAGACGCTCAACGAGGAGCAGTCGGCGGCGCTTGAAACGCTCTGGTCGCTCGCGGCGGACGACGCGCCCCGCGCCGCGCTGCTGCAAGGCGTGACCGGGAGCGGCAAGACCTGCGTGATGACGGCGTTGATCGACCGGTTGCTCGGCGCGGGCAAAGGGGTGATCGTTCTGCTCCCGGAAATCGCGCTGACGCCGCAGTCTGTCGCGATTTTTTGTGCACGATACGGGGAGCGCGTGGCGGTGATCCATTCGGCGCTCTCGTCCGGCGAACGCTACGACGCCTACTGCCGGATCCGCCGCGGCGACGCCGACGTTGTGATCGGAACGCGCTCGGCTATTTTTGCTCCGGTGAAGAACCTCGGCGCCATCATCATCGACGAGGAGCAGGAGCATACCTATAAATCCGACGCCAATCCGCGCTACCACGCAAAAGACGTTGCCCGTTACCGGTGCAACTACAACAAGGCGCTGATGCTGCTCGCCTCGGCAACGCCGTCGCTCGAATCGGCGAAGAAGGCGCGCGAGGGGAGCTATACCCATGTCAAACTCACGAAACGCTACGGCGGCGTGGAACTGCCCGCCGTGCAGATCGTGGATATGCGGCAGGAATTGCGGGAAGGGAGCGGTTCGCTGCTCAGCCGGCCGCTCTGCGAAGCCATCGGCGAAACCTTATCAAGGGGAGAACAGTGCATTCTTTTCCTCAACCGGCGCGGATATAACCGCACCGTCAGCTGCCGCACCTGCGGAAAACCCCTGACCTGCCCGAACTGTTCGGTCGCCATGACCTACCATACCCTGCGCGGCAACTACCGCGAGGGCGAGATGGTTTGCCACTGGTGCGGCAAACGCCTGCCGGTTCCGGCAACCTGTCCCGAATGCGGCGGGGAGCACCTCTCGCACATCGGGTTCGGAACCCAGCGCGTGGAGGAGGAGCTGAAACTTCTGTTCGCCGGCGCAAAGGTTCTGCGCATGGATACCGACACGACCACGACCAAACACGCCTACGAGGAAATGCTCGGCAAATTCCGCCGGGGCGAGGCAAATATTCTGCTCGGCACGCAGATGGTGACCAAAGGACACGATTTTCCGGGCGTGACGCTCGTCGGCGTTCTGCTCGCCGATACCGCGCTCTATATGGACGACTACCGCGCCGGAGAAAGAACCTTCGCCATGCTCACGCAGGTGATCGGCAGAGCCGGTCGACGCGACCGTCCGGGACGCGCGCTGATCCAAACGGTCAACCCCGACAGCGAGGTGATCCGTCTTGCCTGCGCGCAGGACTTCGATCAATTCTTTGATCGGGAGATCCGACTGCGGAATCTGCTCTGCTTCCCGCCGTTTTGCGACCTCGCGCTCATCACGCTCAGCGCGCAGTTCGAGCAGGAGGTGATCCGCGCCGCCCGTCATGCCGCGGAGCTGATGCAGGAAATGCAGAAAGATGCCTTCCGCGACGTGCAAACGGTGGTGTTCGGTCCGTTTGAGGCGCCTGTCTACCGGGTCGATAACAAATACCGGATGCGCCTGGTCGTCAAATGCCGGCTCTCCCGGCAGACCTACCTCTTTTTCGCCGAACTGCTCACGAAGTTCGGCAACGGAGCGGGACACCGCGTGCAGATGAATCTTGATTTCAATCCGTCCTCGCTCTGACGGAAAAGGAGAAAATCGAACGATGGCTATTCGGAACATTGTAAAATACGGCGACGAGACCCTGCGCCGGGTCTGCCGTCCGGTTGAGGAGATCACGCCGCGCATTCTGACCCTGCTCGACGACATGGCGGAAACCATGCGCGCCGCCAACGGGTGCGGTCTCGCCGCGCCGCAGGTGGGGATTTTGCGCCGGATCGCGGTGGTGGAGACCGAACCGGGCGAGCTGATCGAGCTGATCAACCCCAAGATCATCGCTTTTGCCGGCGAACAGCGCGAGCAGGAGGGATGCCTGTCGATCCCCGAAAAATGGGGGATCACGGTTCGCCCCGCGCACGTCACCGTGCGTGCCACCAACCGCCGCGGCGAGGAATTTGAGGTGACCGGGAGCGGTCTGCTCGCCCGCGCCCTCTGCCACGAAATCGACCACCTCGACGGCAAACTCTTCGTCGATAAAGTGATCAAGTACATTGACTAATAGGTAAGAAGTAAGAGTGAAGAAGTTGAGGATAGTTGGACACCGATAGGCGGTCAAGCCCGGGCGGCAGTGCCGCCTCCCAATTATCGCTGTTTGTTCCGCGATTCGCTGAACTTTATACCCCGACGGCATAGATATTTGTAACGCCAAAGGCACTCGGGCGGCAGTGCCGGTGGGCAGTGCCCACACCCAATCCCGATGTTTGTTCCGCGATTTGCAAAACTTTATTCCCCGACGGCGTAGATGTTTTGTCCGCCAAAGGCACTCGTCAACGCCATGCCGGGAAGTTTTTTGGGCGACTTTTTTACAAAAAAGTCGCGACCTTAATCATGTTTTTCTGCGACTTTTTTACAAAAAAGTCGCGACCTTAGAAAGGAGAAAACCGTCATGCGGATTTTATTCATGGGAACGCCGGATTTTGCGGTCTTTTCTTTGCGCGCGATGGTAGAGAGCGGAGAGGAGATCGTCGGCGTTGTGACCCAGCCCGACCAGCCGAAGGGGCGCGGCTACGTAATGACGCCGCCGCCGGTCAAGGTCTACGCCGAGGCGCAGAAGATCCCGGTCTGTCAGCCCGAACGGCTGAAAACCGAGGAATTTGCCGCGCAACTGGAAAAATTCGCGCCCGACCTGATCGTGGTCGCGGCATACGGCAAGATCCTGCCGGCGCAGGTGCTGGACTATCCGAAATACGGCTGTATCAACATCCACGGTTCGCTCCTGCCGGCCTATCGCGGCGCGGCGCCGATCCAGCGCGCGATCCTCGAAGGGCAGACCGAGACCGGCATCACCACCATGCAGATGGACGCCGGACTTGACACCGGCGATATTCTCTTACAAGAGGTCGTCCCGATCACGCCGGACGATAATTTTGAAACTTTGCACGATAAAATGGGCGCATGCGGCGCGGAGGTCCTGCTCCGCACGCTCGACG
>CAMYUQ010000032.1 GCA_947302045.1 uncultured Clostridia bacterium
CGCAGTTCGGAATCCACGTCGGAGAGATTGATCCCGACCAGCTCCGAAACCCGCATCCCGCAGTTGAGAAACAGCGTGATGATCGCATAGTCACGGATCCGATAGGGAGAATCCTTGTCGTTTTTCACCGTTTCCAAAAGCCGCAGGGATTCCTCCAACGTCAGAACTTTCGGCAGCGACTTTTTCGGTTTCGGAGAATCAATATCCGAGGTCGGATTAAATTCCATATAATGCTTTTTGTTCACCAGATATTTGTAAAGAGAACGAATTGCGGAAAGTTTGCGCGAGCGTGCCGCCCATTGATTCCCGCGATCCTGATTGACGTAGTACAGAAATTCGTAAATATCTTCCGCGTTCACCTTTTTCAGCTCCGGAAGACCGATCGAAGAAACGTCAATTTCCTCAAAAGCTTCGCTCTCAGGATCAATTTCTTTTTCCCGGGAGATCAGAAAGCGAAAGAAGGTGCGCAGATCCAGCAGATATTCGGAAACGGTTTTCGGCGAACATCCCTGAATGGATAACTTATAGGAGGCATACTCTTGAATTAAGGCTGAAAATTCCTTGACCGAAATCAAATTGTTCACGGCGATCCCTCCTTTTTCTTCTTTTCCACTTTATTATACAGGATTTTTTGTTATTTTGTTTGACGATTTGTAAACTTTTCCGCGTTTCGGTTGCTTTTTTGCATTTTTTCGGATATAATGAACACAGTGATCCTTTCATAAAATGCCATGAGGTGAATGCATGAAAGAGTTTTTTCAAAAAAGATCCTATGACATGATAAAAATGTTTCTCAACCAGTTTGCAACTGCCATATTCGGCTTTGTTCTGGCACTGGCGGCGGGAAAAGCAAAGAATCCGACCCTGCGAAACGTCACGAGCGCGTTCGCGGTTTTATTCTATCTGTTTCTGCTCTATACCATGACGTGGGAGATCGGCTTCCGCGATAAAATACCGGTCGAGAAGGGAAGAATGCAACGCAAGCCCTTGACGGGGCTTTGGATCTCTCTTTGCGCCAACGCACTCAACCTCCTGCTGGCACTGTTTATCATGCTTGCAAATCTGTTCCACGTTTCTTTTTTCAGCACACTCGGCGGTTTTTCCGCCAGCGCGGCCGTTTTGCTCGAGGGAATGTATACCGGACTGCTCGCCAACCAGATCAACGGAATTTCGCTCAACTCCATGTGGTGGATGTATTTACTGATCACGATTCCGTCCATGATCACCTGCACGGTTGCCTATCTGCTTGGTTTGCAGGACAAAAAATTTACCGGATTGTTCAAATTTCAATATCCGGCCTCCGACCGCGAACCAAGGCAGAAAAACGAAAAGAACGACAAATAATAAATGATCAAAAAAGGGAATCGGCAGGTTCCCTTTTTATATTTCGGTAATGATCCCGCCGCCAAACACGGCGTTCCCGTCATAAAGAACGACCGATTGTCCTTTGGTAATAGCGCGCTGCGGCTCATCGAACACAACGCGCAGCGTATCGGGCTCGGGCTGTGTTACGGTTGCCCATGCAGGCGTATGCCGATAACGGACTTTCGCCTGCAAACGGATCTCTCCGTCTATTTGCGGAAGAGAAATCAAATTGATATCCTTTGCCGTCAATTCACGCGAGAAAAGCGCGTCGTCCGGCGCCAGAACGACCTCGTTGGAAACAGGATCAATGGAAGCAACGTAGAGCGGAGCAGGGAGTGCAAGTCCGAGTCCGCGGCGCTGACCGACCGTGTAGTGAACGATCCCTTTATGTCTTCCGAGAATCTTGCCGTCCAGATCCACGAAATTGCCGCAGGGGTAGTTTTTCCCGGTGTAATGTTCAACGAATGCGGCGTAGTCACCGTCCGGCACAAAGCAGATGTCCTGACTGTCATGCTTGTGCGCGTTGAGAAATCCGTTTTCCTCTGCCAGCTGACGTACCCTTTCTTTGGTAAAATGTTGCAACGGAAATACGGTATGTGCAAGTTGATCCTGCGTGAGCGTCCATAGAACGTAACTTTGATCCTTGGCAGGATCATCTCCGCAAAGCAACCGAAAACGACCGCTTTGCGGATCCTTTTCGATACCTGCGTAATGACCTGTAACGATCTTATCGCATCCCAATTCCAACGCCCGTCGGTAAAGCGCGTCAAATTTCAGATATCGGTTACAGTCGATGCAGGGATTGGGCGTCCGACCATGCTCATACGCTTCAACAAACCGCCGGATCACCGTTTCCTCAAAGCGATCCGAAAAGTTGAAGACATAATAGGGAATCCCCAACCGGTGAGCAACGCTTCTCGCGTCTTCCACGTCTTCCAGTGAACAACAAGAATGCTCCTTTTGCAAGCCGATCTCATCATTGCCGAATAATTTCATCGTAACGCCGATACAATCATATCCGGATTGCTTCATCAGCATAGCGGCAACTGCCGAATCCACTCCGCCGCTCATTGCTACCAATATCTTTTCAGCCATTTTCTTTCCCTTTTGCAAGTCGTTTTATCTTTCTGACATCATTATACACAAGCCGAATTGGTTTGTCAAGACGGCATTTCCACGAAAAAGCAACGATGGAGATCAAAAAGACGGGTATACTAATCGCAGATCAACGTGAAAGGAGACTGAAAATGTTTGATCCGCAAAAGCCCAACCGGATTATTTGCGCGTTCCTCGTCGGTGCTCTCTTGCTTTTGGCATTCTCTTTTGCCGTTTCTGCCGAAAAAAAGCAGAGCTGTTCCAACAGTTGGTATTGCGTTCACGTCAAAGACCATATTCGACCGAAAGCCGACGCGTCGCTTTCCTTTGTGGAAGATCTGAACGGATTTTACCTGGACGGCAGACCGGATGAGAAAGTGATTTATTTGACATTTGACGCCGGTTATGAAAACGGAAACGTTGCAAAAGTTCTGGATGCATTGCATGAGGAAGGGGCTCCTGCCGCCTTCTTCATTTTACAAAATCTGATCGATAAAAATCCCGCTCTGGTAAAGCGAATGGTTGCAGAGGGACATTTGGTTTGCAATCACACCGTTCATCACCGGGATATGAGCGAAGCGAGCGATGGGGAACTGATGGAGGAACTACACGGTCTGGAAAAAAGCTTTCAGGAGCTGACCGGGATCGAAATGCCGAAATATTACAGACCGCCGGAGGGAAGATTCAGCAAAGAAAATCTGATCTGCGCGAGCGAAAACGGGTATAAAACGATTTTTTGGAGCTTTGCATATCCGGATTGGAACAATGCAAAGCAGATGGATGCCCAACGGGCAAAGCAAATCATTCTGGAAAATCTGCACAACGGAGAGGTCATGCTTCTGCATCCGACCTCCAAGACCAACGCGGAAATACTGCCAGAAATACTCCTTGAAATCAAAGCGCGCGGATACAGGTTCGGAACGCTGGATGAGCTGACGTCGGCAAGATGAAGCAAAAACTGTTCCGGCTATGCCTGATTTTTCTGGTTCTGGTTATCTGGTTCGGTCAAATTCCCGCTGCCGCATCGGAACCGGTCCACCGTCGGGTATGCTCCGAGGGCAAAAAAATTGCTTTGACTTTTGACGACGGTCCCCATCCGGTTCTCACGCCGAAGATCCTCGCCATTCTGAAAAAGTATCAGATCCGCGCCACATTCTTTATGATCGGGAAAGAAGTCGAATGGTATGCGGATACGGCTCGCGCGGTAGCGGAAGACGGGCATGAGATCGGAAATCATTCGGATACGCACAGCCGCCTGTCTTCCTTGCCTGCAGAAAAGCAACGACGGGAAGTGGAACGGTGTCAGAAAAAGATCGAAAAAATTTGCGGAATTCGTCCGGTTCTGTTTCGACCGCCGGAGGGGATCGCCACCTCAGCCGTCGGTCAGATTCTTGATCGCGAAAATTATACGCTGGTACTTTGGAGCATTGATACGCGGGACTGGGAATGTAAAAACGCCGAAAAAATTGCCGCCCGGGTACTCAAACAAGTACAACCGGGCGACATTATTCTCATGCATGATTATATCGGGCATCAAAGCCAAACGCCGGAGGCACTTGAAATCATCCTCCCGAAGTTGCTCGCACAGGGGTATGAATTTGTCACCGTCAGTGAATTACTCGCCGCTCTCTGAGGATCCTTCCGGTTCCTCTTTTTCTTCCGGCGTCCGGAAAGGTTCGATCATATACCGATCGATGACAGGGTAGGCGGCATAGGTGGTTATAAAAGCCGTCACAGGAAGAAAATAGAGAACCGGAAGAACCAGGGGAATTACAACGTTGATGGCACTGAATGCAAAAATGAGGAGCGCGTTGATGCCGATCAGAAGTCCGACGCCGAGCATCGCCATCAGATTCCGCTTGATTCCAAGCGTGGTAAAGATCAAAGCGTTTTTCAGTATTTTGCGAATGGAAAGCTTAAAGGTGATTTGGAGCAGGTAGAGATAGAAGCGCATGAGCATATAAAGGACCGCTATCGCGCACGCCGCATAAAACAGTACGTTGTTCCAAAAAGAGCCGATCTGCCCGTAGAAGAACCAAATATCAAACGTCAGCAAAAGAAGAACGATAAAATCCAACGCACCGAGGAGCGTGCCTTGCTTCCAGTTCTTTTTGATCCCGTAGAAATAATCCGAAAAAACGAAAACGGGATCTCCGCGCACCAATCCGCGCAAAACGTATGCCGATCCAACGTTCATGATACCGAAAGTCAAGAGCAAAAACAGGGCGCAGATTCCAATTCCAACGTAAAGGCCGACCGAATGGTAGGCAATCACATTCTGCGGTGCGCCGAACAAATCCAGCAAGAGGGAAACGGTCGGATTGTGATCGATGATCGAAGCACCGTAAACAGGAGCCAGAACCGGGGTCGAAGCGATCGCCGTTCGCGCGGCGGAGAGATAGATCATTGCCGCGATCAGAATCGGAAGAACCATGGGCAACATCAATAGATTGAGAGAGATCAGTTTCCAGAATTTCCGCCCGAAAATGCGGAAGAAATTCTTGAACGTCGGGGTATTGTCTTCCGGTTTGGCGTCCGGCAGATCATCGCGCCGCCCGGTGAATAAGCGATAGAGCAGATGTTTTTTCAATCGACTTTTTCCTTTTTTCGTTTTTTTCTTATTTTACCACCTTTTCTTTGAAAAGTCAATAAAAAAGAGGAAAAACGACTTTTTTCAAACTTCCTTCCCTTGACAATCCGGCCAATCCGTTGTATAATAAGATTAAGATGGAAAAATATTTTTTCAGGAGATAGAACAATGAGAGTCGTGATCAAGGTGGGGACATCCACGCTTGTCCACTCAACCGGACATCCCAATCTGCGGCACATGGAATTGCTGTGCAGAATTTTGAGCGATCTGAAAAACGCGGGACATGAAATCATTCTGGTTTCCTCCGGCGCGATCGGAATCGGATTCGGAAAGCTCGGTTTGCGGAAACGTCCGACCGATATTCCGACCAAGCAGGCGGCGGCAGCAGTGGGACAATGCGAACTGATGGACACCTACGACCGGATGTTCCGGGAATATCACCATACCGTAGCCCAGATCCTGCTCACAGGAGACGATTTTTCGCACGCAGACCGTTTCGCAAATTTCAGGAATACGCTGGCGCGGCTTTTGGACTTAGGCGTTCTGCCGATCATCAATGAGAACGATACCGTTGCAACCGAAGAGATCAAGGTAGGTGATAACGATACGCTTTCCGCAATGGTTGCCGTTCACATTGAAGCGGATCAGCTGATTTTACTGTCGGATATTGACGGACTTTATACCAGCGATCCCCATAAGAATACCGATGCAAAACGAATCTGTGAAGTGCGGGAACTGTCGCCTGAAATTCTGGCGCTCGGAGGCGGCGAAGGTTCAGCGCTCGGAACAGGCGGTATGAAAACAAAGCTTCATGCGGCAGGCATCTGTATGGAACAGGGAGTTGATATGACCATTCTCAACGGCGCGGATCCGCAGTTGCTCTATGATTTGTTTGACGGAAAACCGGTCGGAACAAAATTCCTGGCAAGGAGGGAACCCTCTTGAACGCGTTGCTGGAATTGCTTCGATCGGCAAAAGCGGCGGCTCCCCGGCTTGCCACTCTTTCTGAGGCAGAAAAGAATCGGGCACTCTTTTCCATGGCGGACGCACTGGATGCGGCAACCGGCTCTATCCTCTCCGCAAACGCCGAAGATCTGCACGCAGTGCAGGGTACCATGAACGACGTGATGCAGGATCGTCTGCGCCTGACTCCGGAACGGATCGCCGGAATGTCAGCCGGCATCCGCGCCGTAGCGGCTCTGCCTGATCCGGTTGGAAAGTTGATTGCACGGACAGAACGTTCGAACGGACTTGTGATCGAAAAAGTACGCGTTCCGATGGGCGTTGTTGCGATCATTTATGAAAGTCGTCCGAACGTTACTTCCGACGCGGTGGCGCTTGCCCTCAAAAGCGGAAACGTCTGTGTGTTACGGGGCGGAAAAGAAGCGTTCCGCTCTTCTTGCGCGATTCTGAAAGCACTGCAAGCCGGGCTTATCTCGGTTGGATTGCCTCCGGAATTTGTCAATATCGTCCCGGATACTTCGCGGGAGAGCGCAGGGGAACTGATGCGTGCGGTGGGGGTGGTCGATCTGCTCATTCCGCGCGGAGGAGCAGGGTTGATCTCTGCTTGTGTGGAGCAGGCAAAGGTGCCGTGCATTCAGACAGGAACCGGGATTTGCCATATTTACGTGGACGCTGACGCCGATTCGGAAATGGCACTGAACGTGATTGAAAATGCAAAAACAAGCCGACCGTCGGTTTGCAACGCCATGGAGGTTTGTCTTGTTCACCGGGATATCGCAGGATCATTTTTGCCGAAACTGCAAAAGCGACTGACCGATGACCGGATCGCCAAAGGAAAACCGCCGGTAGAATTGCGGTGTGATGCGGCGGCGCAAAAAATCATCGGAGGCGTACCCGCCGCCGAACGGGATTTTGATACCGAATTTCTCAACTATATTCTTGCCGTGAAGGTGGTTTCCGATACGCAGGAAGCGATCCGGCATATCGAGGCGCATTCCACCCACCACAGCGATGCGATCATCACCGAAAATCGGAGCAACGCTGATCTGTTCGCGGCTGTCGTTGACAGCGCGGCAGTTTATGTAAACGCTTCCACACGGTTCACGGACGGCGGAGAATTCGGTCTCGGGTGCGAGATCGGGATCTCTACCCAGAAATTACACGCGAGGGGTCCGATGGGGCTGGAAGAGCTCACTACCTATAAGTACGTCATCCACGGTTCCGGACAGATTCGTTAAAACTATTTGAAAGGCGGGAACAAAAATGAGCAAATTTACATTTGGATTCATCGGTTGCGGCAATATGGGAAGTGCACTTGCCTTTGCCGCCTCCAAAATTTTGCGGGCGGATGAACTGGCGGTTTGCGATACCGACCCTGCAAAAACGGAAGCGCTCGTGCAGTCGGGAGCCGCTACGCTCTCGGAAGCAGGAGAGATCGCCGCGCAAAGCAGGTATGTCTTACTTGCAGTAAAACCGCAGGGACTTTCTTCGCTGTTCGCGCAAATCCGGTATATTCTGCAAAAACGTTCGGATCATTTCGTTCTGGTCACCATGGCAGCAGGGACATCCGTTTCGCTCATCCGGGAATTTGCCGGCTGTGACTGTCCGATTATCCGGATCATGCCGAATACGCCCGTTCGAGTCGGAGAAGGGCTGATCGTCTATACGCCGGACCGTTTTACTACCGCGGAAGATTTGGAAGGGTTCCTCTGGGGTCTCTCCTGTGCCGGGCGGCTCGACGCTATTTCGGAAGCACAGATGGACGCCGCAATGGCACTTTCCGGATGCGGTCCCGCATTCGTTTATCAATTTGCGGAAGCGTTAGCCGACGGTGCCGTGGAATGCGGTCTGCCGCGTGAGAAAGCAAACGTCTACGCAGCGCAAACCCTGCTCGGAGCGGCAAAAATGCTGCTGGAAAGCGGAAAGCATCCCGGAGAATTAAAAGACGCGGTTTGCAGTCCCGGTGGGACGACTATTGTCGGCGTTCATGCACTGGAAAAGGGCGGAATGCGCGGAACCGTTATGGATGCGGTCGTATCCGCCTACCGGAAAGCCGTCAAATGAAAACGGTTATTCTCGACGCTCTGTCGCTCGGAAAAGATCTGCATCTCTCCCTGTTTGAAGAATTCGGTCCGGTCACGGTCTACGATGCGACCCTGCCGGAGGAAACCTGCGAACACCTGCGTGGAGCAGACTTTGCGGTTTTGAACAAGGTAAAACTGCCGGCGGAAGTTCTGGCAAAGACGCCGCAACTGAAACTGATCTGCGAAGCGGCAACCGGATATGATAACATTGACGTTTCCTTCTGTAAAGCGCACGGCATTGCTGTCTGTAACGTAAAGGGATATTCCACCGACTGCGTGGCGCAGCTGACTTTGACCATGGCGCTTTCCCTGATTACGCGACTGAAATCCTACGATACATACGTCCGGAGCGGTGCTTATACGGCGTCCGGAATTCCGAACCGCCTGACGCCCGTATTCCATGAGATCGCCGGGAAGACCTGGGGCATTCTCGGATACGGCAACATCGGCAGGCAGGTTGGAAAGGTTGCAAGATCGCTCGGCTGTAAGGTTCTGTTCACAAAGAGGAAACCTGTGGACGATCCCGATTGCGTGGATTTCGAACGGCTTTGCAGAGAATCGGATATCCTCTCGATCCACACGCCGTTGAACGATTCTACCCGGAATTTGTTGGACCGGGAACATATTGCGATGCTCAAATCAAATGCGATCGTGATCAACGTCGCTCGCGGCGCGATCACGGATGAAGCCGCCCTTGCAGACGCAATAAAAGAAAATCGGATCGGGGGGCTCGGCGTGGACGTTTATGCAGCCGAACCTTTTCCAGTATCGCATCCTTTTTATGCGATCAAAGAATATGACAACGTTATTCTGACGCCGCACATGGCATGGGGAGGGTACGAAACCAGAGTGCGCCTGCTCATGGAAATGCTCGAAAATATGCGTGCATTTTCCGAAGGAAAGATTCGTAACCGCGTAGACCTTTCGGTTTAACCGTATAGGCGCGGCGCCGTAAACAACGCTTCCCGGATCCTTGCGTAGAGGAAAGGGAACTGCGTGATCGGCAACGGATTTTCCCCTCTTCCGCATTCGACCGTTAACGCGCGGATTTTCAAGGATTCCGTGCACCAATCCGAAAGTCCGCCGTAGGAAGCAAGTCCAAGAGGTCGCGCCAGCCGGTATCCGCAAAGTTTTGCAAATTTCCGTGCCGGTTCTTCCGCCCCCGGAAGATTGGCTCCACGACTGTTCCAGTAGATTTCTTCACCCTGTGTATGCAATGTTAAAACAAGATTCCACGGGCTGTAAAACCGGATGTAATTGCAAAGCGATTTGACTTCTGGTTCTGATTCGGGAGCATTTCCGCTGTATCGGGTCGGCGCGCCGCAACCGATTTTCTCGGTCGATTCCAATTCTTTATACTCGGAAAAGCCGGCGTCGTAATTGTGATTCAAATCGACCCCGCGTGCATTCGCTTGCCAACGGGAAAAATCGGAGCTTCCGCCGTTCATTCCGATCACGCGTTGATAGAGCGGATTTTCCGGCTCTACACCGTGCAGAACATAATCCACGCCGTCCGGATTCATCATCGGAACAATGTGGATAGCGTATTGATCATACAAGAGCGGCAGGGAAGTCCCGTAGACCGTCCGGTGGCTCCGATACCCTTCGCAAACCTCAAAAGCAAACCGGAAAAGCAGATTGGCTGTGATCCATTCCATTCCGTGATGCGCTCCCACATAGAGCAAATGCCGTTTGCCCCGACCGAAAATAAATACCGGTATTTCGTTTCCCATAATACTTTTTCCGATGGTCGATACCGTTAAAAACGGAAACGTTTCGGTCATTTTTTCCGTAAACTGAAGTAACTTTCTGCTGTCTGTTTCCGACTCAAAATTCCAAAATTCACTTTTCATGAAAGATCCTCCGCATTCTCAAATCATAGTAAAGGATATGCGGAGGGGAAGGAGCGATTTCCGAAATGACAAAAAAAGGCGTTCGTTCGGACAGAGCCGACCTGCAAACGCCCCCGCACGGGAAAAGCATCCATACAACGGGTGCTGTTTTGCTGACCTCGCTTTCACTTTTTTACGTTTTGGTCTGTACGCCCGTTTATCTGATCTCGGTCACCAACGTCCTCATTTCCGAAACGGTTTTTCCGCAAATCTGGGATCTTTTTCAGAATCTGTTGCTGTTTCTCAACTTCTGGATCGTCTCTGCATGGATGGCGGTCATTTGTGTTAAGAATGGATTTCACCATATTTGGACACTTTGCGCCTGGTTTATACTGTCCTCGGCGATTCGCTTTTTCGGAAGCGTTTCGATCAGCACCAGGATCCTGGAAAGCAGTGATCTGGCCGCCGATTATCTGAACGCTTTGCAGGATTGCCTGCTGGAATGGATTCCTCTCGGTATTCTGATCGGTATCCTCTGGCTGTGTTTGGGAAAGAAAGGGAAACAAACCTCGCAGGAGGAACTACCGCCCAAAAAGGTGTTTCCGTTGGATACGCGAATCAAGAGCACTCTGTTCGGGCTTGCGTCGGTTCCGGCGCTGATCCATTTGCTGACAAGAATCCGATATGATATTTTCATCGGGATTCCCAAGCAACGGATTGACCTGATCGAAATGATCCTCTTCTATCTTGCCGACCTTGCCTGCTGGCTGATCGGGTACCTCTTGATCTTCTTTTTCGTCAACCGACTGACCAAAAAGAAAAATCCGGAAAAGGAGAAAAATAAAGATTTATGACCCCGCGTTACAAAGCGATCCTGTTTGATATGGATGAGACCCTGATCTCGATTGAAGCCGCGTTTGAAAAAGCATATGCGTTGCTTTCAAACGAATATCCGGCTCTCATTCATGCAAACGATCAAAGCCAATACAAGCAGTTGGTCTACCTCAGTCGGCATTACGACAGCACGACCAGACCAGAGGTATGGGGGCTCTTTGCGCAAACATGGGGGATAGATGTACCTTACGAAGCTTTCTGGCGGCGGTGGATGGAGCTTTATACGTCGCAGGCAACGCCTTTTCCGTGGTCGGAACCGCTTTTGGCGGAGCTGAAACGGCTCGGCGTCAAAATCGGACTTGTGACGAACGGACATATTGCAGTTCAGCAATCCAAGATCAATTCCTGCGGATTGAAAGCGTTTTTTGATGACATCATCATTTCCGAGGAAATCGGGATCGCAAAACCGGATCCGCATATTTTGTTCCTTGCCTGCAAACATCTAAACGTTGAGACACGGGAATGTCTGTTCGTGGGGGATAACGCCAACACCGATATAGCCGGAGCCAAAGCCGCCGGAATGGACTGCCTCTGGATCACAAATAAGGAGAAAAACAAGATCGGCGCGACCTATTTTTCGCCCGATACAAGGATTTTGTTGCAAATAATAGAAGGGAAATAACCCTATCGGAATTCAAAATGAACCACCGTCTGCAAAAAACTTCGCAGACGGTGGTTTTTCATTGAAAGAATCTTCTATGAAAGGTTTTGTCGGTAAAGCTCAAACGCAAGAACAGCCGCTGCGGCGGACGAGGAAAGGGAACCGCGGAAGGTTCTGCCGTAATCAACTCGCACGATCTGATCGGCTTCTTCGAGAAGTTTCCCCGAAATACCGCGTTTTTCCCCGCCGATGACAAGCAAAATTGGAAAAGAGAAGTCCATCTCAAAAATCGAAACAGAGTTTCGGATCCCGGCGCAAAGAACTTTGTAATCGACCTGATGAAAGATCTTTCCAACCGTTTCCGCCGAGCAGGTAAAGAGCGGCATTCGCTCGGACGTTCCCGCCGACGCTCTGGCAACCACGCCAGCCGCGCTCATCCAGTTGCGCGGCGGCAAAACCACGCCGTCAACGCCCGCCGCATAGAGGGACCGGATCGCATTGCCGAAATTATAAGGATCCTCCATCCCCTCCATATAAACGTAAAACCCGTTTGGCTTGATTTGACCCGCCGAGAGAGGCAATATAGTTCGATCGGTGCAAAAAGCGAGGATACCGCCGTTGGTATGCCCGGTTGCAACCGTGTTGAATTGCTCTTTTGAAACGAATTCCATTCCAAAACCGCACTCCGCCGCTTTTGCCGTCAGAAATCCGATCTCGGCGCGGCGAGCTTCTTTTTTTGTTTCATCGACCCAGACACGCTGTATTTTCCGGTCGTTGATCTCCGGGCTGCTGAGCAGCGCCGAGAGGGAAGTCATACCCTCTAAAACGACCGGTTGATATTCTTCTTCCATATAGAAAATCCTTTCTCTGAAAGATTCTATTTCTCAATCAGGTTGCATAAAATGAAATAACCGTTTGGAATGGATAACAGGAGGAGAAAAGAATGTTCGCGACGGAATGGGGCGAAAAAATTCGTTGTGTGGTTTTGGGTGAATATCTCATCGAACACCGGGCGACCGTGCGAAACGCAGCCGCCGCTTTCGGCATCAGCAAAAGTACCGTTCACAAAGACGTTACGCAAACGCTCAAAGGCGTCAATCGCGCACTTTTTGATGAGGTGCAAAAAGTTTTGCAAAAGAACAAGCAGGAACGTCATCTGCGCGGCGGAGAGGCAACCAAGCAGAAGTACTGTCTGTTGCATCGATCCCGAAAAGCGATCTGATTGATCACAAATCAAGATATTGCATATTTGAATATTTTATTGATAAATACTCATTTTTGTAAAATGAGCCGGTCGGAGAAAAACAGCGTTTCGTATTCAATCGAATTAAAGTGATTTTTCGCGATTTCCAAATAGTACGGCAGATCAAACCTTGCCGCTTCGGCAGGCGTCTGAACCGAGCTTCCAAACAGAACGTGAGCTTTTCTGTTCATCAGATGGCGTAAAAGCCCGCGCGTCTGTTCATCGGCAAGCGACGCATAAGAAAACTGATACGTGACGTTCGGCAAGCGGAAAATTCTTTCGGAAACATCCTTTGGAAAGATAGAAAGGATCCGCTCGGCAGACGGCAACAGAATGGAATAAGCGGAATGATGAACCAATCCGGCGATCCTGTTTTCAACAGCGATCGGGGAATCCCACAAAAAGAACGTAACCGGCAAACAGTTGGTTTTCGGTATGCATAGCTTTTTCAGCTTCGGATCATCCGGAAGAATACCGTTGGACGGCAGCAAAATGCGCGCCGAAGGGATCAAGCGAAAGTCGGCAGGCAAAAGAGGTGACAACGCATGGACTGCGTCGTCGCGCCTTTGCAGAAAAGTCACAAGTGACTCTTCGTGCGGATCAAAAGCAGGAAGAAAACAGAACCGGGAGATTCCGGTTCGCTCGGAAAGAATCCGAAGTCCCAACGCCGCATCACGCGCTTTGCCGAGAAGTTCCAGACCGTTCGGCAACAAACCGCAATTCCAGTCGGTGAAGTGCTTCATCCTTTGCAATTCCTGATCCTTTCCTATATTTCCGTACCGCAAACCTTTAATTTCCGATTTTCCGCTCCCCTCAATTATACAAAATTTGCATTTTGTATAATTTGAGATATGCCGAGAAGCAATACTCTGCTTCTATGATACAAACTGCAAGCGGCTTCTGCTCCGGGATCAACCGGAACCGGAGCCGCTTTGCTCTTTACATCTCGTTTGCCAGCAGACGTCCCATGATAACGCCCATCGAGGACGCCATCATCAAACCGCGCGTCCAGCCGCTGGAATCGCCCAAGCAATGCAACCCTGCAATGTTGGTATTCAAATTCTGATCCATTTTCACACGGTTGCTGTAAAATTTCAGCTCCGGCGAATAAAGCAAGGTTTCCTGAGATGCAAACCCCGGGACGACCTGATCCATTGCGTGCATGAAGTTGATGATATTCGTCATGGCGCGATACGGCATAGCGGCGGTAATATCTCCTGCCACAGCATCCGGCAAAGTCGGTCTGACGTTGGATTGCGCCAATTCCTTCTCCCATGTTCTCTTCCCGTCCAGAATATCGCCGAAGCGCTGTACCAGAATGTGTCCTGCGCCGAGCATATTGGTCAGTTCCCCGACTTTCTGGGCGTATTCGATCGGTTGATTGAACGGTACCGAGAAATTATGCGAACAAAGAATGGCAAGGTTGGTATTATCGGATTTTTTCTCCTTGTAGGAATGTCCGTTCACGACCGCCAGATCATTGTCATAATTTTCCTGGCTGACAAATCCGCCCGGATTCTGGCAGAACGTCCGCACCTTGTTCTTGAACGGCGCCGGATACCCGATCAGTTTGGATTCGTAAAGAACTTTGTTCACCATTTCCATGATCTCGTTACGCACTTCTACCCGAACGCCGATATCAACCGTTCCTGGCAGATGCGCGATGTTGTGTTCGGCGCAGAGCTTTTCAAGCCAGTCTGCTCCGCGGCGACCGGTTGCGATGACCGTATGCTTTGCGTGAACCTCTTCCGTCACGCCGTTGTGACTGACCAAAACGCCCAGACAGGTCTCCCTGTCGAGAATCAGGTTGTTGCATTCATATCCGAAATAAAGTTCTACCCCGTGATCCAGCAGATACTGCTCAATATCACCGTACAAGCGGTGCGCCTTCTCTGTTCCGATATGGCGGATCGGGCAGTCCACCAATTTCAGCCCTGCCCGGATCGCACGTTTCCGGATCTCCTTGACTTCATCGGTATTTTCCTGCCCCTCAACGTGTGTATCAGCACCGAATTCCAAGTAGATCGTATCCGTATAGTCGGTGATGTTTTGCACAAAATCGGTTCCAAGCAACTGCGGCAGATCGCCCCCGACTTCACAGGAAAGCGACAGTTTTCCGTCCGAAAACGCGCCCGCGCCCGAGAATCCGGTGGTAATATGGCAATACGGCTTGCAGTTCATGCAATGCCCCGTTTTGCTTTTGGGACAAGTCCGTTTTTCCACCGGCTGCCCCTTTTCAAATATCATAATTTTTTGCTTGGATCCACGGCGGATCATTTCAAGTGCCGTAAAGATCCCGGCAGGACCTGCACCGACAATTACAAGATCGGTTGTCTTCATAATAAAGCTTTCCTTTCCAAATTCAGGCCAAACGCCGGAGCAATTCTGTGCTTCGGCGTTGATCGCTCAATATTCCGCGTTTCCGACCGTGCGCGGATACGGAATCACGTCGCGGATGTTCGACACCCCAGTCAGATACATAATGATCCGCTCGAATCCGAGCCCGTACCCCGCATGTTTCGTTCCGCCGTATTTACGCAGGTTGACATACCACCAATAGTCTTCTTCACGCAGGTTGCATTCCCTCATGCGTTCCAGCAGGATATCCAAGCGCTCTTCACGCTGGCTTCCGCCGATGATCTCACCGACGCCCGGAACCAGAAGATCCATTGCCGCGACCGTCTTTCCGTCATCGTTGAGCCGCATATAGAATGACTTGATTTCCTTTGGATAATCCACCACGAATACCGGTTTCCCGAACAGTTTTTCAGTCAAATACCGTTCATGCTCGGTTTGCAGGTCACAACCCCACTCCACGGGATATTTGAAGACTTCCCCGCTCTTTTTCAAAAGATCGATCGCATCTGTGTAAGTAACTTTCTGATATTCGCTTTCCACCAACGCAGAGAGGCGCGACAGCAAGGTCTGATCAACAAAGCTATTGAAGAATTCAAGTTCCTGTTTGCAACTCTGCATAACGTGCCGAATGATATAGCGGATCATATCCCATGCAAGCTGCATATTGTCGTTCAGATCCGCAAAAGCGATTTCCGGTTCAATCATCCAGAACTCGGCGGCATGGCGCGCGGTGTTTGAATTTTCCGCACGGAAAGTCGGGCCGAATGTATAGATGTTTCCGAACGCCATGGCGTAGGTCTCTCCCTCGAGCTGCCCCGAAACGGTCAGGTTGGTGCTCTTCCCGAAAAAGTCCTGCGACCAATCTACCGAACCGTCCGGCAGACGCGGCGGATTGGCAAGATCCAGCGTAGTCACCCGGAACATTTCTCCCGCGCCCTCGCAGTCCGAGCCCGTGATCAGGGGCGTATGAACATAGACGAATCCGCGGTCATGGAAGAAAGAATGGATGGCATAAGCAGCTTCGCTCCGTACCCGGAAGACAGCCGAGAACAGATTGGTCCTCGGGCGCAGATACGCCTGTTCGCGCAAATATTCTACTGTATGCCGCTTTTTCTGCAACGGATAATCGGGCGTGGAAGTCCCCTCAACCGTAATTTCAACGGCTTTGATCTCAAACGGCTGTTTTGCTTCCGGAGTCAATTCCACGACGCCGCGCACGACGATCGCCGAACCCACGTTCAGTTTGGCAATTTCATCGTAGTTGCCGATTTTCTCTCGCTCGAATACCACTTGCACGGTTTTGAAACAGCTTCCGTCGTAAAGATCAATAAAGCCGAATGCTTTACTGTCGCGGACGCTTCTTGCCCATCCGCCTAAGACGACTTCCCTGCCGTCAAAGGACATCGGATCGGCATAAAGTTGTTTGTTCAATTCTCTTTTCATCTTCGTTTTCCTCTCATCCGGAAAAATCTCGTTTTTTCGGATAAATTCCATATATTGCCGATTTATTTTAACACATTTTTTTTGATTTGTCAACCGTTTTCTTTGCCGCACGCCTCCGCCTGCAAACGCTTTCGATCCAGTTTTCCGTTCGGCGTATACGGCATGGAATCTTTTGCGACGCACTCGTTCGGAATCATATAGCGCGGCAGGTAGGATCTGAAAAAGGAGATCAGCTCAGCCGGTGAAACGGTTCCAACGTAAAACAAAACGATTCGTTTCCGGTCGGCGTCGTATACGCAGCAGGCGCGCTTCACATCGGGGTGCAGCGCCGACGCCGCTTCGATCTCTCCGAGCTCGATCCGGTGCCCCATGTGCTTGATCTGCGCATCACGGCGGGAGAGGAAAACCAGCTCTCCGTGTTCGTTGTATTTCCCGATGTCCCCGGTTTTATAAACGAGTTCCGGGTAATGATTTTGCAAAGGATTTTGCACGAACGCTTCGGCTGTTTTTTCCGGATTGTTGTAATATCCGAGCGTTACACAAGTTCCGCGCAAATATATCTCCCCCGCTTCATCCGCTCCGGCAAGTTTTCCGTCGTCGCCGAGCAGGAAAAGATCGGTATTTGCAAAGGGTTGACCGACCGGGATCGGCTCCTCCGGAGCAAGCTCCCGATCCGCATACCAGAAGCATGACATTCCGGTTGCTTCGGTCGGACCGTAAAGATTATAGAATGCTGTCTGCGGAAGAGCTTTTCGCCAAAGTTCATATTGCGGTCGCGGAAACACTTCACTGCCGAATGCAACGGTTTTCAGATAGCGCGGCGGATTCTTTTCCAGACACCCGAAAGAAGAGATCATCACAAGGGCGGACACCACCCAACAGATCGTGTTGATCCGTTTTTCGTTGAGAAAATCGCAAAGTTTCATCGGAAAGAGAAACAACTGACGCGGCACGAAATAGACCGTTGCGCCATATTTGATTGTCGGCATGATCTCTTTGAGGGGTGCGTCAAAATAAAGCGGCGTCTGGTTGGCAAATACCGTTTCTTCCGAGAACGGGAGCGCCTTGCAAAGCGCCTCGGTGTAATCGATCACCGAGCGATGACAGGCAACCACGCCTTTTGGAATTCCGGTTGAACCGGAAGTAAAGACCACATAAATCGGATCGGTATCGATCTGACGGCGGCGAACGTTTGTCAAAAGACCGTCATTTATTTCACTTCCGATCAAATCCGCATATCGCAAAACCGTTCCTCGATAGGAAAGACCGGCAACACGATTTTCTCCCACCGCATCCACGATCAGAACCGACGCACCGACCTGTTCGAGGATCAGTTCCATTCGCCGATCCGGCATTTCCGGGTCAAGCGGGACCGATATGCAACCTGCATATATCACGCCGAAAAAGGCGGCGATCTGATTCGGGTGCTTTTCCATCAGAACCGCAACCGGTTCTTTATAGTGCCCTGCACACGCAAGCGCGCTCCCGATCCGTCGGGAATACTCCGTTATTTACGAAAAGATGATGTAATCAGTTCAGTTTGAAAAAGCCGTTTTTTCAGGCAGGCGCGGGGCGGTTTGCTCCAAATATTCCAAAATATTGGTTTGCAAATTTTCCCCTCCTTTCGGATCATCCCGTTAGTTGATACGCTGAGAAACCTACTCCGTATCGGTTGCCGGATATCTGAGCGTGTCATAGTAGTAGAAATAAGGTCTGATGTTTTCGCTGTAATACTGCACCTGGCTGTCTGTCAGGATTCCGCTTGAATAGATCGGCTCCATGAGCCGGGTGGCGTCAAAGTGATACCAAC
>CAMYUQ010000033.1 GCA_947302045.1 uncultured Clostridia bacterium
ACCTTCGGTCGACCAGGTCCAGCAGCGGTCGCACTTGTAGCCGTCGGCAAGTTCAACCAGAACGCCGACCGCACCTTCGGTATGCGCTCCCGCGGGCGCCTTCCTCTTGACCAGTTTTACGCCGGACACGATAAACACCAGGTCAAGCTCTTTTCCGAATCCTTCGAGCAGGCGGTATTCTTCCTCGTCTTCCGTATAAAGCGTAACTTTTGCTTCCAGCGATTTTCCGACCAGTTTTTCGTTGCGCGCAAGTTCGAGCGCTTTCATCACGTCGTCCCGCATTTCAAACAGGCGATCCCAGCGTTCCCGTACAGCCGGGAAGGTCAGCGCCGGATCAAATTTCGGCATATCGTTCAGATATACGCTCTCGCGTTTATCTCCCGCCCGATGCGGAATTGCCTGCCACATCTCCTCCGCCGTGAAAGCGAGAATGGGTGCGAGCAGCCGAACAAGGCCCGAGAGGACGAAATACATCGCGGTCTGCGCCGCTCTGCGCGCGTCGCTCTTCGCCGGTTCGGTATAAACGCGGTCTTTCGTGATATCCACGTAGAGTTTGGAGAGTTCGGTCGTGCAGAAATTGCCGATCTCATGGTAGATCACGTGGAATTCATAATCCTCATAGGCCTGCAATACCGTTTTGGTCAGATCGTTCATGCGCGAAATGATCCAACGGTCGATCTCGGGAAGTTGATCCACAGGCAAACAATCGGTATCAGGGTTGAAATCATAGAGGTCGGCGATCAGGATCCGCGCCGTGTTCCGGATTTTGCGGTAGGCATCCGAGAGCTGACGGAAGATCGGATCGGAGACGCGCACATCCACGCGATAATCCGAAGACGCGACCCACAGGCGAACCAGATCGGCGCCGTATTTCGGGATCACGTCGGAAGGAAGGACGCTGTTGCCGAGCGATTTGTGCATCGCTTTTCCCTCTCCGTCCACGACCCAGCCGTGCGTCAGAACCGTTTTGTAAGGCGCAACCGCTTTTTCCCCTGCACCGACAGCCGTGAGCAGCGAGGACTGGAACCAGCCGCGGTACTGATCCGCGCCTTCCAGATAAAGATCAACCGGCCATTTTGCCCCCTCGTCGTCTGCAATCACCGCAAAATGCGAGGAGCCGGAATCAAACCAACCGTCGAGCGTATCGGTTTCCTTACAGAAGGATTTTCCGCCGCACTTCGGGCAGGCAAATCCCGTCGGCAAAAGATCCGCCGCTTCTTTTTCATACCAGATGTTGGAGCCGTTCTCTGCAAACGCTTTGGATACGGATTCAATGGTTTCGGGCGTGCAGATAACTTCCTTGCAGTCGTTGCAATAGAAGACCGGGATCGGCAGACCCCAATGGCGTTGCCGCGAAATGCACCAGTCGGCGCGTTCGCGGATCATCTGCTTCATGCGCTCACCGCCCCATTCGGGAAGCCACCGGACGCCGTCGCACGCTTTTACTGCGTCTTCTTTGAACGCGTCCACCGAGCAGAACCACTGCGGCGTTGCGCGGAATATGATCGGATTTTTACATCTCCAACAGTGCGGATACTCATGTTCCAATTCTTCGCTTGCAAGCAGAGCGCCGGTCTCTTTCAGATCTTCCAGAATGACCCTGTTGGATTCGTCATACCGCAACCCGGCAAATTTTCCTGCCTCGGCGGTCTGATAGCCCCGATCGTCCACCGGAACGAGCGGCGGCAGACCGTAGCGGCGGCAGGTCACGTTGTCGTCCGCACCGAATCCGCCGGCAGTATGCACGCATCCGGTACCGCTGTCCATCGTAACGTAATCGGCGACCACCACCAGACTTTCCCGATCGAGGAAGGGATGCTGGGCGGTCATGTATTCAAAATCCCGTCCGCGGAAGGTTGCGAGCACGGTATAGTCCTCAATGCCCGCCGCGCGGATCGTCTTTTCCGCGAGCGGCTCGGCGAGGATATAGGTTTCCCCGTTCGGTACTTTTGCCAGAACGTAGGTCTCGACCGGATTGAGCGCGATCGCCTGGTTGCCCGGCAGCGTCCATGTCGTGGTCGTCCAGATCACGAAATAGGTCTTTGCCAAATCGGTCAGCCCTGCAAGTTTTCCCTGATCGTCCTTGACGCGGAATTTGACGTAAATGGATGTGCAGGGATCGGTTTTATATTCGATCTCGGCCTCCGCCAGAGCGGTCTCGTCGTGCGGACACCAGTAGACCGGCTTCATGCCTTTATAGATGTACCCTCTCTTGAACATTTCGCCGAAGACCTTGATCTCCCGACCCTCGAAAGAGCGGTTCATCGTCAGGTAGGGATGCTCCCAATCGGCGGTCACACCCAGCCGTTTGAACTGATCCATCTGGATACCGACATAGTTGCGGGCGAATTTTTCGCAGGCGGTACGGAATTCCGGGATCGACATCTTCTTACGGTCGAGTTTGTTCTGCTTGATAATCGCCGATTCGATCGGCATACCGTGGTTATCCCATCCGGGGATATACGGCACGCGAAAACCGGACATCGCCTTTGATTTGTTGATGATGTCCTTCAAAATTTTATTCATGGCGGTTCCCATGTGGATATTCCCGTTGGAGAACGGAGGTCCGTCGTGAAGCATGAAGAGCGGTTTATCTTTCGCATTTTCCTGCATTTTTTTGTAGAGGTCGATGCTCTCCCAGTACTTCTGAATATCCGGTTCTCTTTGCGGCAGGTTCGCCCGCATCGGAAATTCGGTTGTGGGAAGGTTGAGCGTTTCGGTGTAGTCTTTTGCCATGATAAAACTCCTATCCATTTTCATTTTTCATTGAGAATTGTTGAAAAAGTAAAATCCGCCCCACGGCGCTGATGCCGTGAGACGGAATTTCCGCGGTACCACTCACATTCGTCTGAATAGACGCACTCAAACGCCATTAACGCAGGCATACGGATCTGCTTACTGAGAACGTTCGGCAGACCGACTCGGAAGCGATCCCGGGCGCCGTTTTCGGTTTGCGTGTTCGCACCAATCACACGCTCTCTGCAAAACCTCTCCGGCAGGGTCTTCGTCACAGTCTTTGACCCTCTCAGTTTACCACAAAAGTTTCGGTTTGTCAAGACTTTTCCGGTATTTTAGGGAAAACTCCGAAAAACCGAAAATTTCGCAAAAAAGCTTGACAATATCTAAAAAAAATGATATGATGATGGTGTATGCGATTCGGAATCCTACCGGCTCGCACAATTCCGGAGAAAAAACGGAAAGGAAATTCTGTATGGGAAAATATTTCGGTACGGACGGATTTCGCGGCGAAGCAGGCAAAAAGCTGACCGCGGAACACGCTTATAAGATCGGACGTTTTTTGGGATGGTACTACTCTGACAACGGGCGGCACAGAGTGCGCGCCGTCATCGGCAAGGATACCCGTCGTTCGAGCTATATGTTTGAATATGCCATTGTTGCCGGGCTGACCGCTTCCGGCGCGGACGCATATCTGCTTCACGTTACCACGACTCCCAGCGTTTCTTACGTCACAGCGGGGGACGATTTTGACTGCGGCATCATGATCTCCGCCAGCCACAACCCCTATACCGATAACGGGATCAAGCTGGTGAACCGACGCGGCGAGAAGATCGACGACGCCACCATCGAAAAGGTGGAGCTCTACCTCGACGGCAAATGGGAAGAATTGGGGCTCGGTAATCGGGATATTCCCTTCGCTCTGGGCGCCGATATCGGTGAAACTGTCGACTATTCCGCCGGCAGAAACCGGTATATCGGCTACCTGATCTCCCTTTCGCGCGAATCTTTCCGCCACCGTCGCGTCGGTCTGGACTGCGCGAACGGCAGTTCCTGGATGATCGCAAAAAGCGTATTTGAAGCGCTCGGCGCAAAAGTGTTTCTCATCAATGCCGAGCCGAACGGACTGAATATCAACCGCGAAGCCGGATCGACCCACATTGAGGCGCTTTGCGATTTCGTCCGTCAGAACAGTCTGGAAATCGGATTTGCGTTTGACGGCGACGCCGACCGCTGTATTGCCGTCGACGAAAACGGCAACGAGATCAACGGCGACCACATCCTTTACATTCTGGGATGCGACCTCAAAAAGAAAGGTCAGCTTGTCAACAATACTGTGGTCACCACCATCATGTCGAACATCGGTCTTTACAAAGCGCTGGAAAAAGAAGGCATTGATTACGCGCAGACTACGGTCGGCGACCGGTTCGTTTATGAGAATATGGTTCAAACCGGAAACTGCATCGGCGGCGAGCAATCCGGCCACGTGATCCTGAGCAAATACGCCACTACCGGCGACGGGATTCTGACCGCGATCAAAATCATGGAGGTCGTCATTTCCTCCAAGCTTCCCCTCTCCAAACTTGCGGAACCGGTCAAAATGTATCCGCAGGTGCTTCGGAATATCCGCGTTGCCGACAAAGCGGCGGTTCGTCAAGATGTCGACGTTCAAGCCGCCGTATCCGAGGTCTCGAAAAAGCTCGGCGACAACGGTCGTATTCTGCTCCGGGAGAGCGGAACGGAACCGGTCGTGCGCGTCATGGTGGAAGGCCCCTCCCGTGAAGTTTGCGAACAGTACGCCGATCAGATAATCGCCCTGATCCAAAAGAAAGGACTGGCGGAGGGCTGATGGAAACGAATTGGAAAGAACAGGTCACCGTCCGGGCATTATACCGGGAACCGGAGCATTCGATCGCGTTTCCCTATCTGAGCCGCTTCACCTATCCCTGGGAAGCACTCGCCGGTCTTTCGGATTATATTCTCGAACTCGGTGCAACGCTCCCGGCCGACGAATATGACCATCCGGCGGAAGATATCTGGATTGCCAAGGGCGCAACGGTCTCTCCCCTGGCAACGCTGAAAGGGCCTTTGATCGTCTGCCCCGAGGCAGATATCCGACAGTGCGCCTTCATCCGCGGCTCGGCGATCATCGGCTGTCATACCGTGGTCGGAAACTCCACCGAGCTGAAAAATTGCATCCTGTTCGACAACGTGCAGGTGCCGCATTTCAACTACGTGGGCGATTCAATCCTCGGTTACCGTTCGCACATGGGCGCCGGCTCGGTAACCTCCAACGTCAAGAGCGACAAATCGCTCGTTTGCATCCGGTTCGGGGACGAAAAGATCGCAACCGAGCGCAAAAAGGTGGGCGCGATGCTCGGCGACTTCGTAGAAGTGGGTTGCAACAGCGTGCTCAATCCCGGCACCGTGATCGGCGATCACAGCAACGTTTATCCGCTCTCTTCTGTTCGCGGGTTCATTCCCTCCAATCATATTTTCAAATCTCAAAGTCAGATTATCGCAAAAAAAGAAACGATTTGAGTTCCTTCGGGATTTCAAATAGATGTATTCCCCGGAAGCAGTCCGCTTGCTCCGGGAAATGCCCCTCAAATCCGGGCAGGATAGCGCCAGACCCGCCGTTTATCGGTTGGGTTAACGAGGTGAGAAGTGATCGATCATTCGGCGGATGCTTCTCCGGTTGGAAAAACCAATCGTTAATGACAGGAATAAATATGCGGGCAACTGCAAAACAACCGCCTGTCGTAAAATACAAAACGGACGTACCGATTACCGCAAAAGCGGCTTTTTGTGCGCCGTATTTTACGAAAGGGCGGAACAGAAAAACTGTTCCGAAAAGGTGAAACAGTATGTGTGGTATTATCGGCTACACGGGAACCGACAACGCGGTTCCGAAGATGATCAAGGGGCTGACGGTTTTGGAATACCGCGGCTACGACTCGGTCGGCATTGCGGCGCAGGTCGGTAAAAAGACCGAACTCGTCAAATGCAAAGGGCGGATCGGATCGCTTGAAGAAAAGTTGCTCGTCAATCCCATCGAGAATTGCAGTTGCGCCATCGGTCACACCCGTTGGGCGACCCACGGCGGTCCCTCCGACGCCAACGCGCACCCGCACCGTGCCGGTAATGTGGTGCTCGTACACAACGGCATCATTGAAAACTACAAAGAGCTGAAAGAGGAACTTTCCGCCAAAGGCGCAAAATTCCTCTCGGAAACCGACACCGAAGTTGCCGCCGCACTGATCAACGACTGCTATCAGTCCTGCAAGGATCCCATCGCGGCGATCCGGCAGGCGACCGCCCGCATGAAAGGCGCGTTTGCGTTCGGCATTCTCTTCGACGGCTATGAGGGCGAAGTGTTCGTCATCCGCCGCGGAAGTCCGCTGATCCTCGCCAGAGGAAAAGACGGCTACTATCTTGCGTCGGATATGACCGCTCTGCTTCCCTTCACCAAAGAATACTGCGCGATGCGGGAAGACCAGATCGCGCATCTGACCCGCCAAGGAGTGACCTGCTACCACAATGATAAAGTCTTTGAGCCGGAATGGAAGGTCACCAACATGACGCCGGAATCGGCGCAGAAGGGCGGCTATTCGCACTTCATGCTCAAAGAGATCCACGAGCAACCCGAAGCGGTGCTCAAATCCATTTCTCCGCGGATCAACAAAGCGGGCTTGCCCGATTTCTCCTGCGATAACATCACGCCCGATTTCTGGAAGCAAGTCAAGAACATTCAGATCGTTGCCTGCGGTTCCGCTATGCACGCGGGCATGGTCGGCATCCGGGTTCTCGAAGATATCGCAAAGATCCCGACCACCGTTCATATCGCGTCCGAATACCGCTATCATCCGCCGCTCATGCCGGACGGCACGCTGGTGGTCGTGATTTCGCAGAGCGGCGAGACCGCCGATACGCTGGCGGCTCTGCGCTATGCCAAATCGCTCGGTGTTCCCACGCTCGGGATCGTCAACGCGGTGGAAACCACCATCGCGCGTGAAGCGGATCGCCGGATCTATACCTACGCGGGGCCCGAAATTGCCGTTGCGACCACGAAAGGATACTGCACGCAGGCGTCGGTTCTCTGGATGATCGCCGCCGCTATCGCGCACGCGCGCGGACTTATCAGCGACGCCAGCGCAAAAGAGATCGTCAACTCTCTGGCAAAGGAAGTTCCCGCCGCCATGGAGAAGATGCTCGAACAAAAAGATTTGTTCCATAAGATCGCGAAAAGTCTCGTAGGACATGAGCATGTGTTCTATATCGGGCGCGGCATGGATTACGCGCTTTCGATGGAAGCATCCCTGAAACTCAAAGAGATTTCCTATATCCACTGCGAAGCGTACGCGGCCGGTGAACTCAAACACGGAACCATTTCCCTGATCGAGCCCGGAACGCCCGTGCTTGCGATCTCGACCGAAGCCGATCTCTTTGATAAGACTGAAAGCAACATCCGCGAAGTCCGCAGCCGCGGCGCGCAGGTCACCCTGATCTGCCGCGAAGATATTCCGGTGCGCAAAGAGAGCGCCGACGAAGTGGTCTCCCTGCCGGTTTCCTCTCCGGCGGCAACGGTATTCTCCGCGCTGATCGCAATTCAGTACATTGCGTTCGAAACCGCAAGTATGCTCGGTTGCGACATCGACCGTCCCCGCAACCTTGCCAAGAGCGTTACGGTTGAATAAAAAAGCACGAAACAGAATGCCCGTTCGGTATCCCGAACGGGCATTCTGTTTTTTCTTCATTCTTCGTTCAGCCACTGTCCGGCGGCTTCCATCGCTTCATTGATCGGAATCGCCAAACCGATCCCCTCCAAAATCGTCTTTTCATCCGAATCGTAGAGTTTTTTTGAGATCACGCCGATGACCTCTCCACGTTCATTGAGCAGTGGTCCGCCCGAATTTCCGTGATTGACCGGTGCATCGGTCTGGATCGCCTTGGATTCCTGCACGGTGCCGCCCACTTCCTGCCGGAAAGAGCGTTTCGCGGAAATGATCCCCTGCGTTACCGTCCATGAACACGTTTCCCCCAACGGGTTCCCTATCACAATCGCACGGTCGCCAACCGCAACGGCGTCGGAGTTCCCGATCGGTATCGTCTGAAAATCAGTTCCCCTCACATAGAGGAGCGCCAGATCCAGCTCTGCATCGTATTCCACCAGTCTTGCCGTTTTTTTGACCTCACCCGGAAACAACGTGATCTGAATGGCTTTCGCTCCCTCGACCACATGATAATTGGTGAGCAAATATCCGTCCGACCGGATGAAAAAGCCGGTTCCGGAAGATTTCGTCCCAAGGTTGTTGGTTGCACGGATCAGCACAACGGCGGGACAGGCCCGCTCCGCAATCTGTCCGGCACTCAGCACGACCGCACTTTCCGGTTGGGCATCCCGATTCCGGAATAGAAACATTCCGGTGAGGAATCCGGTGCCGAACAGCAAAGCGGCGGCTATGACAAGAACGGTCGCTATCACAACTTTCCGTTTTGGTTTTCCGGCGGAAGCCGGCTCTTCCGGTTTTGTTATTCCGTCCGGATCGGGTTGACACTCCGGTTGCACCGGGAGTTCATAATCCTCGTTCATTGTTTTCCTCGCTCCGTTTTCTCGCCGGTGTTTCCGCCGCCGGCAGCGTAAAGAAAAATTTACAGAAACTGCCCTGCTCACTTTCAACACAAAGTTCTTCACCGTGAGCATCCAGGATCGTTTTTGAAATATAGAGTCCGATCCCGAGACCGGATTTATCGAGTCCTCTGCTCCGGTCGCTCTTATAAAACCGCTCGAACACATAGGGAATATCTTCCTTTGAAATTCCCTCTCCTTCGTTGTAAACCGAAACAAGAATCTTCCGATCCCGCGTTGCATGGAACTGCAAGCTGAGCTTGCCGCCCGGGATCGAGAATTTGATCGCATTGTGGCAAAGATTATAGAAAACCTGGTAAATGGCGTCCCGATCCGCGAAAACGTTCATCCGGTCTTCCTCGCAAAGGAATTCCACATCCAACCCTTTTTCTTCGATCTGCTGTTCAAAAGAAATCAGGATCAAACGTCCCATCTCGCAGATGTCAAACGGCTTTTTCACAAATTTCCGGTCGCCTGCCTGAATGCGGGAAAGATCGAGCAGCGTCGCCACCAGACGGGAGAGACGTTTCACCTCTTCCTGAATGACCGAGAGATAATGATCCTGCTCCTCGGGCGGGATCACGCCCTCCCGGATCTCTTCGATAAAGCCGGCGATTGTCGTCATAGGCGTGCGGAGATCATGGGAAATATTCGCAATAAAGGTACTGCGCATCTTTTCCAGGTTTTCGAGCGACTCTGCCATATGATTGAACGCCGCGGCAAGCTCCGATACCTCGTCATGTCCACGCACGCTGACGCGGGTTTCAAACTCTCCTTTGGCGAATTTCTTCGCGGCAAGTCCCATTTCGCGCAAAGGGGAGATCACCCTGTTACTGATAAAATAAATGGCGATCATTGCGGCAAGGAACACCAGCAATGCCGCAGAGATCACGGTGCTGGTCATTTCATCCATCACCGCTCCCCATGAAAAGCGACTGATGCTGACGCAAACCGTTCCGCAGAACTTTCCCTCCCGGTTGACCACACGGGTCGCCTGCGTTGGGATCGCACGATCGGAAAACGGCATCTGCGTGTTTTCAAGGTAGTCCTCTCCGGCACGCACAGAATCGGTAATGCCGTTTGGCAACGTCATGCCGGGCAGAACGGCTCCATCCTCATAGGATTCTCCGATCAGATAGAGGATCTTGCCGTTCCGGTCCTCTACCAATAGTGTCAAATCCCCGTCGTTTGCGGCGAGCGCGCCGAACAAGGAAGCGTAAAGCCCTCCCCGGTTGCGGAAAGACGAAATCATTTCGGATTCGAAATCCTCGGGTGCAACATCCGCGACAGAGTAGTTGATACTCCCCCGCAAAGTCATTACCGCGCTGTTCAATTCCTGTTTTTTGCTGTCGGCAACGTAGTTATTGACCACCGCGGTCAGGAACGCCAGCAAAAGCGCAAAGCCAACGGTAAAGATCGCCATGACCGCCGCAACATACTTTGCAAATACGCTTTTGAACACGGTACGTCCCCCTTCAATCAGCCAATCAATTCACCAACTCAAATTTATATCCGACGCCCCAAACCGTTTTGAGCAGCCATTTATCCGAAACGCCTTCCAGCTTTTCGCGCAGTCGCTTGACGTGAACATCCACCGTGCGGGAATCTCCGAGGTAATCAAATCCCCATACCTTGTCCAGAAGCTGGTCGCGGGTGAACACCCTGTTATAGTTGGAAGCAAGAAAATAGAGCAGTTCCAGCTCTTTGGGCGGAATATCCACCGATTTGCCGTTCAATTTCAGTTCATACTTCTGCAAACTGATCTCCATATTTTCAAATTTGATCACTTCGCCGTCGTTTTCTCTCGGATGTACCTGGTAGCGCCGCAGAACCGCCTTGACCCTTGCCGAAAGCTCTTTCATATCAAACGGCTTCACGACAAAATCATCTGCTCCGAGTTCCAGCCCTAACACCTTGTCGAAGACTTCCCCTTTTGCCGTTACCATAATCACCGGCTTGGAAGAGATCTCCCGGATCTCTCGGCAGACCTGCCAGCCGTCCTTTTTGGGGAGCATGATGTCGAGCAACACGAGGTCCGGCTCAAACATTTTGAACAAACTCACGCCCTCGGCTCCGTCGGACGCGACTTTTACGTCATATCCCTCATTGACAAAATATTTTTTCAAAATTTCACTGATATTGGGATCATCATCCACGACCAGAATTTTCGTATCCGCCATTGTGAACAATTCCTTTCTGTTTTGCTTATTCCTTTGCTGCATTTATTTCAGTATACCATAAAGTGAGTCAAATTGCAAACCTTTTTTCATGTTTTTGCATGATTTTTCAAGGAATTTCGCAAACGCTCTTGCCAAATCAGGATTTTTATTATATAATAAAGCACGGAATATCAATCGAAAGAAAGGCAAAATCATCAAATGAAACTTGGAATCGTGGGGCTGCCGAACGTCGGCAAAAGTACCCTGTTCAACGCTCTGACAAACGCGGGCGCCGAATCGGCCAACTATCCTTTTTGCACGATCGAACCGAACGTCGGCGTGGTGACCGTCCCGGACGCACGTCTGGATTTTCTGGCGGAAATGCACCATCCGAACAAAAAGACACCTGCCGTAATCGAATTTGTGGACATCGCGGGGCTTGTGAAGGGTGCCTCCAAAGGGGAAGGGCTCGGTAACCAGTTTCTCGGGAACATCCGGGAAGTGGACGCCATTCTGCACGTCATCCGCTGTTTTTCGGACGACAACATCATTCACGTTGACGGCAAGATCGACCCCATGCGGGATCTCGAAACCATCAATCTCGAACTGATTTTTTCGGATCTCGAAATTCTGGATCGACGGATCGACCGCACCAAAAAGGCATTGCGTGGCGACAAAACCCTCGCCGCCGAGCTGGAACTGCTCGAAAAGATCCATGCCGTTCTGGATGCCGGCAAATGCGCCCGGACGCTCGAACTGACCGAAGAAGAAAAGGCAATGCTGACCGATACGCCGCTCCTGACCATGAAACCGGTTATTTACGTGGCGAACGTCAGCGAAGATTACGCCGCATCCGAGCCGACCGACAATCCCGCCTATCAGGCACTCAAAGCATACGCCGCCGAGGAACATTCCGAGGTCATTCCGATCTGCTGTCAGATCGAAGCCGAAATTGCCGAACTTTCTCCCGAAGAGAAAGCGATGTTCCTCTCGGACCTCGGCATTGAAGAAAGCGGACTGGATCGTTTGATCAAGGCAAGCTATTCCCTTCTGGGTCTGATCAGTTTCCTGACCGCGGGTCCCGACGAATGCCGCGCATGGACGATCCGCCGGGGTACCAAAGCGCCCAAAGCCGCCGGAAAGATCCACTCGGATTTCGAGCGCGGATTCATCCGTGCAGAAGTCGTCGCCTATGACGACCTGCGGAAATACGGCTCGATGAACGCCGTGAAAGAAGCCGGCGCGCTTCGCAGTGAAGGAAAAGATTACGTTATGCAGGACGGCGATATCGTGCTGTTCCGGTTCAACGTATAAAACAGGAAGGTTCACCCATGAAAAAAATCAGAATGACTACTCCGCTCGTAGAAATGGACGGAGATGAAATGACCCGCATCCTCTGGAAGATGATCAAAGACGAATTGATCCTTCCGTTTGTCGATCTCAAAACCGAATACTACGATCTTGGGCTCCCCGAACGGGAAAAAACGCGCGACCGCGTGACGGTGGAAAGCGCGGAAGCAACCAAAAAATACGGCGTCGCGGTCAAGTGCGCCACCATTACCCCCAACCGCCAACGGGTGGAGGAATACAATCTGACCGAAATGTGGAAAAGCCCGAACGGAACCATCCGTGCGATCCTGGACGGTACGGTCTTTCGCGCGCCCATCCTGATCAATTCGATCCGTCCCGCCGTGCGGAACTGGAAGAAACCGATCACAATCGCGCGGCACGCCTACGGAGACGTCTACAAGGCAACCGAATATCGCGTCCCCTGCCCGGGAAAGGCAGAGCTGGTATTCACCGACGCCGCCGGGCATGAAACCTTCCGCCAGACGGTTTACGATTTTGAATGTCCGGGCGTTTTACAGGGTTCCTACAACAAGGACAACAGCATCCGCTCCTTCGCGCACTCCTGCTTCAAATACGCCCTGCAAACCAAGCAGGATCTGTGGTTCTCTTCCAAAGATACGATTTCCAAGCAGTATGACCAGACCTTCAAGCTGATCTTCCAGGAGATCTACGACGCCGACTACAAAGCGGAATTTGAAAAAGCCGGCATCACCTACTTTTACACTCTGATCGACGATGCCGTCGCGCGTGTGATCCGTTCGGAGGGCGGGTTCATCTGGGCTTGCAAAAACTACGACGGCGACGTGATGAGCGATATGGTTTCCACCGCGTTCGGATCTCTTGCCATGATGACGTCTGTTCTGGTTTCTCCCGACGGAAAATACGAATACGAAGCCGCGCACGGAACGGTGACCAAGCATTACTACCGTTATCTCAAAGGGGAGCAGACTTCTACCAACCCGATGGCAACCATCTACGCTTGGACAGGCGCGTTCCGCAAGCGCGGAGAACTGGACGGGCTTCCCGATCTTGTCGCCTTTGCCGATACGTTGGAAGCGGCTTGTATCGACACCCTGCAAGCAGGGATTATGACGAAAGATCTGGTTTCTCTGGTCGTTCCGGGAACGAATGTCGCGGCGGTCAATTCTCTCGAATTTATCCGCGCTATCCGCGGCCGGCTGGAACAGCGGCTTGCCTGATCTGCAAAACCGATCCTCTTTTTCCGACAAAAAAGCGCCGACTTTTTTGTCGGAAATTTTAATGGAAAAACTTGCATTTTCTTGTTGTTTGTGCTATAATCAAAATAGCGGAGTTCGGCCTCTAAATCCTTCGCTCTATAAAACAAAACCAAGGAGAAAACAATGAAAAATTCCGTTCAACGCGCGCGTTTCGCGAGCAGGGTTCGGGAAGCCCGGTTGCTCTATCGGAGCATTCCTTCCCCCGTTGCAGTTCTCTTTACCGTTTCGGTCGTGGTGATGAACCTGCTCGCAAACAAAACCATTCTCGACCTGCCCTGGATCGCTCTGGACGGCGGGATCCTGATCTCTTGGGTCGCTTTCCTCTGTATGGACGTGGTGACCAAGCATTTCGGTCCGCGCGCCGCGACGAAGCTCTCGCTCTTCGCAGTTGCCATCAATCTGCTGGTCTGCGCCGTCTTCTTTCTGGTGAGCGTCATTCCCACCGAAACCGACTACACGGCGTTCAACACCATTTTCCGGGGGACCTGGTTTATTCTGCTCAGCTCCACGGTTGCCTTTATCATTTCGGCAATTTTGAACAACGTGCTGAATTATCTGATCGGGAAATCTTTCCGCAAAAATCCGGACGGCTTTCTTGCTTTCATCTCACGCGCCTATCTCTCCACCTTCGTTTCCCAATTCTGCGACAATCTGATCTTCGCGCTCCTGACCTTCACCCTCTTCGCTCCGATCTTTTGGGACGGATTTTCCTGGACGTTCCTGCAATGCGTCACCTGTTCCCTGCTCGGCGCGATCGCGGAGCTACTCATGGAAGTGATCTTTTCGCCGATCGGTTACAGAATCTCGAAAAAATGGAAAGAAGACGGCGTGGGGAAAGCATACTTTGATTTTCTTGCCGAAAGGAAGGGAGAAGTATGAACATTCTGATCACGGGCAGTGCTTCCGGCATCGGCAAAACGGTTGCCAAACGCTTTCTGCGGGAGGGCTTTACCGTTTACGGGATAGACCGCGATCCCGGCGTACTCGCAAACGACCGCTATCATCATTTTATTGCCGATATGAAATTCCCGGAGGCCTTTCCCGAGCTTCCGCCGCTTGACTTTCTGTTCCTCAATGCCGGCGTGCAAAATTCGGGAGACGACATTGCAAACAACCTGCAAGGGACGATCAACGTCGCCAATCGCTACGCGTTTCGGGAAGGGCTCAAAGCGATCCTTTTCAACGCTTCCGCCTCGGCGCATACCGGATTTGAATTTCCGGAATATTCCGCCTCCAAAGCCGGGATTCTGGGATATATGAAGCATCTGGCGTGGCGGCTTGCCCCGAGCGGTGTTTTGGTCAATTCTATTTCCCTCGGCGGTGTGATGACAGCATCCAACGAACCGGTCGTGCAAGACTCGCGGGCATGGAAAAAGATCATGCATGTCACGCCGCTCAAAAAATGGATGACCGAAGAAGAAGTTGCCGATTGGGTGTATTTTCTGCTCGTCGTCAACCGTTCGGCTTCCGGGCAGGATTTCCTGATCGACAACGGAGAAAAGGACCTCAACTGCACCTTTGTCTGGCCGGATTTTCCGAACCGATAATCCAAAACAGATCGAATTCAATTTTTTAATGATAAAGGAGAACACCATGGATCGTTGTATTCCTGTTGTTGTCATCAAAGACCTTTCCGATACCGATCGGATCCTGACCGCTTTGCAAAGGAGCGGAATTCATTCCGCCGAAATCACCTTCCGTACCGCCTGTGCACGGGACGCGATCGCTTACGGCGTCAAACATTACCCCGACATGAATATCGGTGCCGGAACCGTTATCAATGCCGAGCAATGCAATCAAGCCATTGAAGCGGGCGCGAAATTCATCGTATCCCCGGGACTTTCCGAGGAAGTCGCTCTGATCTGTCGGGAAAAGGGACTTCCCTATTTCCCCGGTTGCGTGACGCCGACCGAGATCATGCAAGCGCTCTCGCTCGGGATCACGATCGTTAAATTCTTCCCCGCCAACGTTTACGGCGGATTGAAAGCGATGAAAGCGCTCGCCGGGCCTTTCCCGCAGATCAAATTCATTCCAACTGGCGGTGTGAATCGCGATAATCTGGACGAATTTCTTGCTTGGGATAAAACCTATGCCGTCGGCGGCAGTTTCTTTGTAGAGGAGGCATTGAACAAATGAAAAAGGTCGTTACATTCGGAGAACTCATGCTGCGTCTGGCGCCGCAAAACTATATGCGGTTCGTGCAGACCGAAAACTATCAGGCAACCTTCGGCGGTGCGGAAGCAAACGTCGCGGTTTCTCTTGCAAATTACGGCGTTCACGCCGCGTTCGTAACCAAACTGCCTGCGCACGAGATCGGGCAGGCGGCTCTCAACGGTCTGCGCAAATTCGGCGTGGATACGAGCATGATCGTCCGCGGCGGCGATCGGATCGGCATTTTCTACTGTGAGAAAGGTGCGAGCCAGCGTCCGAGCAAGGTCATCTACGACCGTGCCAATTCGGCGATCAGTTTGGCGCAACCGTCCGAATTTGATTGGGCGCATATTTTCGAGGGTGTTGACTGGTTCCACTTCACCGGCATCACGCCCGCGCTTTCGGATTCGGCGGCGAAAATTTGCACCGAGGCCTGCAAGGAAGCCAAAAAGCGGAATATCCTCATTTCCTGCGACCTCAACTTCCGAAAAAAACTTTGGAGCAAAGAAAAAGCTGGGCAGGTGATGGGCGAGCTTTGCAAATACGTCGACTACTGCATCGCCAACGAAGAGGACGCAAAAGACGTTTTCGGCATTGAAGCCGACAACACCGATATTTACGGCGGAAAACTGGATCGGGACGGCTACATTTCGGTGGCGAAGAAGCTGACCGACCGGTTCGGATTCAAAGGCGTTGCGATCACGCTCCGCGAAAGCATTTCCGCCAACGACAATAACTGGTCCGGAATGCTTTACACGGACGGCAAAGCTTACTTCTCCAAAAAATATGCGATCCACATCGTGGATCGCGTCGGCGGCGGCGACAGTTTCGGCGGTGGGCTGATCTATTCCCTGCTCAGCGGAGCCGATCCGCAGAAGGCGATCGAATTTGCCGTTGCGGCGTCCTGCCTGAAACACTCGATCGAGGGTGACTATAATATGGTTTCGGTTGCAGAGGTGGAAAACCTCGCCGGTGGAGACAGTTCCGGGCGCGTGCAGCGCTGATACCGGCAAAAGAACGGGAAGTGTTCGCTCTCGGACACTTCCCGTTTTTTCATTCTAATTTACGCTTGCGGTTCCTTGTTGTACCGAAAAATTTCTATCTTTCGATTCAGGATGCAGTCGATGAAATCCTGCACCGTTTAAATCGGCGTCTCGGTTTGAACGCCCGCGAGTTCGGTTCTCCTCGCGCCGGTGTGATTATCAGACCCGGCGCTCACCGCGAATCCGTATTCTTCCGCATAGATCTTTGCCATGCGGTTTTCAAAATCGGTCCGGCAGGCGTTGACGATCTCGACCGCCTGGATCCCTCTCGGGAAAAGCCGGATATGATCGATATACGACGCTTCCCGGAACGGATGCGCATGAACCACCAACGCTCCCTCGCTCATCATGAACGGCAGTTCCTCGCTTTTTTTCATTTCCATGATCTCCGGGTGCGATAAATACCACGATTTATCCAGCCCGTAAACCAAAAAGTCGGAGCCGCCGCAGGAGAGTTCCACGCCGGGAAAGACTTTGATCCCGATCTCCCGACCGATCTTATATGCTTCCTCATAATCTGAAAAATAAAATTCGATTTTATCGGCATAGGGCATATCCGAATCACGCGGAATATTGATATTTCCATCTATAAAATGGTTGGTGATAAACAGCCCGTCATACCCCTCGGATTTGTAAAATTCCACCGTTTCCCGCACGCCCGCTTTCGCGCACTTACTCACAGGAGACGTATGGCAATGGGTCTCATAACGATATTTTTGCATTTTCCTTTTTCCCTCGCGGATGATTGTTTACTGTAAGTATTCTTCCAGAGTCAAATTCCCTTCCCATATTTCGGTTGCCGCCTCTATCCCGACGAACCGGAAATGCCACGGCTCATAGCAATAACCGGTCACAGCTTCTTTCCCCTTCGGGTAACGCAGAATGAAACCGAATCGGTGCGCGTTGTCGAAAAGCCAGGCAAACGCGGCGGTATCGGCAAAGGTTTCATTCAGCTCTTTCATGCCGCCTGCCATGAGATCCACACACAGCCCGGTATGATGTTCGCTCTGTCCGGCTTTCGCAGAATAGAAATTTGCCATTTTCTCGGCATCCTCATCGGTCAAAAACATCTTGCCCAGGTCAATATAATGAGATTGAATGTATTCTGCCCCCAGACAGTCGATCGCTTCTTTGGTTTGAACCGAGGAACCCCTTTCAGCGTTGTAATAATCGTTAAAAAGCCGGTTCTGGTAGTCAAAAGTCCGGTAGGAGCTGGTCACGTACACGTCCGAGATCCCGTCCTCTTGCATGGCGGTGAACATCTCGATCAATGCGCGAACGGTTTTGCCTTCCAACTTCTGTTCTCTCCCGTCCTGCCTGATCCACTCGGCCAGGGTTTCCAACGGTTCGAGGATATAGGAATCCGTTTCCGGATTGTAGGCATCCGGGACGGGGTGCGTCTTATTGACCAATACCAGATAGCGTTCATCCCGCGGCGGACGCGGATCCACGTCGTCCTCCACCGTCGTTACTGCATCGGTCGTTTCCTCCGGAAAGTGCGTTCCGGTTTCAGCTCCGATCACTTGATCTTCCATTTGCAAACACCCCGATAAAATTCCTGCTAATAAGAAAAATATAACAATCAACGGCCATCTTTTTTTCATAGTTTCCCCTTACGGTTTGGTTTCAATCACGAGGAAATAGGGCGAGGTTGGAGAATTGAGAATGTTCACCCTTGTGCAGCATACCCGGTAACGGCTGAGCCCAGCCAGATATTCGCAGATCATTTTTCCCTCTGCGTCCCCTTCCTCATGCCCCGGATAAACCGCCACGTTCAAAATCGCGTCCCGATCCATCAGCTCGATCGCATCCCGGATCGCCGGCATGGTGCTTTTGCGCATGGTGGTGATGGATTTATCCCCACCCGGAA
>CAMYUQ010000034.1 GCA_947302045.1 uncultured Clostridia bacterium
GTTGCTTTCAAAAATGACCTTCAATTCGTGGAACATGATCCGCTCAACGTCATATCTGTCTTCCTCTTTGCAGGGAGCGATGAACATGATAAGCTGAACGCCTTTTTTCGTGATGTCATACAGGCCGAGATAAATGGGTCCGCTCTGGATTTTCGGGAATCTTTCTCTGATCTGCTCGATGTTCGCGTTCTTGATGACCTCTTCCGCATGGGTGATCGATTCCTGAGGCGCCAGCGGGATCGTCGTAGCCACGCAGGACATCCGGTCGGTCAGGTTCACGAGGGAGCTGATTGAAGAGTTGCGAACGGTGAGGATATCGTTTCCGACGTCGGCAATCTTCGTCGAGCGGATGCCGATGGAAACGACGGTGCCGCGGAAGCCGTCCAGAACGATGATATCGCCAACGTCAAAGAGGCGTTCCACGATAATGAAGATTCCGGCGACGATATCCTCGATCAGGGAGGTCACGCCGAGACCAATGATCAGGGCAAGGATTCCGAGACCTGCGAGGATCTCGCCGGTGTTGATGCCGCACGCACTGAGCAGCAGGAAGATCAGAACGATATAAGACGCATATTTCACGAGACTCGCCAGCAGCTCGACAAACGCGATGCTGAATTTCTTCGTGACGTTTTTGATTTTCACAAGACTGTTCAGCAGGAACTGAAGCACGAAGCTTGCGCTGAGTATAACGATTGCCAATCCGGCGAATCTGAGCCATGCGTTCGGATTCTCAACACCCGAGAACGGGTTGATACTGCCTAAGAAATCTTTCGGGATAAAGGTCAGGAATTTACCGAAGATGATCATCGCAAAGTACAGAACCGCGATCACCGCGCAAATTGAGCGGAAGATAATGGTTCCGACGCCTACCTTCTTGGCCGCGCCTTTCTTTCCGTTTTTGCCACCCTCTGCCTTAATGTTGAGCTTTTCGAGATCTTTTCTGTCAATTCTGAATTGATTACCTGAACCAGCCATTTTAATTCCTCCATATATTGTGCCGTATGCGGCATACTGATTTTTTTATTTTGTCCCCCGACGGGAACGGGAAAATGACGTTACAGACCGGACACTCCATATCTCAAATGAGAAAGACGTCCCTTCTTTTCGGTTCGACAACCGATTCTCTCTGCTTTTTGCTCTCTTCCGCCGTATATACCGTTCCGGCGATTCCAAACGCGGAAAATTGCTCCGGTTCGTGATAGCCGTCGATGATGTTAACGGACACGAAATCATCCGCCGCTTCCAGAGGAGATACCGCGCTCAGGGTGTAAGGTGCGAAAGATTCCGCCGCATGGAAGCCCGAAAAAGATTCGGACGATTCGGCGGCTTCCTCCGTCGTTTTCGCAACATTTCCTACCGTGAGCGGCATCGTCAGGGTGTTTTCCGCTCCGTCTATCCACGTAACGGTCATCGTATACTGACCTGCCGGGACGCCCTCAAACCGAACGGCCGCCAGATTTGCGGTTTCCACCGTGAAAACCGCTCCGGTTGCCTGATTTTTCAGCGTTACAGTCGCCGTCCCGCCGAAAGAACCGAGCGAAATGGAACTGTTTACGCGGTAATACGGCGTATATCCGATTGCAAAGGTTGAGAAGCGGTTGGAATAGATGTAGACCAGCCCGTTCTCCCGATCCACCCGGAAGGTGCCGCTTTGTTTGCTGTTGCTCTCGGTGAAGGTCAGAACGGCTGTCCCGTGATAGGAATAAACCGTGATTCCCTTTTTATCCGTTTTTTCGTACGGAACGACGATTTCCAGCACGTTTGCGGTTTCATCCAGCACCGATGCAACCGAATCTATCGTCTTTTCCACTTTGATCTCGAAGAATTCCAGAGTTTTGTTTTCGGCAAACCGGCGGATCGATTCGGCATTCGCCGCAGCTCCATCCGTCTTTTGCTCGACCGTCATAACAACCGAAACGGTTTTATCTTCGGGAACCTGTTCGGCCTTCCGGATCGCATACGCTTCCTGATCCAATCCGCCGACCGCGACGCCGAAATGTTCTTCGTCATCGGCGTTGACGTGCAGCACCGATTCCGTTTTTCCGTCCGGCATAACGATATCCTGTTCGGTTTGCTCCGATACGGTCACCAAAACCGTTACGGCATTGGTTGCGTACTCCGCGACGATGTTATAGACGCCGGTCGGAACGGCGAATCGGTATTTCCCGCCGTTTTCGGTCGTGGTGGCATCCACTTTCTGATCGCCCTTTACCAGCATAACCGTAGCACCGTCTATCGGCGTGACCCCGTCGCTTTGATACAGGACGCCGTGCAGCACTTCCCAGTCGCTTTGAGCAAGCGTTACCCGCAGGCATTCGGGAGAAAGATCGTTGTGGTTAGCATCCGCCTCAACTTTATACCAGATATAGTAATTTCCGATCTCGCTTGCAAACGGGATCCCGATTTGATAGCCGGTATCATCGGGAGCATTTCCGTCAGCATCTCCGAGCGCGTAGTAAAGGATACCTCCCTCCACTTCGCCTGCGTAGATCAACGCTTGATCTACGCCGTTGTAGACCGGATCGGTCGAGGCGGGCGCGGTCGTGATCCGCGCGTCAACCGGTTCTACCGTCAGATATCCGTCTACGATCTCAAAGGTCACCGTGGCGAAGTTCGTATCGGCATTTGCAAACATCTCCGCGGAAAGGCCCATATACGCCGTACCGACGTCGGTCAGCGCCGCGGTCGCGTTTCCGCTGAACGTTAAGACCCTCGTTGCGTCGTAAAGATCCGTACTTGCCACCGCTTCATAGCCGACGACGGTATGCTCGGTTTTATCGTAATTCACCGTGCCGTTGTGTCCGGTGATCGTGACCGTTGCGTTGATCTGATTGATCGTGAGGTAACCGTCCACGATCTCAAAGGTCACCGTGGCGAAGTTTGCATTGTTGTTTGCAAACTGCTCTTTTTTCAGCTCCATGTATTCGGTTCCCGCATTGGTCCAGCTGATGACCGCTTCGCCGCTGAACGTAAAGTCCTTGGCAACGTCGTAGAGCGCGGTGCTCGCAGTTGCGCTGAAACCGGTGACGAAATGTTCCGTACCGTCATAATCCACGGTGCTGTTGTTGCCGGTGATGGTGACCGTTGCGTTGATCTGACGGATCGTTACCGTTTCAAAGCCGTGAACCGTGATGTAATTTGCCTTTTTGACCTCGTAATACACGGTGTAGGTTCCGGCGTCGGAATAAGTCGGGGTTTCATCCAGCGTGTAGATATTCTCTTCCGTTCCGTATTGCACCGTTGCACCGTCCGGGATCGTCACGACCACGGAAATGCCGTGCGCCGCGCCGTCGTAATCGCCGGTATAACCGGCAGCCGCCACCGTCATCGGCGCTGCGTTTATCGTAAGATTTGCGCCGGTGTATGCAATGCTGTAATTATCGTTTGCAAGAGTTCCCTGCGTGATGGCGTAAATCCCGACGTTCTCGCCTGTCTCGCGCGAAAGTTCACCGGAGAGTGTGTCGGTTCCTATAAGCCCTTCCGCGATATAGGTGAACGCAGGATCGTTCTCCCCGTAGGTTTTGGACTTGGCTTGTGCCGTCACCGTCAGGGATGCTTTGGCAATGGTAAAACCGATCGACGCGGTTTTGCCTTCCACCGTCACGCTTGCGGTATAGGTGCCTGCGTTGGTGTTGCCGGAATAGGTAATATCGCCGACAGTGGCAAGGCCGTAAGTATCCCAATTTGCGCTCTTCGAGATCGTTGCCGTAACCGCCGTACCGTCGTAAACCTTTCCTGCGGCGTTTATCGTAATTGTTTGAGGCGCAAGATCGCAGGTTCCCGTGCCTGTGCAAGTTGCGGTAATAACGTTGCCGACTGCCGTATACGACCAATTATGGGTATGCGGAGGAGCAATTTTTGCCTCACCGCTTGCGTCAAGTTTGACAACGTAAGCAGTATTGTCGCTGACAAAATAATTCGAGGGATCGGCAACGTTACCGTCACCGTCGGTCATATACGTTGACCAGCCCTTGGTGAATGCGCCGGTGCCGTTTTGAAGAGTAATGCCGATCTTCGTCGTTTTGGTCATTGCTGCTGTCAAATTCAAAACAGCGGTATTGCAGAGATAAATATCGTTCGCCGACCCGCCGGCTGTATTCCCCGAAAAGACGGGAGCACCCGAAATATTGAAACTTGCGGGGCTGGTATTACCGTCGGTTCTTTGATTGGTTAGCGCGCCGCCTTTTCCGGTTGCCAGATTATTCATAAAGCTCCCGCCGGTGATGATGACGGTTCCGTCGCCCGATGCCTCTACGGCACCTCCATGGACTGCCGTATTTTCACTGATGGAGCCGCCTTTAACATCCAGCGTCGAGTTGCCGCCGAAAACGAGAACGCCTCCGCCGATATTGCCGTTTGCAACGTTCTTGCTGATATTCCCGCCGTGAAGCTCCATCTTACCGGTTCTGACGTATACGCCTGCGCCATAGTTGGAAGTGTTGCCGATGATCGAGCCGCCGTACATATAAAATCCGCCGCTCTTATCCCAATCCTGCACGCAAACGCCACCGCCGCCGGTACTGCTTGCAGTCAACCTGTTTCCGATGATCGTGCCGCCGTACATATAAAGCGTAGCGCCGTTTCCTTCCAGATTGATGCCCGCGCCGTATTGATAGCCCCCGGTCATATAGCCGCCGGTGATATAGCCGCCGGTAAAGGTCTGATAATTGCTCGTCAGCGCATCGTTTACCGTCGCGACACCCGCGCCGTTTGCGGCGGGGTTGGAAACAGAATACCGATGCTCGGTTGTTGTGTCGCAATCATAAAGTTTCAACGTATTGCCTTCGCCGACCTTAATGACGCATCCGCTACCGGTCATTTTAATTCCGTGACCGTTGAGACAGAAGTTCGTCGTCCCCAACGGCACGTTCCAAGTGGAGGAGATCGTCACGTCGGAGGCAAGGTAGTAGTTGCCCGCTGTGGATGGAAGGCTGTTTGTAGAAGTCCATTTTGTAAAAGTTAGACCGTCGTGCTCGTGCGGCTTTTCACCAACTTGCGCCTCATTGTCTTTGAGCAGAACGCCGTAATTGCCGTTGTCGCTCTTGAAATAGGTTCCCGGCTCGGCGTTGCCCATCGCCGTGTTCCACCCGGCGGTAAATTTGCCGGAAACGGATTCCAGCGTAATGCCGACGTCAGTGCCGGTAGTCACGGCGCCTGCAATCGTAATCGTTTTATCGGTAGGCAGATAAACATTGTTTACGGTACCGCCGGAAAGCGTATAGGAGTCCGCAACGAACGTTCCTCCGACAGTATTGCCGGTCACCGTCACGTTTCCGCTCAACGAAAAAGCACCGTTGACACCGCCGCCGCTTAACGTGGCGTTGTTTCCGACAACCGTTCCGCCGGTCATGGAAAGCGTGCCGCCGGCAACATTGATGCCGCCGCCTCTGCCGTCTTTCAGCCCCGCATAGTTGCCCTCGATGATACCGCCCGTAATTTTGACCGTAGCACCGCCGTCAAGTCCGCCCATATGCAGACCGCCGCCGCAACCGGCTCCGCCCGAACCGGGCGTGTTCGCGGTATTATGGCGAACCTCGCCACCGTTCATTACAAAGGATCCGCCGTCAATACGAATACCGCCGCCAAAGCGCCCCGCATGGTTGCCGATGATATATCCGCCGTTCATTACAAAGGAGCTTGTCGTTTTACGGACTGCCACACCGCCTCCGCCGTTGCCCCCGTCGCGCACGGACAACCGGTTTCCGAAAATGCAACCGCCGTTGAGGACAAAAGTTCCGCCGTCCACAAACACACCGCCGCCGAAAACCGTACTTCCGCTGTAACTCGTTCCGTATCCGCCGGTGATATACCCGCCTACAAAGCTTCCGCGGCGCTCGGCATTCACATAGTTTGCATCGCTTGCAGATGCGACGATCGCACCGAGGCAGTTTGAGTTGTAAGTGGAAGCCGCACCGATGTAATAATAATGCTCCGTTGTGCCGCAGTCGTGGAGATTCAGCGTTGAACCGCTATTGATTCGGATCACGCTTCCGCTGCTGCCGCCATAAGCAATCTTATGATCGTTCAGGCAAAGGTTCGTCGTCCCAGACGGCACGTTCCAAGTGGAAGAGATCGTCACGTCGGCGGTCAGATAATAACTTCCCGCCGCAGTCGGCAGACTGTTCGTCGACGTCCATGCCTGCCATTCGATGCCGTCGTGGTTATGTTCCCCTTGCGCGGAAATCGTGAAACCGCCCCCGAGCAGAGTCAATAAAAGCGCGACCGCCATCAAAGCCAACAATGGCAAAAGGATGCGTCCTTTTCTGTTGTTTCTCATATTCTCTCCTTACCGCCGCATCGGTATTGATATGCGGCTCCAAAGATACAGGATAGCTATGCAAATACGCGATTCTTTTCCGCGTCACACGGCGCACCCGATCCTGCCGCCTGACGTTCCTGTAAATTATTCGACCATTCGATGTCATCATTTGACAGGTGTTATTATATCATACAGGAAAGCATTTGTCAACTCTTTTCGTCTTTTTTTACCCCCGTTTTGTCCCGCTTCCCGTTGCCATCCGCCGCCTTTTTTCTCTTTTCCGGGCAACCATGCAAAAAGGTTCGGGATTTCTCACCCCGAACCTTATGTCAGTTTCCAAAAATATGTTTTTCCGTCTTATCTCCCGGCGCGCATAGCGTTGAGGATGGCGATCACGGCGACGCCGACGTCGGCGAAGGTCGCCGCCCAAAGATTCGTCCATCCGAATACCGAAAGCGCGAGAAACAACAGTTTCACGCCGAGCGCAAACCAGATATTCTGCCAGACAATGCGTTTCGTCTTGCGCGCGATCCGGATCGCTTCGGCAAGATCGGCAGGGCGGTCTTTCATCAGCACCACGTCCGCCGCCTCGACCGCCGCGTCCGAGCCGAGCGCACCCATCGCGATCCCGACGTCGGCGCGTGCCAGTACCGGTGCGTCGTTCACGCCGTCCCCGACGAACGCGAGCGCGCCCGCCGTATCGCCAAGGTAGGATTCCAACGCTTCCACCTTGCCGTCCGGCAAAAGTTCCGCACGGTATTCGGTGATCCCCAGTTCTTTTGACACCGCCCCGGCAACCTCGTCCCGGTCGCCGGTCAGCATCACCAAGCGGCGCACGCCGCTTTTTTTCAGTTCGTCCATCGCCTCTTTCGCGTCGGGCTTGATTGCGTCCGAAATCAGGATCGAACCCGCAAAGACGCCGTCCACCGCGATATATACCACCGTTCCGATGCGCGCGTCACGCGGCGGCTCGATCCCCACCGATTCCATCAGGCTCCGATTCCCGACCAACACCGTTTTGCCGTCGATCACGGTACGGATGCCGCGTCCGGCGATTTCTTCGGTATCGGCGACCGCCGGGAGCGGTCCTTCCCCCGCCGCCTGCCGCAAGGATTGCGCGATCGGATGGTTGGAATCCTGCTCCGCCGCCGCGGCAAGCATCAGCAGTTCCTTTTCGCTTCCCTGCACCGGGGTGACCTCGGTTACCCGGAAGCTCCCTTCGGTTAGTGTACCGGTCTTATCAAAGGCGACCGTATCGACACGGGCGAGCGTTTCGAGATACTCCGACCCCTTCATCAGGATGCCCCGTTTCGACGCCGCCCCGATCCCGCCGAAATAGGAGAGCGGCACCGAGATCACCAGCGCGCAAGGACAGGAAACGACCAGAAAGATCAGCGCGGCTTTGAGCCATTGCCCCTGCCAGACCGCCGTCGGTCCCAGAATGAACAACGGGATCAGGGCAAGCAACGCCGCCGCACCAACCACGCAGGGGGTATAAATTCTCGCAAATTTCGTGATCGCGTGTTCGGTTTTCGACTTGACCGACGAGGAACGCTCGACGAGTTCCAGAATTTTCGCGACCGTGGAATCTTCATACGGTTTGCTCACGCGCACGTGCAGGACGCCGCTCTGATTCACACATCCGCTGATGATGGTATCTCCCGGCGCGACCTCGCGCGGGATCGATTCGCCGGTCAGGGATTTGGTGTTGATCCCGGAAGTCCCGACTTCCACCACACCGTCGAGCGGAATTTTCTCGCCCGGTCGAATCACGAGAAGTTCCCCGACCGCTACCTCGGTGGGGTCGACTTCGATCTCGATTCCGTCCCGCACCACGCGCGCCCGCTCGGGGCAGATATCCATCAGATCACTGATCGACTGCCGGCTCCTGCCCACCGCGATGCTCTGGAACAGTTCGCCCACCTGGTAAAACAGCATCACGAACACCGCTTCGGGGTATTCTCCGATGGCGAAGGCGCCGATCGTGGCGATCCACATCAGGAAATTTTCGTCGAGCAGCTGCCCGTGAACGATCCCGAGGATCGCTTTGCGGATCACGTCATACCCGATCAAGAGATACGGGATCGCATAAACCGGTAGCAGGATATACCACTTTCGCGTTTCGTGCGGCAAAATCAAATGGTGGAGCAAAACCGCGAGGATCAGCAGTCCGGCAGAGACCAGGATCCTGCAGAGCGTCCATTTTTGTTTGCGGGAAAGACGGTTCATACCGTTCCCTCCTTATTTCAGGATCACCCGGCAATCCGGATCGACTTTCCGGACGGCTTCATCCACCTGCGGCAGAATTTCCGCCCATTTCGCGTCCTCGGCTTCGAGGATCAGTTTTTGCGCGAGAAAGTTGACCGTTACGCTCTGTACGCCCTCGATCTTGGCAATTTTACGCTCCATTTTCGCCGCGCAGTTGGCACAGTCGAGGTCTTGCATCCGAAAAATCTGTTTCATAATCTGTCTCCTTTATTAGAATAAGAATTGTTTTCGTTCTCAAAAAGATGCTCCATGCCCTGCCCGAGAATGGTGTGGACATGGTCGTCCGCCAAAGAATAAAATACACTTTTTCCGCTCTTGCGGTATTTCACCAGCCGGGACGCTTTGAGTACCCGCAGTTGGTGCGAGATCGCCGAAACCTGCATCCCGAGCAGTTCGGCAATATCGCAGACGCAAAGTTCGTTGTCGAACAGTACATAAAGGATCCGCAACCGGGTACTATCCCCGAAGATCTTATAAAGATCGGCGAGGGCAAACATCGTGTCGTCGTCCGGCAAACGCTCTACCGATTGCGCGATCCGATCCGGGTGCAATTCCGGTTCCGCACAGCACGGAGCGGAACGCTTTTCCGATTTTGTCATAATCCGCTCTCCTTTTTTATTTCAACATTTGAACATTTGTTCAAATGTATTATAGCAAAATGAAAACGGTTTGTCAATAGTTTTTCGGAAAATAATGAAATAATATTTCACCGGAAAATTTCGTAGAAAACGGCAGAAAATTTGAGAAAAAAGCGATTGACAAAAAAGGAAAAATCATTTATAATAAATAGGATGGACTTACTCTTGAAAGAAAGGGTTCGAGACACATGAAAAAATACACTTTCCGGGGCGGAACGCACCTGCGGGAACACAAGGACACAGCCGGTAAACAAACCGAACGGATACCGGAACCGAAAACCGTTTCCATTCCGCTCTCGCAACATATCGGCGCACCGGCGCAACCGGTCGTATCGGTGGGAGACGCCGTGAAGGTCGGTCAGGTGATCGGTGAAGTGCCGACGGGATTGGGCTGCCCGGTTCACGCCAGTATTTCGGGTACAGTCAAACAGATCGTTACCCGGTATAACGCCATGGGCGCGCAAATTCAGAATATCGTGATCGAAAACGATTTTCTGCATACGCTCCACGAAAGTATGGTTCCTTATCCGAAATCTCCCGAGGAGACCACCTGCGAGGAATTCATCGAAGTGGTTCGACGCGCCGGCATTTCGGGGCTCGGCGGAGCAACCTTCCCGACCTACGCAAAATTGCAAAGCGCCGTTGGAAAAGCCGATCGCATCATCATCAACTGCGCCGAATGCGAGCCCTACATCACCGCAAACCATCGGCTTTTGGTCGAACGGGGAGAAACCGTTATTTCCGGCATGGAGCTCGTTATGCACGCGCTGAATCTCCCGGAGGGGATTATTGCGATCGAAGATAACAAGCCCGACGCCATTGCCTATATGGAAAGTCGGCTCGAAAAGCGACGTCAGCTCGGCAGACCCGCCAACATCCGCGTCTGCGTGATGAAAACCAAATATCCGCAGGGGGACGAGCGGCAGATCATTTACGCCCTGTTCGGCAAGGAAGTGCCTGCCGGGAAACTTCCGGCAGACGTGGGATGCCTGATCCTCAACGCCGAGACCGCGTCCGCTATCTCACGCGCGTTCTGGCGCGGCATTCCGCTGGTCAGCCGGATCGTGACGGTCACGGGCGACTGCGTACGGGAGCCGAAAAACGTGCGTGCGCCGCTCGGCACCTCGGCGCGGGACGTGATCGAATTCTGCGGTGGGCTGACCCAGACGCCGAAGAAGATGGTCAGCGGCGGTCCGATGATGGGATTTGCACAGTGGGATCCCGATATGCCGGTCACCAAAAGTACCTCCGCGCTTTTGCTCTTCTCGGCAGATCACGACAAAGCAAATACGATCCATACGAGCTGCATCCACTGCGGAAAATGCGTTTCGCACTGTCCGATGCACCTCATGCCGAACTATCTGGCGCAGTATGCAAAAGCAGGCGACACGGAACGGGCGCAGAAAATGAACGTGATGAGCTGTGTGGAATGCGGAACCTGCTCCTATAACTGCCCGGCAGGTGTGGAGATCGTGCAATACATCCGCGTGGCGAAAAATGCCATCCGCGCGGCGGCAAAACGTTTGAAATAAACAGGAAAGGAGCTTATCATGGAAGATTTGAAGTTGCAAGAACAGCCCGCTTCGCAGGAAGCTCCCGCACCTGTTGCGGAAATGCCTCCCCTCCTGACCGTGTCTCCCTCTCCGCACGCGCGGCAGGGGATCACGACCTCTCACTTGATGCGGGACGTCATTATTGCGCTGCTCCCCGCGACGATCTGGGGAATTTACATCTACGGTCTGCGTGCCGCTCTGGTCATTCTATTCAGCGTTCTGTCCTGCGTTGTTTCGGAACTGCTGTTCCAGATCCTGCTCAAACGCACGGTCACGATCTCGGACTGCTCGGCAATCCTGACCGGTCTTTTGCTCGGTTTGAACCTGCCGCCGAACGTACCGTTTTACGTTCCGATCGTCGGCGGTATGTTTGCTATTATCGTGGTGAAGCAACTGTTCGGCGGGATCGGCAAAAATATCATGAACCCTGCTCTCGCGGCACGCGTCTTTCTGATGCTCTGCTGGACCAATCAAATGACCGGATTTCCGAAGGAATATACCCGCCTCTGGTGGTCTGCCGACGCCGTGACCTCCGCAACCCCTCTGGCTTCTCTGAAAGTCGGTGCGCTTGCTGAAAACTTCAATCTTCTGGATCTCTTTCTCGGACGGACGGGCGGTTGCATCGGTGAGATTTCGGTACTGATGCTGCTCATCGGCGGCGCTTATCTGCTGGTCCGCCGGGTGATCTCCTGGCAGATCCCGGTCGCCTACCTCGGCGTTGTGGCGCTTCTGACCTTCCTCTTCCCGGCAGGCGGCGCCGACCGTCTTCCCTACATGGTCGCCTCTCTTTGCAGCGGCGGTCTGATCCTCGGCGCGTTCTTCATGGCGACCGACTACGTCACCTCTCCCGTCACGAACGGCGGGCGGCTTCTCTTCGGGCTTGGGTGCGGTCTTCTGACCTTCTTCATCCGCCGGTTCGGCGGTTATCCCGAAGGCGTTTCCTTCTCGATTCTGATTATGAACACGCTGGTCTGGTATCTGGATATGGCGTTCAAGCCGCACGTTTACGGGATCCAGCGCAAGAAGAAGGGAGAGAAAAAGGCATGAAAAATTGGAAATCTACCCTTCTGATCGGGCTTAAACTGCTCCTCGTCGCGGCTGTGGTTGCCGGGATCGTTTCGTTCGTCAACGCAAAAACCGCATCGGTCGCCACCGAAAATATCAACCGCGAAAAGAATAAAGCAATTGCGGAAATCTTTGATAACCAACCGATCGAAGCCACCGAGCAAGACGGTATTTACACGGTCTCTCTGAACGGAAAGATCATCGGCTACTGTCTGGAATCGACCTCTTCGGGCTTCGGCGGCGATATGGAGCTGATGGTGGGATACGACGCCGACGCGAAGCTCCGCGGCGTGCGGGTGATCTCACATTCCGAAACACCGGGGCTCGGCGCAAGAGTTTGCGACAATGAAGAAGACGCTCTTTCCAGATACGCCGGAAAATCCGGTGTTCTGACCTGGAATAAGGATATTGACGGAATTTCGGGCGCGACGATCAGCTCCAAAGCGGTGCTGGCAGGTGTCAATCAGGCGACCGAGAAACTCCTCGCGTTTTTGGGAGGTGAGCGGGCATGAACAAATACCTCAAGCAACTCAAAGAAGGGGTTTTAGATCAAAACCCGGTGCTGGTGCAGCTGCTCGGAATGTGTCCCACGCTCGCCACAACGACGTCTGTCAAAAACGCGTTCGGAATGGGCATGGCGGCAACGGCCGTTCTGATCTGCTCGAACATCTTTATTTCCCTGCTCCGCAAATTCATTCCGAAGCAGGTGCGCATCGCCGCCTACATCGTCATTATTTCCGGATTCGTCACGGCGGTGGAACTTTTGATGAAAGCGTACGTCTTTTCGCTCTATCAGTCGCTCGGGCTTTTCATTCCGCTGATCGTGGTCAACTGCATCATCCTGGCGCGCGCCGAAGCGTTCGCTTCCAAGAATCCGGTTCTGCCCTCGGCGATGGACGGTCTTTCCATGGGGCTCGGGTTCACCTTTGCGCTCTGCATCCTCGGCTCCATCCGGGAAATTCTCGGATCCGGGAAATGGATGGGCTTGCAGGTATTGCCTGACAGTTACCCGAAAATGGTGATATTCGTTCTTCCTGCCGGCGCATTCCTGACGCTCGGATTCGTCATCGCCGCCGTGCAGAAGATCCGGAATACGGTTGAGGAACGCGCAAGAAAGAAAGCTGCCCAAAAGCCGGCAGAACAGGAGGAGAACGCGGCATGAAAATTCTGCTTTTGATGTTTACCGCCATTCTGGTGGAGAACTTCATCTTCTCCAAATTCTACGGTTGCTGTCCCTTCCTCGGCGTATCCGAAAAGCCGGACACCGCACTCGGAATGGGCATGGCGGTCACCTTCGTGATGACGGTCTCGGGCGCGGCGACATGGCTGGTTTATCGCTTTATCCTGTCCCCGTTGCACCTGGAATATCTGAAAACCGTAGCGTTCATTCTGGTGATCGCTGCACTGGTGCAGTTCATTGAAATGTTCCTGCGGCGATTCATTCCGGCGCTCTATACGGCGCTCGGCATCTACCTGCCTCTGATCACCACCAACTGCGCCGTTTTGAGCGCGGCACTGCTGGCGGTGCAGAACAGCTACTCCTTCGGAGAAGCGGTCGCTTTCGGATTTTCGGCGGCGCTCGGCTTCACGTTGGCGATCACGGTATTTGCAGGCGTACGGGCGCGGATTCAGGCGTCGGAAGCGCCCCGCGCGTTCCAAGGATTCCCTCTGACGCTCATTGCCGCGGGACTGCTTGCCATGGCGTTCTCCTGTTTCTCCGGCATTTCGTTCGGATAACCCGGAAAGGATGGAAACTGTATGCAAATTTCTGACGTATTGATCCCGGTCGGCATTTTCGCCGGTTTGGGGATCCTGCTCGGACTCCTGCTTGCGATCGCCTCCCGCGTGTTTGCGGTGAAGACCGATGAACGGATCGAGCAGATCAATGAAGCTCTGCCCGGCGCAAACTGCGGCGGTTGCGGCTATTCGGGTTGCGCGGCACTTGCCGCGGCGATTGTGAAAGGCGAAGCGCCTGCCAACGCCTGCCGTGCAGGCGGCGAAAAATGTGCAAAACAGATCGGTGAGATCATGGGAATTGAAGTGACCGCGCTCGAACCGCAGCGGGCTTTGGTGCGTTGCAGCGGCGGCGGAAACGTCAAGCATAAATATCTGTATGAGGGTGCGCCGGACTGTATTGCGGCAGAACGTATGAGCGGTGGCGATAAGGAATGCGTTTCGGGTTGTATCGGACTGGGGACCTGTCTCTCGGTTTGCCGGTACGGAGCCATTTCCCTGCAAAACGGGCAGGCGGTGGTGGATCGCTCGAAATGCACCGGGTGCGGCGCCTGCTCGCAGATCTGCCCCAAGCATTTGATCGAGCTCGTCCCGGCGACCGCGGTTTACAGCGTGATGTGCCACTCCCCCGAGCCGGGCGCGCTGACGCGCAAACAGTGCAACGCCGGATGCATCGGATGCCGGATCTGCGAAAAGAACTGTCCCTCCGGCGCGATCGCGGTCAACGGCTGTATCGCCTCGATCGACTATGCCAAATGTACTTCCTGCGGGCTTTGCGCCGAAAAATGTCCGCGCAAGATCATTCGGAAGATCAAATAAAAAAAGGAGCTTACCATGAAAAGAACTGTTATTTTTTCAGCATGGTTGCTTGCCGTCTGCATAGCGGTAACGTCAATGTTCACTGCCTGCAAAGCGAATAAACCTTCAACAGACAGTAACACGCAAACGACTTTCGATACAAAGAGCGAGAACGATACTGCCGAAAACCCCAAAACCGAAGAATGGATCTTTACCGCCGACAATGTGGAAGAAGCAAAAGAAATCTACGACAGTTTTCTTTACATGACGATTTATGAAGAAAACATGATCGTGAAAATATCGAACGGTGACGGTTTGTTTTTAACCGAAACCATCGACGGCGAGAAAGATCACGTCGAATATGAAGGAGGCGGGGAGTATTTCGTCTACCCGGATGGGGGCGATTACATCTACGCGGTGGTAGACGGCAATAACAAATACTACTACAACGATAAGGAAATTTACGACGAGAGCGGTTTCGATTTTCTTTTCTACCTGGATCTTTTCAGCGATCTGCCTGCCGATGGTGTGACGGTCAGTCTCACCTCGCGAGGAACCAGTACCTATGTGGGTTATAATATCTTCATCGACGCAACGCTGACGCTCGAAATCCGTTATAACGACAATTCGACAACATCGGTTACCGCAGTGAAAGTGCACGACAGAGTGGTTTCGTTCAAGAGTGTTTATACCGACGCCGACGGATCCTATCCCATTGAGATAACGTTTGAGTTCGGAAACGCATCGGTTACAATACCCGATCTCACCGACTGGTTTAACGCATCCGCACCGAGAGTCGCGAGCCACTGGTACGTAACCGGCAAAGTGGGCGGCGATCAAGTTGAGGAGATTCCGATGTATTTCGACTGCATCACCGGCTGTTATAAGACCGATTACGTCAACGTGCTTTTGGGCGATAACGTAACGATTAAAAGCAAAAACGACGATGCCGTTTCCTATTCCCAAAAGATCGACAGCGATTTCCTTACCGGTTACGAAATGATCGTTTTCGATCCCGAGGAAGAAACCATTTCCTTTGAAAGCGAAAACCCCATCTGATTTTTCAATCAAGGGTGAAATTCTTCCTAAAAGAGCCCGCCTGCGGATTTTGCTCCGCAGGCGGGTTTTATCCTATAAAAATTGGCAACAACGCAAAAGCACCGTTGTTTTTTACGACGTTGTTTTTTACGACGTTGTTTTTTACGATTCGATCCGGATCTTCATTTTGCAGCGCTCGGTGCGGGCACCGTGAATTTCGGTCAGATAGTCGAGATAAAGTTCTCCGCTCTCCAAAACCCGGTTTTGCACCGAGAGCGCGCAAACCACGATCTCAAACGCCGAAAACGGCGTATGATACACGCAGATATGACGCACGCCCGGCTCAAAAATCAGTGCTGTATCAACAGGTCCTGTTCGGAACATCGTAACCGACGACGGAGATGCCCGGTCAAAGCCCAGGGTTGTGGTCGAACCCTCCATGCCGGTCACGACCCCTTCTTCATAGGTGATCTCTACCCGACCGTCCGTGACGTTCAGTTCCCCCTCGGCAAAAAAATAGGATTTTTCCGGTTCTTCTTCCCCCTCCGGCGACGGATCGTCCGGGTCAAACCCCAAACTTTCCAATATTTCTTCAACGTCCGGCGAATCGTCTCGTCTTGGAGGTTCCTCCGGTTCCTCTTCCGCAAGGTCTGCGGACGAGGGAAACCCAACCATCGGAGAAAACAGCGGAAGAGCAATTCCCTGCCGTTCGGTTTCAATATATATTCTGACCGGTCTCATGCGAATCCTCCTGCGCGGCGGCGCAGCAGATCCACGACCCGCATCGTCACCAACTGCGTTTTGGCATCCGGAATTTCTCCCGCCTGGATCCTCTCGGCAAGCTCCCCGATCGGGATCGCGACCGGTTCCAGAAATTCATCCTCGTCCGGCTGAGTTACACCCGGGATCAAATCCTCCGCAAGATAGGCGCTGATCCGCTCGTCCAGAATCGCCGGAGAGGTGTAAAGGTCGCCCAGATAGGTCAGCTTTTTGCAGGTAAAGCCGGTTTCTTCCCGCAGTTCCCGCATTGCCGCTTTTGCCCGATCCTCGTCCCTGCTGTCCAGTTTCCCCGCAGGAATTTCGGTCAACACTTCTCCCACCGGGTAGCGATATTGCCGAACGCAGTAAACGGTTCCGTCCTCACCCAGTGGGAGAACGCAAACCGCCCCGATATGCCGCACGTATTCGCGCGACGCAGTCTTTCCGTCCGGTAGCCGCACCTGGTCTTCAAACAGATGTACGACCCGACCGTCAAAAATCAATTCCGACCGGATCTGCTCTTCTTTCATATTTTTCTCTTCCAACCTTCCCATTCCGAATCATTCCGCCTTTCATTTGCTCCGCGTTTATTATACACCCGTGCGGTTTGTTTGTAAAGAGAGAAATCGAAATCCCCTCCGCAAATCTTGACAGAATTTTGCCGGTATGTTATAATGATTCCGAAAAAATCCGGTCGAAGAGAGGGTTGTCATGACGAAAAAAGAAAGGCGGGAAACGATTGCCGCCATTGCCGCCGAATTGGAAAAGCAGTATCCCGAGGCGCTTTGCGCGCTTGAATGGGACGGAAAGCCGTGGAAACTCATGGTGATGGGCTCCCTATCCGCACAATGCACCGACGCGCGGGTTAACCTGGTTTGCCGGGAACTGTTTGCAAAATATCCCACGGCGCAGGCGCTCGGAGAGGGCGATCTTACCGAAATTGAGGAAATCGTTCATCCCTGCGGGCTGTTCCGTACCAAAGCAAAAAACATCAAAAATGCGTGTATGCGCCTGACCGATACGTACGGCGGCGTCCTGCCGGACACGATGGAACAGTTGCTGACCTTCCCCGGAGTAGGAAGAAAAGTTGCAAACCTTCTGCTCGGCGACGTTTACAAGAAGGGCGGAACCGTTACCGATACGCACTGTATCCGGATCTGCGGTCGGTTCGGGATGTACCCGGAGGCGCTCAAAGATCCGCTCCGCGTGGAACGCATCATGGACGAATTGCTCCCTCCCGAGATCCGAAGCGATTTCTGCCACCGGATCGTGCAGTTCGGGCGCGACGTCTGCACGGCAAGAGCGCCGATGTGCGGCTCCTGTCCGCTCAGGCATCTCTGTGCGCATGGCAAAGACCGCACCGCCTGACCGCCCCATAGAATAGAATATGCAGAACCGCCCCGCGAAATTTCGCGGGGCGGTTCTGCTCCTGATCCGGAATTATGCTTCTTCGGTAACCG
>CAMYUQ010000035.1 GCA_947302045.1 uncultured Clostridia bacterium
AAGCAAAGTAAAGAGAGAGAAAGAGAGATGAGAGGTGAAAAAAAAAAAGAAGGTTGCGGGACAGCCGTTATATAAGGGAAAGAAATAGATGAAAAACAAGATTTTAGGAAGAGAGGCGCGGAGCCGCAGCGAGATCAGGCGCTACGTGCTGACCTTTGCCGCACTGCTCCTCGTCGCCGCCGTTTTGCAAACAACGGTGCTGGCGCGCGGACGGTGGTTCGGGATCGTGCCCGATCTGACCTTTGCCGTGGTGGTGTGTCTTGCGTATTTTTGCGGCGCGGAGACCGGCACGATCTGCGGGATCGCCGGCGGATTTCTGATCGAGGCGCTCGGCGGACACGGCGTAGCGGTCCTGCCGCTCGTCTACCTCTTTTTGGGGTATGTTGTGGGTTTTCTGACCCAAAAACAGCCGAAACGGCTGACGCTCTACGCGATCACGGGCGCGGCAACGCTCCCGGTGCACGCCGTCGTGACGGTGTTCTATACGCTCGTCACCTACCATAAACTCACCGGCTACACCTTCACGCATATTCTGCTCCCCGAAACCGGCGCGCTGGTGATCCTCTTCGCCTGCCTCTACTTCCCGCTGGGAAAGCTCGCCGCATGGGTGCAGAGGTAGGGAAAAGGTCTCCGGCTTTTTTGAAAAAAAGCCGGGCAAAAAACTTTCCGGCATTACTCTAACAAGTACCTCCGGCGACACCAACATCTATGCCGTATATACACTATATCGAACACTGAAAGGAACACACCGTGGACAAGAAAGAATCGCAACTGAACAAAGAGCAGGAACAGGCACTCTTTGAAAACCAGAAAATCATCGACGTCGGGATGGAGAAAGAGGTGAAGAAATCCTTCATCGAATACTCCATGTCGGTCATTATGGCGCGCGCGCTCCCCGACGTTCGCGACGGCATGAAGCCCGGTCAGCGCCGGATCCTTTACGCGATGTGGGAGGACGACCTCGTTCATTCCAAACCTTTCCGGAAGTCGGCGACGACGGTCGGTAACGTGCTGGGTCGCTACCATCCCCACGGCGACTCGTCGGTCTACGGCACGATGGTGCACATGGCGCAGGATTTCAATATGCGCTATACGCTCGTGGAGGGACACGGCAACTTCGGTTCGATCGACGGCGACCCTGCCGCCGCATACCGCTATACCGAGGCGCGGCTCGAAAAAATTTCGGACGAAATGCTCCGCGATCTCGATAAGAACGTCGTTCCCATGATGCCCAACTTCGAGAACCTGCGGCAGGAGCCGGTGGTGCTTCCCGCGCGGTTCCCGAACCTGCTCGTCAACGGTTCGATGGGCATTGCCGTCGGTATGGCGACCAACATTCCGCCCCATAACCTCGGCGAGATCATCGACGCGACCGTTTACCGCATGGATCACCCCGACTGCACGGTCGACGACCTGATGCAGTTCGTCAAAGGTCCGGATTTCCCCACCGGCGCGATCATCTACGGCGTCAACGGGATCAAACTCGCCTACCAGACCGGCAAGGGTCACCTGATGGTGCGCGCCCGTTCGGTCATCGAGGAAGAGCATCGCCGGATCATTTTCACCGAGATCCCTTACGCGGTCAACAAGAGCCAGCTCTGTGAATCCATCGCCAACTGCGTCAAGGAGAAGAAGATCGACGGCATCACCGAGCTGCGCGACGAATCGGGCAGAGAAGGGATGCGGATCGTGGTGGAATACCGCCGCGACGCAAATCCGCAGATCATTCTCAATCAGCTCTATAAATTCACGCAGCTGCAAAGCACCTTTGCGATCAATATGCTCGCGCTGGTCAACAACGAGCCGAAGATCCTGAACCTTTCGCAAATTCTGGATCACTACATCAAGCATCAGGAGCAGGTGATCGTCCGGCGTACGCAGTTTGACCTTGAAAAAGCGAAACAGCGCGCGCATATCTTCGAGGGCTACAAGATCGCGAACGACAACATCGACGAGATCGTGCAGATCATGAAGGCATCCAAGTCGATCCCCGATTCCAAGCGCATCCTCATGGAGCGGTACGGGCTGACCGACGAGCAGGCGCAGGCGATCGTGGAAATGACGCTCGGACGGCTGACCGGCATGGAACGCCAGAAGATCGAGGACGAACTCGCGCGCCTGCACGCGCTGATCGAGGAACTCGAAGGCATCCTTGCCGACGAGGGCAAGATCAAGCAGATCATCAAGGACGAGATGGGCGAGATCCGCGAGAAGTACGGCGACCCGAGACGCACCGAGATCATGCCTGCCGAGCAGGAGATCGTGCTCGAAGACCTGATCGAGCGGCACGCCTGCGTCATCACACTCACGCACGCGGGCTATATCAAGCGGCTGCCTGCCGACACCTACGCGGCGCAGCACCGCGGCGGCAAGGGCGTGATCGGCATGGCGACCAAGGAAGAGGACTTCATCGAAAAGGTGCTTGCCGTGAACAGTCATTCCTATCTGCTCATGTTCACGAACACCGGCAAGGTGCAGATGCGCAAGGCGTATCTGATCCCCGAGGCGGGACGTACCGCCAAAGGGCAGAATCTCGTGAACATCCTCGAACTTGAACCGAACGAAAAGATCACCGCCTGCATCAGCGTCGAGGACTTCAACGACGACGAATATCTGACGATGGTGACAAGGCGCGGCGTCATTAAAAAGACCCTGCTCTCCGAATACGAATATCAGCGCAAGGGCGGCAAGATTGCCCTGAACCTCGACGAGGGCGACGAACTGTTGTTCGTGACCAAGACCGACGGCAATAATGAACTGATGATCGCCACGAAGAACGGTATTGCGGTACGCTTTGCCGAATCCAACGTGCGCGGCATGGGACGCACGGCGAGAGGCGTGCGCGGCATTTCGCTCCGCGAGGGGGACGAAGTGGTCGGCGTTTGCCGGGTAGAGCCGGGCAGAGATCTGCTCGCCGTCACCGAAAACGGTTTCGGCAAACGCAGTCCGTTCGACGATTTCCGGCTCATGGCGCACCGCGGCGGCTTTGGGATCAAGTGCTACAACGTCACCGACAAGAGCGGACGGCTCACCGGGATCGCCTCGGTGGACGACGACCTCGACCTCATGCTCATCACCGACAGCGGCACGATCGTGCGCACGCCCGTTTCGGGGATCCCGTCGCGGTCGCGGAGCGCCGGCGGCGTGATCGTGATGCGGCTCGGCGAGGATCAGAAGCTCGTCAACTTCACCACCACCGCCCACGCGGAACCGGAGGACGAAACCGAAGCAACCGAACCGGTCGACGTGACCGAAACGACCGAAACCAACAGCGAAGAATAATACCAAAAGCATCGATATCGGTAACGGTGTATGCACTCGCTCACGCAATGCGTGAAAGTTTTTGGTGCCGCTTTTTTCAAAAAGCGGCGACCTTGCGGGCAAGCCCGCTTCCGACACTCGATGCTTGTTCCGCGAATTGCCAAACTTCATGCCCCGACAGCATAGATGGGTGTGAGGGTGTATGCACTCGCTCACGCAATGCGTGAAAAGTTTTCGGTGCCGCCTTTTTCAAAAGGCGGCGACCTTAGAAATTTCGCTCCGCAGGAGCGAACCATCCATGATAAAATTGCCGCCCTTCCGGGCGGCAATTCTCAAAAGCGTATTTTGGTTCGCGCTCTGCGCGAATTCTCGTGCCTGCGGCACGAAATAAAAAGGTCGTAGGGGCGTTGCCCCTACATCCCCAGCAGCTTTTTTGAAAAAAAGCTGCGCAAAAAATTTTCCGCAAAGTTTGTGCAAACAAAGCGAATAGGAGCTACTATGATCTACACGAAACAAGTGCGGACGCTCTGGCATGATACCGACGCGAATCGGGAACTTTCGCCGTCCGGCTACCTCAAAATCATGCAGGAGACCGCAAACGACCAACTCCACGACGCAAATTTCGATCTCGATACCGTCATGCGCGACCGGATGCGCATGGGCTTTTTGCTTTCCCGCATCGCGGTCAGAATCTACCAACCCCTTCGCGCACGTGAAAGCATAGAATCCCAAACCTGGACGGTCGAACCCCACGGTCTCAGTTTCGACCGTTGCTTCCGGCTGTTGCGGGGAGGAGAACCGGTCGCCGAGGCATACTCCGCGTGGGGGCTCATGCAGCTTGATGAGCGGCGGCTGGTGCGCGCGGACGAATTTGCCTACCCGGTAACGTCGGAAGAAAAAATCCTGCCGGCAGAGGTCCCTCTGCGCTTCCGCGTTCCGCCGACCGGCGAGATGGAGCTTGCCGGCGAGCGCCGGATCGTCTATTCCGACCTCGATTATAATCAGCACATGAACAATACGCACTACCCCGATATGCTCTGCGACTTCACCCCGAAGATCCTGCACGAACGGGTCGTCGGCTTCTCGCTCTCCTACCTGCGCGAAGCGGCGCACGGGCATACGCTGGCGGTCTTTCGCGCTCCCTACGCAGGCGCGGACGGCGCGCGTGGCTGGCTCTTCCGCACGGTCGACGAGGCAGGCGAAACCTGCCTGGAAGCGCTGCTCCTGACCGAGAAAAGAAAGGAAACCACATGAAACTGTTGGCATTGGGAGACGTCGTCGGGCAAAAGACGATCGACGTCATCGAGAAAAAACTCCCGGACTACCGCAGGGAACACGGCATTTCGTTCGTGGTCTGCAACGGCGAGAACGCCGCGGAGATCCGCGGAATGCGTGCCGTTGACGCCGAGCGACTGCTCGCGGCGGGCGTGGACATCATCACGCTCGGCAACCACGCGTTTGGGCAAAAGGACCTCTACCCGGTTCTGGAACGCGAGAAGCGGATCATTCGTCCGGTCAACTTTCCGCCCCAGACGCCCGGCATGGGATATACGGTCGTGGCGGCGGAGAGCGGCGAGAGGGTGCTTTGTATCAACGTTTGCGGCAGGGCGTTCATGGATGCCTACGCCTCGCCGTTCGAGACGGTAGAGGGCGTTTTGAAGCGCGAGGCAGGGAAGTATGACCTTTCCGTTCTGGATGTCCATGCCGAGGCGACGAGCGAAAAGCTGGCGCTCGGACGTTGGTTTGACGGCAGGATCGACGTGATTTTCGGAACGCATACGCACGTCACGACGGCGGACGAGCAGATCCTGCCGCGCGGAACGGGATACCAGACCGACCTCGGTATGTGCGGACCGGTAGGCGGGATTTTGGGGACCGACGCGGCAGCGGTGATCGAGAAATTCCGGTCGCTGATGCCGACGCGATTCACGGTTGCCGGCGGAGAGGTGGAGCTGCACGGAACGGTGTTTGAGATCCCCGACGGCAAAGTCCGCCGGATCACAAGAGTGGTTTTCTGAATTATGCCGTCGGGAGATCATGTTCGAAAAAAGCAACCGACCGTTGCGTATTGAAAGCCGGCCCTCCGGCGCATTGGAAAAGGTTTGCAGGGGATACACGAAACATTTGGCGACCGGAATAAAAAAGGACGGAGGGGCAAAACCCTCCGCCTTTTTTCTCCCGTCCCAAGAGGCGACGGCGAAAAACGTCGTTCTTCAAACAAAAATCACGCTGATTTCGCCGAGGTTTTTCGTGATCTCAACGGAGAGCGTCTTGCCGCCGGGAGCCGTGTGGTCGGGAACCGTCACCTTGCCGAGATTGCTTTTCGCCGACACCGCCAGATCCCATTCGTTCGGGATGTGCAGTTTGACCTCGCCCAGGTTCTCCCGCACCGTGATCTTTCCGCCCCCGGTGTAAGCTTCCAGGTTGGAAATGCAAACGTTGACCGTTCCGATATGATCCCGGATCTCCACGTTTGAAAGATCCGACGCGTCAAAATAGATCGTTTCTTCCCCGATCCGTTTTTCGGTCTTGTCCTCGTCCGGCTCCACACTGATCCGGACGTCTTTTTTCTTGAACAGGAACTGGAATCCGATCGTGAGCAAAACCGCCGCCAGAATGACGACCCACGGCGACAGGAACTCGTCGCTCCCGTGGCCGACCGCCTGCGCCAGCGGACTCTGGAACACGATGAAGAGAAAGGCGATCGGGAAGAAGATCTCGGTGAATTTGAGCCGGATGATCTCCCAAACCAGCCACGCCAGAAGCAGAACGCCAAAAATGATGCGCCACGGTCTGAGCCCGCCGCCGAGCGGAAGCCCCGCACCGTCGAGGATCAGCAGTACCGCCGCCAGAATCAGCACCAACCCCCAGAAGATCGTTCTGTAACTTTTCCGTTGCTCTTTCGTGAATCTTGACATTGTTTTTTCTCCTTTTTGTTTTCCGAACGATACCATCTTACTAACATTATTATATTGAAAACCGAGGGCTTTGTCAAGAAAATATTTCAAAGATTTTTGAAAGAGGAAAAGGGTGCGGGAAAGGGGGAGAACTTTTTGCAAAATAATCCTTCTTATCAACCCTTTTTGAGTTCTTTGAAAGAGAGGGAGCGCGAGGGGGAGGAAAACTTTCTTGCAAGAAAGTTTCCTCCCCCTCGCGGCCTTATTATTCTATCAGCATCGCGTCGCCGAAGGAGAAGAAGCGGTATTTTTCGCGGACGGCGGTTTTATAGACGTCGAGCATTTTTTCGCGGTCGTAGAATGCCGAAACGAGCATGAGCAGGGTACTTTCGGGCAGGTGGAAATTGGTGATGAGCGCGTCGGTTGCGCGGAACTTATAGCCCGGATAGATGAAAATGCCGGTATCGCCCGACATGGCGCGGATGACCCCTGCCTCGTCAGCCGCGGTTTCCAGCGTGCGGCAGGAGGTCGTTCCCACGCAAACGATCCGTCCGCCGGCGGCCCGGCGTGCGTTGATGAGATCGGCGGAGGTTTGCGGCACCGAGAAAAATTCGGTGTGCATGATATGGTCGGTCAGCTTTTCGACCTTGACCGGGCGGAAGGTTCCAAGCCCCACGTGGAGCATGACCGGCGCGACGGCGATCCCCTTTTCCTTGATCTTTTCGAGCAGTTCGGGGGTGAAATGCAGTCCGGCGGTGGGCGCCGCCGCCGAGCCCTCCACCTTGGCGTAGACGGTCTGGTAGCGGTCCTTGTCCCGGAGGTGCTCGGTGATGTAGGGCGGCAGGGGCATCTGCCCGATCTCGTGCAGAATTTCGTAGACGTTTGCGTATTTGGTACGGTCGTAGTCGAAGCGCACCAGGCGGTTGCCCTCATCGCAGATCTTTTCCACTCTGCCGCGCAGTTTTCCCTCTCCGAACGAAAGCTCCATCCCTTCCCGGGCGCGTTTGCCGGGCTTGACCAGCGTTTCCCAGAGATCCTGCTCGCGCTGACGGAGCAGGAGCAGTTCGATCCCCGCGTCTGGTCTGCCCTCAACCTCGCCATAGAGGCGCGCCGGGATCACTTTCGATTCGTTGACGACCAGAACGTCGCCGGGGTTGAGATATTCGATGATATCCCGGAAGCGGCGGTGTTCGAGCGCACCGCTTGCCCGGCGGACGACCAAAAGGCGGGAAGAATCCCGCGGTTCCGCCGGGTGCTGCGCGATGAGCTCTTGGGGCAGATCGTAGGCAAAATCCGCCGTTTGCAGACTTGTTGCGGGCATTTTGTTGCGGATGGGTTCGCTCATGTTCGACTCCTGTTGCATAAACTGTTATCGGCAACGCCGCCGATCTCGGACGGCGTGCGGAAAGGACGGGGGAGAGATGAAACCGATTTTTACCGGTACGATAACGGCGCTGGTAACGCCTTTTTCGGATACCGGACTGGATCTGACGGCGCTGTCGGGTCTGCTGGATAGGCAGATCGCCGCAGGCGTGGGCGCGGTGGTGCTTGCCGGCACGACCGGCGAGAGCCCGACGCTGACCTATGAAGAATACCGTGTTCTGGTCAAGTTTACCAAGGAATATTTGCGCGGCCGGATCCCGCTGATCGTGGGATGCGGCGCGAACTGCACCTGCCGCGCCTGCGAGCTGGCGTCGATCGCGCAGTCCTGCGGCGCCGACGGTCTGCTCGCCGTGACGCCCTACTACAACAAGGCGTCGGCGCGCGGCATTTTTCTGCACTATCAGGCGCTGACGCGCGCGTCGTCCCTGCCGATCCTGGTTTATAACGTGCCGTCGCGCACCGGACTTGCGCTCGGCATGGAGCACTATCGCGCGCTCGCGGAGCTGCCCGGAATCTACGGGGTCAAGGAAGCTTCGGGAGATATGGAATTGGTGGAACATCTGGTGCGGGAATGCGGCGACCGCTTCGCCGTTTACACCGGCAACGACGATCAGGTCGTCCCGGCGATGCGCGCGGGAGCGGCGGGCGTGATCTCGGTTTATGCAAACGCCGCGCCCGGGGAGGCGGTTCGGATCACCGACGCCTGCTCCGCCGGGGATTTTATGCGCGCGGAAGAACTCTACCGCGGGATCCGGGAGCGCGTTCGTTCGCTGTTCTGGGAAGTGAACCCGATCCCGGTCAAATACGTGCTTGCCCGGCGCGGAGAATGTCAGCCGATCTGGCGGCTTCCGCTCTGTCCGCCGTCGGACGCCACCGCCCGGCATCTGAAAGAACTATGGGGATAACGTTTCGGCAAGTTTTTTGCCCGGCTTTTTTGAAAAAAAGCCGGTGGGGCTGTGGGGCAACGCCCCACGGTCTTTTCGCGCCGACGGCGCGAATCAAAAGGCGCTTTTTGTTCGCGCTCCGCGCGAAAAGGGCTTTCAGGTCGCCGCTTTTTCAAAAGGCGGCACCGAAAACTTTTCCGGCATTGCGTGAGCGAGTGCATACACCCTCACACCCATCTATGCTGTCGGGGCATGAAGTTTGGCAATTCGCGGAACAAGCATCGAGTATCGGAAGCGGGCTTGCCCGCAAGGTCGCCGCCTTTTGAAAAAGGCGGCACCGAAAACTTTTCACGCATTGCGTGAGCGAGTGCGTGTGTCCGTTAGGACGCGGCATGCCTTAATGCCGTAGTGCCTTAAAATCGCGATCATTTCTTTGTCGATCTTTTCGCCGCAAACGACCGGCGCAACGGCAGGCGGACAGGACACCGAGATCTGCGCGCAGATCCGCCCGACGCATTCACGCACCGGCAGGATCTCGCTCCCGGCAAAAACCGCTTCCCGTGGGGAAAGCACCCGCTCCGGTCGGATGACGGGCAACGTGTTTTCTCTTTTCGGCGTTCTTTGCGGGATGGATTCGAGTACTTTCCGCACCCGGTCGAGTTCTTCCGCCGTCTGCATAGGCGACACCATCAGCACCACCGCGTCGCGGTCGGCAAACTCACATTCGATCCCTGCCGCGCGCAGGCGGTCGGCAATCTCGCCCCCGTCCCTGCCGCGCGATGCCGCGTTGACCGTGATTTTGAGCGGCTCGTCCCCGACGAGGTCGTATCCCGCCGCCAGAAGCTTCCCCCGGAACGCCTCGACAAGCGGCAGAAACCGGTTCAGCCGCGCCGCGTGATCCGCCAGATACGCGTTTGCCAGATCGAGCGACGCAAGGATCAGATAGGACGGGCTGGTCGAGCCGAAGAGCGCGAGCGCGTCCTTTGCGCGCAGAGAGAGGTCGGGGCGCGAAGCCGACAGATGCAGATACGCGCCGCCGGTGAGCACCGGGAGGGTCTTATGCGCCGAATCGCAGCAAAGGTCGGCGCCCAGGTCGATCGGATGCCGCGAGGGGGATAAAAATTTCAGATACGCGCCGTGGGCGTTGTCCACCAGGAGCAGAACGCCGTACTTTTTGCAAACCGCGGCGATCCCGGCAAGATCGACCGTCTGCCCGAGATAGTCGGGCGAGGTGAGATAAACGGCGCAGGGCTTGCGCGCCGCGTGTAAAATTTCCTGTTCCACGTCGGCGGCGGTGAGGTTGCAGGCGAGGTAGGAGCTTCGCTCCGAACCGTACATCCACCGGATCTCAAAATCCAGCAAAACCGCCGCGCCGAGAAAAGAGCTGTGCGCGTTTCGCCCGGCGAGGATCAGCGGACGCTTTTCTTTTGCCGTCTGCATGGCGAGGAAGAGCATCGCCCGCACGCAGTGGGACGATCCCTCGGTACTGTAACAGGTGGGACAACCGAAGAGTTCCGAGGCGTTCGCCTCGCTCTCGGCGATGATCCCCTCGGGCGCAAATAAGGAATCCGCGCCGGCGACCTCGGTGATATCCAGCCGTTCTACGCCGAGCGGCCCGATCCCCTTATGCCCCGGCATATGCATCCGCACCGGGTTCTTTTGCGCGTAGGCGCGCACGAAATCGTAGACCGGCGTTTTCATTCAGCGTCCTCTCCGATCTCCCTCGCCACCTGTACCGCGATCGCGCATTCGACCCGGCGGCGGAAGAGCTCGCACCCTTCTTTGTAAACGCCCCTGATCGAACCGGTCGCGTGGTAGGCGTTCGCCGCACAGCCGCCGGCGCAATAGAACCGCGCCCAGCAGTCCCGGCATTCTTCCCGGGCGTAGACGTTGCATTCGGCAAACTGCCGCTGCATTCCGGTATTGGTCACGCCCGACCAGATGTCGCCCATCTTATATTTTTCGTCCCCGACGAACTGATGGCAGGGATAGAGATCGCCCCAGGGCGTCACGGCGAGATATTCGGTTCCCGAACCGCACCCCGACACGCGTTTGTAGATGCAGGGACCGGCGTGCAGATCCAGGATGTAATGGTAGAAAGTGAAGGGACGACCCTCTTTTTGGCGCGAAATCATCAGTTTGGCGAGTTCTTCGTACTGAGAAAGTACCACGGCACGGTCTTCGGCGGTCAGCGCCGCGGGATCGCCCGGCGCGCATACCACCGGCTCCATGCTCAGTTCGGTAAATCCAAGGTCGAGCATCGCCTGAATATCTTTGAGAAAATCCGGATTTGCGTGCGTAAACGTGCCGCGCATATAGTAGTTTTTGCCGCCCCGCGCCGCAACCAGCTTCTGAAATTTGGGAACGATGCGGTCAAAACTGCCGTGTCCGGCGTAGTCCACCCGGAAGCGGTCGTGAATTTCTTTCCGCCCGTCCAGACTCAGCACCACGTTGTGACATTCGCGGTTGCAGAAATCGATCACGTCCTCGTCGATGAGCATCCCGTTGGTGGTCAGCGTGAAGCGGAAGATTTTGCCGACCTTCGGCTCGATCTTTCGCGCGTAGGCGACCAGCTTCTTCACCACGTCGAAATTCATCAGCGGTTCGCCGCCGAAGAAATCGACTTCCAGATGCCGCCGGCTGCCCGACTGCTCCACGAGAAAATCCAGCGCGCGCTTGCCGATTTCAAACGACATCAGCCCGCGTTCGCCGTGATATTTCCCCTGGCTGGCAAAGCAATAGGAACAATTCAGGTTACAGGTGTGCGCGATGTGCAGGCAGAGCGCCTTGACGACGCCCGCCGTCCGGGCTTTGAGTTCTCCGGCGATGGGGGCGAAGGTGTCGGGCGTGAAGAGCTTTCCGGCTTTTTGCAATGCAGAGAGCTGATCGTAACATTCGGCAAGCTCTTGTGCCGGAAGTTCCGGAAATTTTGCGCCGACCGACTGTAAAATCTGCTCTTTCGGTTCATTCTCAAAGCGCCCGATCATCTCGAACGCGACGTCGTCAACGATGTGAACGCTCCCGGAGCAGACGTCCAGCACGATATTATAGGTTCCGAATTTGTATGCGTGGATCATGGATCTACCTCTTTTCCGATATAAAATGCCGCCCGGCGAGGGCGGCATTTCGTTTGCTGCGCTTATTTGCTTTCGGTATTCTCGCACTTCTGATTCGCAATGCCGCAACTGGTCTTGCACGCGGATTGGCACGAGGTCTGGCATTCGCCGCAACCGCCGTTCTTCGCGCTTTCGCACAAATTCCGGGTTTCCAACGTCTGGATATGTTTCATGGATACGTCCCCTCCGTTCCCTGTTTGATTTCGGTTCTATTTTACCATTTCCGCGCCGGTTTGTCAAGCCCTTCCGACCGTTTTTTTCGGTTTTGACGCGTTTTTGTTTCCTTTTTTCCAAAAAACGGCGGGCAAACCGGTTGACAGGATATTTCCGGCGTGCTATAATGAAACCGTAACGCGGCGGAGCGGGAATTTTCCCGGTTTCCGGTGTGGAAAAATTTTTCCGGAAAGGTCGAATCCGAAATGAAACGAATCAAACTTTCCATCGCGGCGGCGGTTCTGCCGCTTGCCCTGCCGTTCTGTTCCATATCCGCATCGGCGGCGACCCCGGACGCTCCGGCGACCGCGCCCGGATTTTTCGAGACCCCGGCAGGGATCGTCCTGCTCGTTCTTTTGATCCTGCTTTTGCTCGGCGCGGCGGCATTCCTGTTTCTGTTTTTGCGGCGGCGCGGCGGAGGCGGCGCGGCAACGATCGTGATCAACACCGGAGAGCCGACCCCGGCGGGGGAACCGGCGGGAAAGCCGACGGAAAAGCCGGATTCCGAGACCGTGGAAGAAGCCGACAGGGAAGCGATCGCGGCGGCGGTTGCCGAAGCGATGGCGGAGGTTCGGGAGGAGATCGCGGCGGCTCCGGCGGAGGTGCCGGCGGCGGTCGAGCCCGGCGAGATCGAGTTCATCGACACGCAGGAGGACCCCGAGGCCTACGCGCAGATGCTGGCGAGGGAAGCGGCGGGAGAAGGACAGATCGTTTACCGTTACAAGCGGTCGTTCCTGGCGCGCCTGGCGCTCTCGGAGGGCGCGGTGCAGGATCACTACAACGGGATCAAGAACGCGCTCCTTTCCTACAAGGGCGTGAAAAGCCGCATGAGCACCGGCTACGACGCGTTCAACACCGGGCGGACGAAGATCGCGAAGATCATTCCGAAGGACAAAACGCTCCTCGTTTATCTGGCGCTCGACCCGGCCGCCGTTCTGGACACGAAATACAACGTCGAGGACGTGAGCGGCATGAAAAAATTCGAGGCGACGCCGCTGCTCATCAAGGTGCGCGGCGAGCGGAAATACCGGCATGCGATCGAGCTGATCGACCGTTTGTGTGGCGAGGTGCTTGCCTGCCGCAAGCTGGATCGGGAACCGGAGGACTTCCGGATCCCGGGAGCCACGACCGAATCTCTTTTGGAGGCAGGTCTGATCCGTCGGTTTGCCGGGTTGGCGCCGCTCTCCTACACGGCGTCCTACGTCGATCCGGACGGCGGCTCCGACGACGAAGACCCGGACGATCCGGAGAACGCGTAAAAAAAGGAAGGGGCTTTCCCCTTCCTTTTTTCATGCCTTTGCGCAGAATTTATGCCAGCTTCGCCTTTTTGAGCACGGCGGCGGCCGCGGCGTTGTCGGCGACGCGCACTACGTCGTAGGCGGCGTCCGGCGTTGCCTGCGAAAGGAACGCGTAGAGGTATTCCACGTTGATTCCCTCGCCGTCAAGGGCTTCCAGAACCTCCGAAAGCGCACCCGGACGGTCGGGCAGTTTGACGCAAAGCACCTCGGTGATCTGCACCAGCATCCCGTTCTCGCGCAGCACTTCCAGCGCGCGCGCGGCGTCGTTCACGATCAGGCGCAGAATGCCGAATTCCTGCGTATCGGCGATCGAGAGCGCGCGCAGATCGATCTTTTCCGCCGCCAGAAGATTCGTGATCTTGGATAGGCGTCCCTGCTTGTTTTCCACAAAGACGGTCAACTGTTCAATGGTCATGGATCCTTCCTCCTTTTTCAGTCGTGCAATTTTCGTTTGTCGACGACGCGAACGGCTTTTCCCTCGCTGCGCGCGATCGTCCGGGGCGCCACGAGATGGACCTTCGGATTGATCCCGAGCATGGTTTTGATCGCGTCGGCGAGCGCCTTTTCTCTTGCCGAGATCGCGCCCACCGTATCCGAGAACTGTTCGGGCGCAAGCTCCACGTAAACATCCAGCGTGTCGGTGTTCTTCACGCGGTCGACCTCGATCAGGTAGTTCGGCGCGTACCCTTCGTTCAGCAGTACCGCTTCGATCTGGGAGGGGAAGACGTTCACGCCGCGGATGATCATCATATCGTCGCTCCGCCCCATCGGTTTGGACATCCGGACGTGGGTACGTCCGCAGGAGCAGGGTTTTCTGGAAAGGACACAGATATCACGAGTGCGGTAGCGCAGGAGCGGAAACGCCTCTTTATCGAGAGAAGTGAACACCAGCTCGCCTTTCTCGCCCTCGGGCAGAACCTCGCCGGTATCGGGGTCGATGATCTCGGCGATGAAGTGATCCTCGTTGATGTGCATTCCGTGCTGTTCTTCGCATTCAAACGCCACGCCGGGGCCGGAGGTCTCGGTCAGACCGTAAATATCGTACGCCTTGATGCCGAGCGACGTTTCAATATCTCTCCGCATCTCCTCTGTCCAGGGTTCGGCGCCGAAGATGCCGGCCCGCAGGGCGTTGTCCTCCGGTTTGTAGCCCCGCTCTTTGAGCGATTCGCCGAGGTAGGCGGCGTAGGACGGCGTGCAGCAGAGAATCGTGGAGCGCAGATCCATCATGAACTGGATCTGCCGGTCGGTGTTGCCGCTCGACATCGGCAGGGTCAAAGACCCCAGTTTGTGCGAGCCGCCGTGCAGTCCCGAGCCGCCGGTGAAAAGGCCGTAGCCGTAGCAGACCTGCACCACGTCCTCTTTCGTTCCGCCTGCCGCCACGATCGCGCGCGCGCAACAGTCCTCCCAGAGGTCGATATCGTGCTGGGTGTAGTAGGCGATCACGCGCTTGCCTGTCGTGCCGGAGGTCGAATGGATCCGCACGCAGTCCGAGAGCGGTACGGCGAGCATCCCGTAGGGGTAGGTTTCGCGCAGGTCGCTCTTCGAGAGGAACGGGAGCTTGGAAAGATCCTCGATCCCGTGAATATCAGAGGGTTTGACCCCCTTTTTGTCCATGAGATCCCGGTAGTAGGGAACGTGGTCGTAGACGTGCCGCACCTGCCGCACGAGCTTTTCGGATTGCAGGGCGCGGATCTGTTCCTGCGGCATGGTTTCAATTTCTTTTTGGTAGTATTGAGACAAGGAATTCACATCCTTTCGTATGATTGAGAAAATTATGCGTTGTAGCCGAGCGTGAAGGCGGCCCGGTTGAGCTCGACGAACTTGGGCGCGACGGTTTTGCCGATCGCTTCGAGCCAGTTTTCAAAGGGAATATCCAGATATTTGGCGAGCCGCGCCATGAGCACGATGTTCACGGCTTTGGGACTGCCTGCCTGCCGGGCGAGCGAGAGCGCGTCGAGGGCGTCGATCTTGACCCCCTTCGCCGTCAGCTCGTCGAGGATCCCCGAGGGGTAGGTCGCCGCTCCGGTGATGACCGGCATCGGGGCGATCTCCTGCGTGTTGACGATGATCCTGCCGTCCGGCGCGAGGCAGGACGCCCAGCGCGCGGCTTCGAGCTTTTCAAACGAAACTATAAAGTCGGCTTCTCCCTCGGTAACGATGGGGGAATAAACCTTTTCGCCGAACCGCACGTAGGTCACGACGCTGCCGCCGCGCTGGCTCATGCCGTGCACTTCGGAGACCTTCACGTCGTAGCCCTCGGCGGTCAGGAGCCGGCCGAGCAGTTTGGAAGCGAGCAAACTCCCCTGTCCGCCTACGCCGACGATCATGATATTGGTGGTTTTCATGCCTGCTCTCCTCCTTTTCCGATCGCGCCGAACGCGCAGAGCTGTTCGCAAACTTCACAGCCCACGCAGAGGGTGGAATCAATCGTCGCCTTTCCGTCCTGCATTTTAATCGCCGGACAGCCGAGCGACATACACCGCCGGCAGGAACGGCACTTCTCCGCGTCCACGGTCAGCGGCGGCTGCGGTTTTACCGATTTGAGCAGCACGCAGGGACGGCGGGAAATGATGACCGACGGCTCTTCCGCGGCAAGTTCTTCTTTGAGCACCTTGTCGCATTCGGCGAGATTGTAGGGATCCACCACGCGCACGCGCCGGATGCCGATGGCATGGCAGAGCGCTTCGAGATCGACCTTCGCGGCGGGATCGCCCTTGATGTTGTATCCGGTCGTGGGGTTCTGCTGGTGGCCGGTCATGCCGGTGATGGAGTTATCCAGGATAATCACCGTGGAGTTGGTCGCGTTGTAGGCAATGTTCACCAGTCCGGTCATGCCGCTGTGCATGAACGTGCTGTCGCCGATCACGGCGACCGTCTTTCGCTCCGCCGACTTTCCGGCGGCGAGGTTGAAGCCGTGGATGCCCGAAACCGACGCGCCCATGCAGAGGGTGGAATCCACCGCCGAGAGGGGAGGCACCGCGCCGAGCGTATAGCAGCCGATGTCGCCCAGCACCGTGACCTTGTTCTTCGCCAGCGTGTAGTACATTCCCCGGTGGGGGCATCCGGCGCACATCATCGGCGGACGCGCCGGGGCTTCGCTGTCGGCTCTCACCACCTCGGGCTGCTTGAAGCCGAACGCGGCGCGAATGGTCTGTTGCGAATACTCTCCGATCGGAGAGAAGAGCGATTTGCCGACCGGGTCAAGCCCGATGTTGCGGCAGAAGGTTTCGATGACCGGATCGAGCTCCTCGATCACGTAGAGCTTCTTCACCTGTTTTGCAAAGTTGAGGATGAGCTGGCGCGGGAGCGGATTGGGCATCCCGATTTTGAGCACGCTCACGCTGTCGCCGAACACTTCCTTGACGTACTGGTAGGAGGTGCCGGAGGTGATGATGCCGATCCCGCGGCCGCCCATCTCCACGCGGTTGAAGGGACAGTCCTCGGCAAACTGCGCGAGCGCCTCGGTGCGCGCTTCGACCACCGGATGGCGCTTTTTGGCGTTGCCCGGCATCATGATGTATTTCGCGCCGTTCTTGACGTAGGGTTTGGGGTCGGGGCAGGCGCGCTCGCCTGTTTCCACGATCGACTGGCTGTGCGCCACGCGGGTACACATCCGCAGAAGCACCGGAGTATCAAATTTTTCGGAAAGCTCAAACGCGGCTTTGGCAAAGGCGTAGGATTCCGCCGAATCGGAGGGTTCGAGCATCGGAACTTTCGCGGCGATCGCGTAATGCCGGGAGTCCTGTTCGTTCTGCGAGGAGTGCATTGCCGGGTCGTCGGCAACGCAGATCACCAGCCCAGCGTTCACGCCGGTGTAGGAGAGGGTGAAGAGCGGGTCGGCGGCGACGTTGAGCCCCACGTGCTTCATGCCGCACGCCGCGCGCACGCCGGCAAGAGAGGCGCCGAACGCCACTTCCAGCGCGACCTTTTCGTTCGGCGCCCATTCGCTGTGCAGGTCGTCGTAGGTCGCTAAAAATTCGGTAATTTCGGTCGAGGGCGTGCCGGGATAGCTCGAAACCAGCCCGATGCCGCCTTCATAAAGCCCGCGGCTGACCGCCTCGTTGCCGATCATCAGTTTTTTCATATCGTTTCCTTTCCAAGGGACTTGATTTTAAGAATTGTTCTGCGCCGCGACCAGACCGTCGCCGCCGTAGAGCTTGCGCAACTTCGGCTTTTCGATCTTGCCGGTGGGGTTGCGCGGCACCTTTGCGAAAATAATTCTGCGCGGACGTTTGTAGCGGGGCAGGGCATGGCAGAATTCCATGATCTCCTCCTCGGAACAGTCGACGCCGGGGTTGACCTCGATCACGGCAACGGCGATCTCGCCGAGCCGTGTGTCGGGCAGACCGATCACGGCAACGTCCTTGATCTTGGG
>CAMYUQ010000036.1 GCA_947302045.1 uncultured Clostridia bacterium
GTTTTCGGATTCTCCGGCATAATGCGGCGGAATGAACCGGCGCTCCGACGGGATACGCAAGCTCGCGGTCTGTTGGATCACGACCTGTTCTTCCTTATTTTCCCGGACAGGCGGGTCGAGTTCGAGATCGACCGGATCTGTATTGCGTGCCGGATTTGCCGCTTTGCGGTTCGGCAACAGGGCGTTGATCTCCCAGAACCGATCCAGCTCCGCATCCCGTTCGCCCTGCTTTTTCCGCTCTTCCATCGGTTTCCCTCCCCTCGTTGATCTGAATATTTTATTATACCACGAACAGAGAAAAAAATCAATACTTTGATCCCGGTAAAACGTCACATTAACAAAAAAATAAGAGGTCTTCCGGTGAAAAAGACCTCTTTCATTGAAATCAGTTCATTCAAAATCGATCTGCATCTGGGAAGCCATTGCGGCGCGATGCTTGTCCATCAGATTCTGGATCCGCTTGATCGGGTTGAGCAGTTCGCTGATCGTATCGTCATTGTTCAAGGTATCGATCAGATACGCCACGTATTTGCTCATGTTGACTTCCACATACCAGTCGCGCTCGGCAAGCTCGGGACGGCGGTAAACCAGATTGGTGGTGAATACTTTATCAAAGACGCCGTCTTTCGCCGCCTGATCGAATTTCGCCATGCCCTCGGTAAAGAGCCCGAAGGTTGCGAAACAGAAGACGCGGCAAGCGCCCTTTTCTTTGAGTTGTCTGCAAACGTCGATCATGGATTCACCGGATGCGATCATATCGTCCACGATGATCGCGTCCTTCCCGTGCAGATCCTGCCCGAGGTATTCATGCGCCTCAATCGGATTCCGTCCGTTGACGACGACCGAATAGTTGCGGCGTTTATAGAACATACCGATATCCAGCCCCAGAACCGAGCTGTAATACATACAACGGTGCATTGCGCCCTCATCCGGAGAGATCATGGCGAGGTGATCCTTGTCGATCTGAATATCCGGAACCGCACGCACCAGCGCTTTGATCATCTGGTAGGTGGGCTGAACGTTGTCGAAACCGGACAGCGGGATCGCGTTGCAGATCCGCGGATCGTGCGCGTCGAAAGTCAGGATATTGGAAACGCCGAGCTGCACAAGTTCTTGAAGCATCAGCGCGCAGTCAAGCGATTCCCGGCTCGATTTGCGGTGTTGGCGTCCCTCGTAGAGCATCGGCATGATGACGGTAATGCGTCTTGCCTTTCCGCCGATTGCCGCGATGATCCGCTTGACATCGGCATAGTGCTCGTCCGGTCCCATCGGAACCGTCATACCGTACATTTTGTAGGTAACGCCGTAGTTGAAAATATCGCAGATGATGTAAACGTCTTTTCCGCGCATGGACTCGTGAATGATCCCCTTTGCTTCGCCCGACCCAAATCTCGGGCACTCCGCAGGGATCAGAAACGATCCGTCTCCGCCATGTCTGCGCCACTCTTTGAGGTAGTTATCCACCTGCGCTGTAAAAGGTTCGCATCCCTTCATGCCGATCACGGCAAGTTCACCGCAACGATTGTCCTTCATAAATGCCTCCGCAAAATTTGTTTTACTCCCCTATGACTGCCACGGGATCCGCAGCAGCCCCGACCGGTTCATTTTCGTCGGTTCAAAAACGCGTTCGCGTTATTTGATACTGCAATAGATCCCGTATGCCTCGTCCCACAAACTTCGCTCCGAGGTCGGAACATAATGATCCAATGCAAAGGACGCGGAAATGACTTCTCTTGCCTGTCGAAGATCCGCCACCTCGCCTGCCGCGATCGCCTGCATGAGCAGGTTGCCGATCGCCGTTGCCTCCTGCGGTCCTGCCGCAACGGGAATTCCGCAGGCATCCGCCGTCATCTGCGAGAGGAATTTGTCTTTCGTTCCGCCGCCGACCACGTGGATCACCTTTGCCGTTCTGCCTGTCAGCACTTGCGTCCGCTCAACGACCGCACGGTATTTCATCGCAAGACTTTCGTAAATACAGCGAACAATTTCCCCCACAGTTTCGGGAATATATTGACCTGTTCTGCGGCAAAAATCCCGGATCCGCTGCGGCATATTGCCCGGCGTTGCGAAAGAGGGATCGTCCACGTCCACAAAGCACCGCAGCGCGCGGCTCTCCTTTGCCCACGCCTCCATCTGCGCAAAGCTGTAATCTTTTCCCTCACGTTTCCACTGCCGTCTGGATTCCTGAATGATCCAGAGTCCCATGATATTTTTCAGGAATCGGATCGTTTCCAGTGCGCCGCCCTCGTTTGTGAAGTTTGCCGCGTACGAATCCTCGTTGATCAGCGGTTTTGCAAGCTCGGTTCCCATGAGCGACCACGTGCCGCTGCTGATATAGATGAAATCTTTCTCTGTCGTCGGAACTGCAACCACGGCGCTCGCCGTATCGTGGGACGCAACGGTCACCACGCGCAGATCGGTCTTTCCCGTTTCGCTCTGCACCTGCGGCAAAAGATTGCCGACCGTCGTTCCGGGCTGAACGATTGATCCGAAGAGATGCCGCGGGATTCCCAAACGGTCGAGCAGATCCCATGCGTAATCTCTGCGGGCGGCGTCGAGCAGCGCACCGGTTGAGAGAATCGTATATTCGTTCATCATATTTCCGGTCAGGAAATAGTTCAAAAGGTCGGGAATATTGAGCATCCGTGCGGCATTTTCCAAACGACGGGAATCCTCCTCTTTCTCTGCCGCCAACTGATAAAGCGTATTGAAATTCATGGTTTGGATGCCGGCAGTCCCGTAAAGTTCTCTGTCGGGAATGATTTTGCCAACTTTTGCAGGCATTCCTTCGGTGCGGGTATCGCGATAGTGCACGGGATTGGAAAGCATCCGCCCGTTGGGATCAAGCAGCGCGTAGTCCACCCCCCACGTGTCGATTCCCATCGAGGCAATTTCCTCGCCGTCCAAAACGGTTTTGGCGACAGACTGCTTGATTTCGTGGAAGATCCGCAGAATATCCCAATACATTCTTCCGTTCTGGATAACGGGATCATTGGAAAAGCGGTGGTTTTCCCGCAAGGAAAGTTTCTCCCCATCAAAAGAGCCGACAATTCCTCTCCCGCTCGAAGCGCCGAGATCGATTGCCAGCATTTTCAGATTGCCCATCGGTGTCACCTCCCGTACAAAGGATCAGATCCATCTACTTTCACGCCCTTATTATACCATTTTGCCGAAAAAGTGTCAAGAGTTATTCGGAAATATTTTTGCGGTTTTTCAAAAGAAACAGCCGCCGGTTACGCCGACGGCTGTTTGATTCAGGAAAGCAGTTTTCTGACTGATCGGATCTGTTGTTCAACCGAGGACGGTGCCGTTCCGCCAAAGCTCTGCCTGCGGGATACGCAGGCGTCCAGATCGACCGCTTGATAAACGTCCGCGTCGATCTGCGGGCAGATCTTCCGATATTCTTCTATCGGCAGCGTTTCAAGAACCTCTCCGGTATCATGGCAGTGTGCAACCGTTTTTCCGGCAATTTGATACGCCGTTCGGAAAGGCAGTCCCTTGCCCACAAGATAGTCTGCAAGGTCGGTGGCATTGATAAATCCGGTCTCCGCCGCCCTCCGCATATTTTTCCGATTGACCTTCATCGTGCCGATCATCCCTGCCATCATATCCAGACAGATCTTGGCGGTATCGACTGCGTCGAACACGCTCTCTTTATCTTCCTGCATATCTTTGTTATAGGCAAGCGGCAAACCTTTCATCGTGGTCAAAAGCGCCATCAGATCGCCGTAAACGCGGCCTGTTTTGCCCCGAATCAATTCCGCCATATCCGAATTTTTCTTCTGCGGCATGATGGAGGAACCGGTTGTATAAGCATCCGAAAGCTCAACAAACCGGAATTCCCAGCTCGACCACAGGATCAATTCCTCGGAAAGGCGGGAGAGATGCATCATCAGAATCGAGAGATCGCTCAAAAGTTCGAGCATGAAATCCCTGTCCGAAACGCCGTCAAGAGAGTTGAGGCAGACAGAATCCATCCCAAGCAGATTTGCTTCGGCTTCCCGGTCGGTCGGATAGGTCGTTCCCGCGAGAGCGCAGGAGCCGATCGGCGAAACAGCCGTCCGCTTTTTGCAGTCGTTCAGACGATCCAGATCCCGGAGCAGCATCATAACGTAGGCCAGAAGCTGATGCCCGAACACGATCGGCTGAGCACGTTGCAGATGAGTATATCCCGGCAGAACCGTCGTTTGTTGCTCTTCTGCACGATCTGTCAGAACCTTTGCCAGATTCTTTGCCTTTTCGATTATCGCATCGGTTTCGTCCAGCAGATATAAACGGGAGTCGAGCGCAACCTGATCGTTGCGGCTGCGTGCGGTATGCAGTTTCTTTCCCGCTTCTCCGATCCGTTCGGTGAGGATCTGCTCCACGAACATATGGATGTCCTCGCTTGCCGGATCGATTTTCAGAGTTCCGGTTTTCAAATCTTCCAGAATCCCGGAAAGCCCCCTGATGATGGCGTCCGTATCCTCGGAAGAGATGATTTTCTGCGCGCCGAGCATGGTCGCATGGGCAATGCTTCCCCGGATATCCTGCTCAAACATTCTCGCGTCAATACGGATCGAGGAGTTGAAATCGTCCGCCAGCCGTTCGGTTACGCCGTCGGTTCTGCCAGCCCAGAGTTTTGCCATCTTATTCCCCCAACTTCTTTTTCAACTTTGCACGCACCGCGATCGGCAATCCGTAGAGATTGATGAATCCGGCACTGTCCGCCTGATTGTAGATGTGGTCTTCTCCAAAGGTCGCCAGCTCCTCGGAATAGAGCGAATACTTGCTCCACACGCCCGCTTTGATGATATTTCCTTTGTAGAGTTTGAGCTTGACCTTCCCTGTCACCGTCTTTTGCGTGGAAGTTACGAATGCAGAAAGAGCTTCCCGCAGAGGCGTGAACCACTGACCGTTGTAAACCAGTTCCGCAAAGGTGATGGCAAGTTCCTGTTTTTTGTGCGCCGTCATTTTGTCAAGCGTGACGGTTTCGAGGTAGCTGTGCGCAAAATAAAGGATCGCTCCGCCGGGCGTTTCGTAAACGCCCCGGCACTTCATACCGACCAGACGGTTCTCCACGATATCGAGCAGTCCGATCCCGTTCGCACCGCCCAGTTCGTTGAGCGAAAGAATGATCTCTTTCGCACTCATGTTCTTGCCGTTGAGCGCAACCGGTTTGCCCTCTTCAAAATCCAGTGTGATATAGGTCGGCTCATCTGGCGCCTGCATCGGAGAAACGCTCATTTCCAAAAAGCCCGGTTTTTCATACTGCGGCTCGTTCCCGGCGTCTTCCAGATCCAGCCCCTCGTGAGAGAGATGCCACAGGTTTTTATCTTTCGAGTAATTGGTTTCGCGGTTGATTTTCAGCGGAATATGATGCGCCTCGGCGTAGTCAATCTCCTCTTCCCGCGATTTGATATTCCACTCCCGCCACGGAGCGATGATCGGCATATCGGGAGCAAACGCCTTGATCGCCAGCTCAAACCGCACCTGGTCGTTGCCCTTACCGGTACAACCGTGCGCAATCGCATCCGCGCCTTCGGTGAGCGCGATCTCCACAAGCTTTTTCGCAATCAGGGGACGTGCAAAGGATGTTCCGAGCATATACTCCTCGTAAAGTGCTCCCGCCTGCACGGTCGGAATGATAAAATCATCCACAAATTCGTCGGTCAGATCTGCGATATACAGTTTGGATGCACCTGTTTTCAGCGCCTTTTCTTCCAGACCTTCCAATTCGTCCGCCTGTCCGACGTTTCCCGAAACGGCGATCACTTCGCAGTTATTGTAATTCTCTTTCAGCCACGGAATGATGATAGATGTATCCAACCCTCCTGAATAGGCAAGAACGACTTTTTTGATTTTTTCTTTATTCATGGTAACGCACCTCCGCGAAAATTCTGTTTGCATTATACTGCATTTCTTTTCGTTTGTCAAGCCCTTTCTTTGAAAAAATATTCAATTAATCCTCGCTTTTTGAATAAAACGACGAATAATATGCAAATATTATCAAAAACCGGAATATAAGCGTTCTTTTTTTTGTCATTTTTGCAGAAAAAGCGAAAAAGCGGTGAAAATCGGTTGACAAAAGAGCAAAACGGTATTATAATAAGGAATAACTTTTATGTTCCGGAAATGACCACCGAAAGGACGGAAAATAACATGAAGCAAACAGTTTTTCAGGGAGTTGCCACCGCGATCATAACACCGATGAATGCCGCAGGTGTTGATTATGAAAATTTTGCAAAGTTGATCGAATGGCAGATTGATTCGGGCGTGCAGGCGATCGTTGCCGCAGGAACGACCGGAGAAGGTTCAACGCTGACCGACGAGGAACACCGGCAGGTTTTGAAATTCTGCGTGGATCAGGTTCACGGCAGAGTTCCCGTCATCGCGGGAACCGGTTCCAACGATACCGCTTATGCAATCGATCTGACAAAATATGCCTGTGAAATTGGCGCGGACGCCATGCTTCTTGTTACTCCCTACTATAACAAAGCAACTCAAAAGGGACTGATCACTTCGTTTACCGCAATCGCGGACGCATCCACCAAGCCCTGTACTCTCTATAACGTTCCAAGCCGTACGGGATGCAATTTGTTGCCCGAAACGGTGGCGGTCCTCGCGGATCACCCGATGATCACGGGGATCAAAGAAGCGAGCGGAAACATTTCTCAGATCGTGCAACTCGCCGCACTCTGCAAGGATAAGATCGACATTTATTCCGGCAACGACGACCAGATCGTGCCGATCCTCGCGCTCGGCGGAAAGGGCGTTATTTCGGTTCTTTCCAACCCGATGCCCCGGGAAACGGTGGAAATCTGCAACCGGTTCTTTGCCGGGGATCTTGCCGGATCCTGCGCGTTGCAGCTCAAACTTCTTCCCGTGATCGACGCACTCTTCTCGGAAGTCAACCCGATCCCGGTAAAAGCCGCTATGGCGGCGATGGGATTCGGCGAAAACGTTTTGCGCCTGCCGCTGACGCCGATGGAACCCCAACACGAAAAGCATCTGCTCGACTGCATGACGGCGGCTGGGATCTCTTTTTAAGGAGCGACTATGAAAGTACTTATCAGCGGACTCTGCGGTCACATGGGAAAAGAACTCGAAAAGCTGGTTTTGGACGGATATTCAGGCGCCGAACCGACCACGGGCGTTGACGCGCGCGCCGACGGATCCTCCACCATTCCTTGCGTGCAGTATTTTTCGCAGGCGGACCCCAACGCGGACGTGATCGTAGATTTTTCTCATGCCAGCATGACCGATTCCCTGCTCGCATACGCAACCAAACATAAAATTCCGCTCGTCATTGCAACGACCGGACAAACCACAGCGCAAAAAGCAAGTATCAAAAAAGCGTCCAAGATCATTCCGATTTTCTTTGCGGCTAACTATTCTGTGGGCATTGCGCTTCTGTGCGAGCTTGCAAAAAAGACCGCATCCGTACTGCCGGACGCGGAGATCGAGATCGTTGAAAAGCATCACGACCGCAAGGAAGATGCGCCAAGCGGAACCGCGCTGGCGTTGGCGGAAGCACTCCGGGAAGTCCGGGGAGACGCGACCCTGCACCTCGGACGAGCCGGAATGCAAAAGCGGACGCCGAACGAGATCGGCATTCACGCGATCCGGATCGGAAACGTTGTCGGTGAACATGAGGTTCTGATCGGAACCAAAAATCAAACCATAACGCTTCGGCATGAAGCACACAGCCGCGCCCTCTTTGCCGAAGGGGCGCTCTCGGCGGCGGCCTTTCTCATCGGAAAGCCGACCGGGCTCTACGGCATGAAAGAACTGCTCGCATTCTGAATCTGCACCCGGAAAGGACTGAAAATATGAAAATTGCAATTTACGGTTACGGAAATCTCGGAAAGGGAGTCGAATTTGCGGTTGCGCAGAATCCTGACGCCGAGCTGGTCGGGATCTTTACCAGACGGGATCCGAATACGGTGCATCCTGCTTCAAAAGTACCTGTATTCCCTGCTTCCGAAATATCGAACCATCAAGACGAGATCGACGTTCTGGTGATTTGCGGCGGCAGTGCCACCGACCTTCCCGAAATGACGCCCGTTCTGGCAAAGCAATTCAACGTGATCGACAGCTTCGACACCCATGCGAAAATCCCCACCCATTTTGCTAACGTGGACAAAGCGGCAAAGGAAGGCGGACACATTGCCCTGATTTCCGGCGGTTGGGATCCCGGTATGTTCTCGCTCAGCCGGCTGTATGCTTCGGCGATCCTGCCCGATGGAAAAGATTATACCTTTTGGGGGCGCGGCGTCAGTCAGGGGCATTCCGACGCCATCCGCCGGATCCCGGGCGTGCTTGACGCGCGGCAGTATACCGTTCCCGTCCCCGCCGCGATAGACGCGGTTCGATCCGGAAAGAATCCCGAACTCACCACCCGTGAAAAACACACTCGCGAATGTTACGTGGTTGCCGCAGAAGGTGCTGATTTGACGGAGATTGAACGGCAGATCAAAGAAATGCCCAACTATTTTGCCGATTACGACACGACCGTGACCTTCATCTCGATGGAGGAGATGAAAAAAAATCACTCCGAACTGCCGCATGGCGGTTCGGTTATCCGTACCGGGGTCACCGGCAACGGGTCGCATCACCATACGGTAGAATACCGTCTGACGCTCGACTCCAACCCTGAATTCACCGCATCTGTTCTTTTGGCACTGGCGCGTGCGCTGGATCGGATGCACCGTCGCGGTGTGAACGGTTGCAAAACGATCTTCGATATTGCCCCTGCAGACCTCTCGCCGCTCTCTCCCGAGATGTTACGTGCAAAAATGCTTTGATAAAGGATTTCTTATGAATACCCAAAACGATTGGATCTGCCCGAATCTCTCCGCAAATGAGCGAAATCATCTCTGCCTTGCCGGCGAGGACGTTGCAGATCTTGCAAAACGATACGGTACGCCGCTCTACCTGATGGACGAAGCGCGCATCCGGAACCGTGCGCAAACCTATCGGACCGCCGCCGAACAGGCATTTGGTTCCGACTCGCGTATCCTCTACGCCTCCAAAGCCGCTTCTTTCAAACGGCTCTATGAGATCATGCGGGATGAGGGAATCGGGGTCGACGTGGTTTCCTGCGGCGAAATTGCCACCGCTTGCCTTGCCGGCTACCCGATGGGAAACGCTTTCTTCCACTCCAACAACAAAACCGACGCCGACATCGCCTACGCAATGGATCGGGGCGTTGGATTCTTTGTAGCGGACAACGCGGAAGAGCTTTACGCCATTGACTCCGAAGCCGAACAGCGTCAGATCAAACAAAAAGTTCTTTTACGGCTGACGCCCGGGATTGATCCGCATACCTACGAAGCAGTCTCTACCGGAAAGGTGGATTCAAAATTCGGTTTTGCCACGCAGACCGGACAGGCAGACGCCGCGATCATGCTCGCGCTCTCCCTTCCCCACGTTCAGCTGGTCGGGTATCATTGCCACATCGGATCGCAGGTTTTCGACGCAACCGTTTACCTGCAAACCCTTGAAGTGATGCTCCGCTATACGGCAACCGTGAAAAAGAAACTCGGATTTGAGCCAAAGCTGCTCGACATCGGCGGAGGATTCGGAGTGCGGTATACCTCAAACGATCCGGAAGTTGATATTGCCGCAAACATCGCCGCGATCGGTCGACGGTTGGATCAACTTTGTTCCGAGTTGAAACTCACAAAACCCGAGATTTGCATGGAGCCGGGGCGTTCGATGGTTGCGGACGCCGGTATGACAATCTATACCGTCGGTTCGGTCAAGGATATTCCCGGCTACCGTACTTACGTTTCGGTTGACGGCGGTATGACCGATAACGCCCGCGTGGCGCTTTACGGTGCTTCCTACACCGTTTTGCCTGCCGACAAGATGAATGAAGATCGAACCTTGACGGTAACCGTGGCAGGACGTTGCTGTGAGAGCGGAGATATTTTGCAACGGAACGTGCTGTTGCCGCAGAGCGTACGCCGCGGGGATCTGCTCGCCATGCTGACAACAGGCGCATACCATTACTCTATGGCAAGCAACTACAACAGGATCCCGCGTCCGCCGATTGTCATGGTCGGATGCGGTGCGCCGTATCTTGCCGTTCGCCGTGAAACTTATGACGATCTGACCGCGTTGGATCAATAATTACATAAAAAACGAGGGCGGAACCTTTGAAAAGGTTCCGCCCTCGTTTTTTTTCCTGTTCAATCTTCCTCATCAGCCAGGGCATTCTGTTCCATCTGTGCCTGCACCATCATATCCTTGACCTTCATGAGACGGGTCGTGTTGCCGCGATCGTTTTCTTCGAGCCGCATCCGGATATTCCGGATGATTTCCAGATATTGCGGCATCAGGATATATTCGAGTGCATTGACGCGACGCCGCGTCCGTTCGATCTCCTCAGCCAGAAGCTGTGCTGTCTTTTCCAGTTCCGCCATACGCAGAAGATCTTCGAGAATATCGTTCAGGGCGCGCAACGCCGAATCAAGCTCTCCCGATGTGAATGCCAAACCGTAGTTATAATGATCCGTATTGCCCGTTGAATGAACCTGCAACTGAAACACCGGAACGTTCACGCTCATCAGATTCCGGTACTCCACCAAAAGACTGCCTTCTTTTTTCGGGCAGATAAGCGCCTCTTCGAGCATTTTCGGAGAACTGACCGCGCCAGCGACCGTAAATCCGCCGTACACCTGTTTCAGTGCGGATTCCACACGCTCGCGCAAGACTTTATCCTCCCGCACAACGTCCAGAAATTGCCGCATCAATTCGTCCCGCTTGTCTTTGAGCAGTTTATGCCCCCGGCGCGCGGTCTGATAGCGTGTCTGATAGCGTTTCATTTCCATCCGCGTGGGATTGACCTGAATGTTTGCCATGTTCTCCTCCTCTCCTCGGTTTCGCCATCGGCATTACGCCTTTGCCTGCTCCGATTGTTCGGCGTTTTGGTTCCAGTATTTTTCGAGAATGTGCGGCTTGATCCGCTTCATTTCACTGCGCGGCAGGATCGAAAGCAGTTTCCAACCGAGATCCAGCGTTTGTTCCACCGAACGGTTCTCATAGAATCCTTGGTTGATATATTCCGCTTCAAAGGCATCCGCAAACTTCGCGTAAAGTCGGTCGATCGGCGTCAATGCCGCCTCCCCGAGCACCACCATAAGTTCCCGTGCCTCTTTTCCGCGCGCATATGCAGAGAAGAGCTGGTTCATGGTGTCGGCGTGATCCTCACGGGTCTTGCCAACGCCGATCCCCTTATCTTTCAAGCGCGACAAACTGGGCAATACGTCAACCGGCGGCAGATATCCCTTCCGGTAAAGTTCACGGGAAAGGATGATCTGACCCTCGGTAATGTATCCTGTCAGGTCAGGGATCGGGTGTGTTTTATCATCTTCCGGCATCGTCAGGATCGGGATCATCGTGATCGATCCCTCGGATCCGCCCCGCTCTTTCATAGAGAGAGGCAAGGTCTGTATAGAGATAACCGGGATAGCCGCGGCGCCCCGGCACTTCTTTGCGCGCGGCGGAAACCTCGCGCAGTGCCTCCGCGTAGTTGGTGATGTCGGTCAGGATGACCAGAACGTGCATATCGCATTCAAATGCAAGATATTCGGCGGCAGTCAACGCCATACGCGGTGTGGAGATCCGTTCGATAGCGGCGTCCGATGCCAGGTTGATAAAGAGCACGGTACGGTCGAGCGCACCGGTCTTGCGGAAATCCGAAATGAAGAAGTCCGCTTCTTCAAAGGTAATTCCGATCGCGGCGAAAACGACGGCAAATTTATCCTCGCTTTTGAGCACCTTTGCCTGCCGTGCGATCTGCGCGGCAAGGTTGGCGTGGGGCAGACCGGACCCCGAGAAGATCGGCAATTTCTGTCCGCGCACGAGCGTATTCAATCCATCGATACTCGAAACGCCCGTTTGAATAAACTCCGAGGGATAGAAGCGTGCGGCGGGATTGATCGGCGTTCCGTTGATGTCGAGCGACTTCTCCGGAATGATCCGGGCGCCGCCATCGATCGGTTCTCCCATGCCGTTGAAAACTCTGCCGAGCATATTAGGAGATACCGGAAGCTCTACGCCGTGTCCCGTGAACCGCACCTTACTGTTGGATAGATTCAAGCCGGCCGAGGATTCAAACAGCTGCACCAGCACATTGCTTCCGTTGATTTCCAGAACCCGGCACCGGCGAACCTCGCCGTTCGGCAATTCGATTTCACCGAGCTCGTCGTATTTCACCCCTTCTACGCGACGCACAAGCATCAAAGGGCCGGCGACTTCTTCAATGGTTTTGTATTCTCTGATCATCTCATTGATCCTCCCGTGCGCTCTTGATGAGGCGATCCGCCTCGGAGGTGATTTCCCGTTCGATCTTTGCAAACGCTTCGGCATATTCCGATTCGGGTACGCTCTTGGCGCGTCCGATCTCCTCGTGCACGGCAAGGTTGCAGATCTCTTCAATATCCGCACCCGATTCGATGGCGCGTTTTCCTTCATCCGCGTAATGGAAGATCAGATGCAACATTGCGCACTGCTTTCCGAGCGACGTATAAGAATCGGTTTCCGTAAACGCGTTTTGCTGCAAAAAGTCCTCCCGAATGGATTGCGCAACGTCCAGTTTCAGGCGGTCTTCCGCAGAGAGCGCGTCCATGCCAACCAGTTTAACGATCTCCTGCAAGTCCGCCTCTTCCTGCAACACGCGAAGCGCGCGCCCGGTAAAGGTCGTCCAATCTTTGGAAACGTTTTCCGTAAACCAGGATTCCAACCGGTCGCGATAGAGAGAGTAGGAGGTCAGCCAGTTGATCGCCGGGAAATGACGGCGATAGGCAAGCGAAGAATCAAGCCCCCAGAAGACCTTTACGATCCGCAGGGTCGCCTGCGTGACCGGCTCGGAAATATCACCGCCCTGCGGAGAAACCGCGCCGATTGCCGAAAGTGCACCTTCCCTCTCGCCCTCTCCCAGACAAATAACCTTTCCCGCACGTTCGTAGAACTGCGCCAGACGGGATGTCAGGTATGCGGGATAGCCCTCTTCGCCCGGCATTTCTTCCAGTCGTCCGGACATTTCGCGCAGCGCTTCCGCCCAACGCGAGGTGGAGTCCGCGATGACAGCGACCGAATACCCCATATCCCGGAAGTATTCCGCGATCGTGATACCGGTATAAATGGACGCTTCCCGTGCCGCCACCGGCATATCCGATGTGTTTGCGATCAAAACCGTTCTCTGCATGAGCGACTTTCCGGTTCTGGGGTCTTGCAACTCGGGAAATTCACGCAGCACGTCGGTCATTTCGTTGCCGCGTTCGCCACATCCGATATAAACCACCAGATCCACGTCGCTCCATTTTGCGAGCTGATGCTGCACCACCGTCTTGCCCGAACCAAACGGTCCCGGCACACAGGCGGTTCCGCCTTTTGCGATCGGGAACAGCGCGTCGATCGGACGTTGTCCGGTGATCATCGGATCGACCGGCGGCAATTTCTGCCGATAGGGACGCGCCACACGCACCGGCCATTTCTGCATCAGCGTAATATCTTCCATCGTGCCGTCAGGCAATTTGAGCCGTCCGATCCGGTCGGTTACGTGGAAGTTTCCTTCTTTCAATTCAACAATTTTGCCCTGCTTGTTCGGAGGGACCATGATCTTATGCAGGATCACGTCGTTTTCCTGCACGGTTCCGTAAATATCCCCCGGATTCACTTCTTCCCCGAACACCTTAGCAGGGGTAAAATGCCAGAGTTTTTCCCGATCCAATGCCGGCTCGTCGATCCCGCGGATCAGATTCGCGCCGTATTTGGCGTGCATCGTTTCGAGCGGACGCTGAATGCCGTCAAAAATATTCGTCAGAAGCCCCGGACCGAGTTCCACGGAAAGCGGTGCGCCCGCAGACACGACCTGATCGCCCCGTCCGAGTCCGGCAGTTTCCTCATAAACCTGAATGGATGCACGGTCCCCGTGCATTTCGATGATCTCTCCGATCAAACGATTTGCGCCGACGTGCACCACGTCAAACAGGTTTGCTTCCCGCATCCCGTCTGCAACGACAAGCGGACCGGATACCTTTCTGATTTTTCCTTCCACCATAATAAGGTCAGTTCCTTTCTTCTTTTTCCACCGGCGTCTGTTGTTCATTTTTGAACAGGATATCCGCACCGACCGCACGCTCGACCGCGTGACGCAAATTGTTCATGCCGTATCCGGTTGATCCTCCCGGCCCCGGGATAGATACGATCGCCGGAAGCGGCAGATCACGATATCGGGTCAGTTCGTCTTCCAGCTCGGCAGCGTACTGTTCCGTGAGGAAGATCACGCCGTACTCCTCCGAACGAGCCATTTCGTGCAGTTTTTTTGCGGCTTCTTCCGGGGTTGCCGCTTCCCCGACCGCAAAGCCGAGCGCCATAAATCCAAGCACGGCATCACGCGGTCCGATAATTCCGATTTTATACATAACTCTTGCGGATCCTTTCTCTGATCAACGCCCGGTCGAGCCCCGCTTCCGTTCCGGAAAGCAGGATCCGCAGGTTGCGGACTTCATATTCAACCGCGACCAGATAACCGAAGATCGGCTCCATGCCGTAGGGAATCATTTTGGCGGTTTTCACATATTCCATCAGCTCGTTGTCTGCGGCGCGTTCCACGGCTGTCAGACTTGCCGCAATTCCCGACTCTGCCGCAAATTTATCGTAGGACGTATAGGCAAGGCGCTCCCACAAATGGGCTTCTCCGCTTTCATACCATTCCGTCAGAAGTCGGTGTGAAAGGTCTCCGCCATCCAAAAGCGCACGTCCAATCAGAACCTTTCCCTGCTCTCCGCTTTTCATCCGCAAAAGGCGAACGCAGGTCAGCAAATTGGTCAGATCGACCTTCCGGACAACGTATGACCGAATAAAATCATTTTTATTCTGTTCCGCGGTGCGTTGCATTGCCGCAAAGCAGGCACGATCCAGAATCAGATCGACCGTTTGCGGATTTCCACCCGTCAAAAACGTTTCCTGCGCTTCCTTTGCCGCTTTTGCAAACGGTTCAGGCAACTGCTCAAAGGCGTGCGTGCGCTGTGCGGCACAAACCGACTCTACCGGGATCGTACCGAAATCAAAAAGCATCTCATCCGGTTCAACGCCGCGTTTCGCGCATTTGATCACCGCTTTGATATTGTTGCAATCATACGGATAGCGCAATATGTCCGGAAAGCTTGCGTTTTCGGTGATTTTTTCCACCTCTGTGTACGCCGCACGCAACCGGTTGCAAAGGGTTTCCTCCCGGGAGAATCGGCCGTTTGCGTCTTTGAGAGCCGCCACGCCGAAATCTTCCAGCAGGTCGACCGCACGCGCAAGATCCTTCACGGTCAGGAGACGCTCCAAGCGTTCCTGCCCGATCAGACCGTTTTCCAAAGCATGAATGCGGGCGCTGGCAAAGAGATACTGTTCCATCACAATTCCCTTTCCTTAACTCTGTCCGCGAGCCGAAAACAGCGCACGGCTCACTTCTGTTTCCAATTCCCGCCGAAGTTGAGAGAAAATCATTTCAAGCGAGCAGTTGCTCTCAATATCGCCCATGTGCAGAATCCCGCCGCCGGCAATATTGACGGTTTGGGAAGACAGTTGCAGTTTGTTCAGCGTTTCTCCTGCGATTTTTCCCATCAGTTTCCTGCGGATTCCGTCGAGGATGTCTTTGCCGTACTGCTCCCGATCGTTCTTATTGAGGATCACCTCATAAGCCGCGACCGGTTCGTAATCTTCCTCACCGTACAACGCACGGTTTTTCTGCTCGGTCGTGACCGCCTCCAACAATGCGGCGGAAAGCAACCCGACCAACAGATCGGTATATTTTTCCGGGCTCAGATTTTTGACTCCCGTGAACGCATCGGAAAATACGCCGTCGATCAGATCACTGCGCTTTTGCCCGATGATATTCCGCTTTTGCATTGCCGCCGCAGATTTTGCACGCGCGATCGCATCCTCGCTCTTTCGCTCGGTTTCATCCGAGAGCGTTTTTCTGATCTTCTCCGCCTGAGCGGCATAGTCAGCCCGGAGCTTTTGACAATCGGCTTCTGCGCTTGCAAGAATCCGGTCGGCTTCCTGCCTTGCTTCCGACAGGATCCTCTCGGTAATTTTGTTCAGGCCGTTGGTAGCCATCTTTCTCGCCTCCTTCCCGGATGATCGGGTCGTTTGTTCCGATTATCCGACATTCTTGAACAGAACGAGCAAGAGCGAAACAAGAACCGCAAAGATTGCGTAAGTCTCCACAAGCGACGCCGAAATGATGGATTTACCGGTTGCTTCCGGCCGTTTTGCGAGCACCGAAATACCTGCCGCCGCAACTTCACCCTGCTTGATCGCGGAGAACAGTCCGCCGAAAGCGATGGGAAGAGATGCAAAGAGGAAGTACGCGCCGTCCGCATGGGAAAGTGCCACCGGAGTTCCGCCCAGGATTCCGATCTTGAAAATAATCATAAACGAGGTAACCAGACCGTAAATCCCCTGCGTCATCGGCAGTGCTTGAAGCAGGAACGCACGTCCGAACTTGCTCGGATCCTCGCTGATGAGCCCAGCGGTTGCCTTCGCAACTATATTAACGCCTTTTGCCGAACCGATTCCCGAAAAAAGCGTTGCCAGTGCGGCGCCTACGAGCGCCAAATTCGTTCCCGAAAAAATATTAGCCCAAACTTGTCCCATGATTTGAAATCTCCTTTAGTTTATTTTTTATTGTTTGAGATTTGAACCGATTGAAATATCTTCCGAATACTGGTCCGCCGGAAGCGCGGGTTGGAAGGGGTCTCCCCCGTCCTCAAAGAATTTACCGAAAAACTCGATATATTGAAGCCGCGCGGTATGCACGAAAGTTCCGAGCAGATTGATCGCAATATTGAGCCCGTGACCGAGCAGAAGAACGATCAGCATGAAAAGAAATCCGATCGGACCTTTTCCGCCGAGTGCCGTGATCATGTTGATCACCTTTGCAATAACTACCGCAACCATGCCGAGCGCCAGAATTCTGGAATAGGACAGCAGATCGGACGCGTAGCTGATCAGCCCGTAGAGCCCTCCGAGCCCTTTGACCAGCCGTTTGACGGGATTGCGGATCCCGTAGCCATTGAGAAGCAGGATCAGGACCGCGCCTGCCCTCGTCACGT
>CAMYUQ010000037.1 GCA_947302045.1 uncultured Clostridia bacterium
TAAACTGCGCCGTGTAGGTGACGTTTCCTTTAACGGTCGAGATGGCAGGAGACCAATTTGAAAAGACGTAGCTATACTGCGCCGTTGCCGCTTTCGTCGGGGTCGCGCCGGAATAAACCGGGGTTTCGCCATAGGCAACCGTGTCGGTTTTGAGCACCGTTCCGTCGTGGTTTTTCCAGGTGACGGTGTATTGGTTCACCGCCTCGGTAAACTGCGCCGTGTAGGTTATGTTTCCGCTGACCGCCGATACCGAGGGCGACCAGCCGGAGAAGGCGTAGGTGCTTTGCGCCGTTGCCGCTTTCGTCGGGGTTTCGCCGCTATACGCCGGGATCTCGCCGTACGCAAGCGTATCGGTTTTCAGGGTCGTGCCGTCCTCGTTTTTCCAGGTAACCGTGTATGGATTGACGGTGCTGCTGTACTGCGCCGTGTAGATCGCGTCCCCATCCACCGTTCCGACGGCGGGAGACCAGCCCGAGAAGGTGTAGCTATACTGTGCCGTTGCCGCTTTTTCGGGCGCTGCGCCGGTATAGACGGGCATTGCGCCGTGGGCAAGCGTATCGGTTTTCAGGGTCGTGCCGTCCTCGTTTTTCCAGGTGATCGTATAGACGGGGGGCGACGGAGGATCGCCCGGTGCCGTGACCGGAGACGGGAGCGTCGGCCGCTTTCCGCCCGGTGCGATGGGTTCGAGAACCTCCGCGACCTGGTCGGGCATGACAGGCGTTTCGGGGTACTCCGCCTGCGGCACTTCGTCCGGGAAATTCAGGTTTCCCGGGGAGGCGAGGTTGGTGTCTTCCAACCCCTCGTATCCGCCCAGCTCCGTATAGGAAAGGAATCCCTTTGCGGACTGGATCCTCCATTTCTTGTTCACGGTCTTCTGATCGTTCAGGCAGAGCCCGATCGTATAAAGCTGGCAGAGAAATTCGCAGTACCGGTGATCCTTGTCTTCCTGTTTGAGCTTGAATTTGACCACTTCGTAGTCGTACAGCGTGCGGAGCTTTTCAAACAGCGTTTCAAAATTGCTCGTCAGGGACGCGTAATGCTCCTTGTAGAAGCAGAATTTGTCGTGTGCGTCGGTCTGTTCCAGGTATGCGGTCAGCAAAGTCCGCAATTCGCTCGTCGCAATTCCGGAAGCGGTTACGAGAGCAGGGTCAACGGTCGTGTAGCCGGTGATCGTACTTTCATAATTGGCAAGAACGTCCTGCACCGTTTCGCCCATGAGCGTTTCATACATATTGCCGTTCACGACCGCCTCGATCACGGTCAGCTTCGCCTCGCATTTTTCCGCTTCTTTGAGGTAGTTGCGGTACGCTTCGTAGGCGGCAAGCGCGTCGTTATAATGTTCGACCGCCGCGTTGTATTCTTCGAGATCCGAAAGATATTTCAGGTAACTTTCATACGCGGCGAGTTTGGCATCGTAGTCATCCCACGCGGCGTTTTGCGCGTTGTAATAGGCAAGCTCGCTCAGATACGCCTCGTATGCCGCTTTCTTCGCGTTGTATTCTTCCAGTTCGAGCAGGTAAGCGTCATACGCCCCGTCTGCAAAAACGGCCGCAGGAAGAAGACCCGCCGCCATAGCGACCGCGAGCAGAACGCAGATCAGTTTACGAAACAGATCCGGAAAGCGGACTTTCATGAAAGGGTCTCCTTTGCAGATATTTTCAAATTCTATTATAATCCAAAAACGCCCCGGTGTCAAGCAAAATCGCGTCAAAAGAACCGGTTTCCGAATTTACGCTTTTCCGCCTGATTTTACCAAAGCAAAAAAACGGAGGCAACCGTCCGGCAACCCCCGTTCTGTTTTCTTGCAAACTCCGGTCACTTCCGGATCGAGCCGACGAAATCCCGCAGCCGCTGGCTCGGGCATTCCCCACCGAACGCGACCTTCGCGTCTCCGTCAAATTCGGCGACGCCCTTATCCAAAAACAGGATCCGGTCCGCTACCTCTTCGGCAAACGCCATCTCGTGCGTGACGACGATCATGGTCATGTTCTCTTTCGCGAGAGCGCGCAGGACGTTCAGTACTTCTACCGTCAGCTCCGGGTCGAGCGCAGAGGTCGGCTCGTCGAAGCAAAGGATATCCGGCGAGAGCGCCAGCGCCCGGGCGATCGCAACGCGCTGCTGCTGTCCGCCCGAGAGCTGACAGGGATAGGACTGCGCCTTTTCCGACATTCCCACCTTTTCGAGCAGCGTGTATGCTTTTTCTTCGATCTCTTTGTAGATCTGCTTCTTGTTTTTCTTGAAATCGGGACGGTCGCGCGCGATCATCTGCGGCGCGAGGCAGAGATTCCCGAGCACGGTATATTGCGGAAACAGGTTGAAATTCTGGAACACCAGTCCGAACCGCAGCCGCAGAGCGCGCAATTCTTTTTCCGAGAGTTTTTTCGCCGCTCCGGCGTCCAGAAGCTGTTCGCCGCCGAGCGAAATGGTCCCCTGATCCGGGACTTCCAGAAAGTTGATGCACCGGAGCATGGTGGTTTTTCCAGAGCCGGAAGAACCGATGATCGCGAGCGTCTGTCCGCGATCCAGCGTCAGATCCACTCCTTTGAGCACCTCGGTGCGTCCGAACGATTTGCGGATGCCGCGCATTTCAAAAAACGCCATCTTCATTTTCCCCCTTATCCTGTTTTACGCGGAGAAATAGGAGAGCTTTTTCTCCAAGCGGCCGAGCAGGATCGTCAGAACGCCCACGAAAAGCAGATAGAACGCGCCCGTATAGAAGAGCGGCCAGATCAGTGCCTTGGTCGCGGCAAGCGTATTCGCCTGCTTGATGATCTCCGCCACCATGATACAGTTCGCCAGAGCGGTATCCTTGATGAGCGTGATGATCTCGTTTGACATTGGCGGAACGATCCGCTTGATCACCTGCATCAGCGTGATGCGGAAGAAAATCTGCCCCTTCGTCATGCCGAGCACCTGCCCCGCCTCGTACTGTCCGCGCGGAACGCTCTCGATCCCGCCGCGGTAGATCTCCGAGAAATAGCAGGCGTAGTTGATGGCGAACGCGATCAGAACCGCCAGGATCCGCCCGGCGTCCTCGATCCCGTAGTGGATGAGCAGATACTTATCCACGTTGGCAAACAACTGGTAGTGAAAGACGAGACCGGGAACATAATAAATGATAAAGATTTGCAGCATCAGCGGGATGCCCCGGATGATCCACACGAACACTTTGGATAGGATTTTGAGCGGTTTGAACCTGCTCATCGAGCAGAAAGCGATCGGCAGACCGAGCGGAATGCCGAGCAGGAGCGTTACGAGAAAGATCAGGCAGGAGATCTTGAAACCGTTCAAAAGAAACAGAGTTACATTCCAAAAAGACATAAAAGCGATCCTTTCACAGGGAACGGGGGTCATGCAAAGAGCCGCGGGGGTATTCGCCCCGTGGCTCTGCTTTTACCCGATCCGAGAATGATTATTTTTTCTGATCGGCAAAATCGATGATCGCGGTCAGCTCCACGCCGTATTTCTTTGCCAGCTCGGTAATGGTTCCGTCCGCGCCCAGCTTTTCGAGCTGTTCGTTGACCTTCGCGGTCAGATCGCTTCCCTTCTTGAAGCCGATCGCGTAGTATTCGACATCACCCGAGAGCGCGCTGACGATCGTCAGACCTGCGTAGTCGCCCTTGCCGCAGTAGCTCTCGGCAAGCTGGGTATCCACGACGGCGAAATCAGCCGAACCGGTGTTGACTTCGAGAAGCGCGTCGGTCTGTTTGAGCGCCTGCTTGATGTTCGCGGTTCCCTCAAAGGACTCCGCAAATTCCTGACCCGCGGAACCTGCTTCCGCAACGCCGACCTTGCCGGCGAGATCCGCCGCGGTGGCGATGCCGCTGTCGGCCTTGACCACGACGACCTGACGGTTCATCATATAGTTATAGGAAAAGTCCACTTTTTCGGAGCGCTGAACGTTATCGTCGTCGGCGCAGTTTGCGGTAAAGCCGTTCCAGATGCAGTCGATGGTGCCGGATGCGAGATCGGTGTACTTATTCTCCCATTTGATCTCCTTGAAGATCACTTTATAGCCCATCGCGCCGAAGACCTTTTCGGCAAGCTCGGTGTCGAATCCGACCAGTTTTCCGTTCTCGTCGGGATAGTTCATCGGCTCAAAAACGGTGTAGCCGACGGTGATGACCTTTTCCTGCTTTTTGCAGGAAGCGAACAGAGCGATCGAGCCGGCAAGCATGGCAACGACCAACAGAAGGGACAGTACTTTTTTCATGATTTTTCTCCTTTTTTGTTTTGACTGTTTACCAATTTACTCTGATAAAGTAATAAAATTATACCACACAACCGCCCGTTTGTCAAGCGTTTTTTCAAAATTTTGCAAAAAAGCGGCAGTTCAAAATGCCGGCACTCTTTACAAATGCCTCATTTTGTGTTATACTGTAAATACCCGGGAGATTTTCGGGCGAAAGGAATCCCGTATTTTACCGGAAAGAGAGGACATCAGATGGATCAACAAAGAAAAGAACAACTCCGAAAGAACGGCGTCCTTTTTCTCCGCTCCGCGCTGTTTTATCTGCTCTTCGCGCTGTTTTCGTTACTTGCCTCCTATCGTGTTCCGGTTTATAACTACGACTCCTACGGGCATTATTATTTCCTGCCCGATACGGCGATCTACGTGATCTGTACCCTGCTTTCCCTGCTCTTCTATTACCTTCTGATCCGGACAAGCACGGTTCACAGCAATGCGATCCGCTCGCGATTTGCCGACATCTGGGATCGGAAAAACCCGCCCGGATTCCTCCGGCAGATAAAATTCATTTTCTCTTCCCCGGAATTCCGCTCCGATCTGATCCTGCATCTTCTGCTTCTTCTGGTCTTTCCCGCCGGGTTCGGGTTCCGTCCGCTCGTCCTCTTGCTCGGCAACTACGGAAACAAAGGCGTCGTTTTCGCGATCGTCGCGCCGTCGCTCGCGCTGATCTGCATAGCGGCGCGACTTTCGGTGCTTTCCGCCTGGACGGTGCAATGGGGCAGCAAGATCGGGGGCGCCCGGTTGGAGAAAATCCCACTTTGGAAACTGCCGCTCTGGATCTTTTTGACTTGGGTATTCTGTACGATCCTCGGAGCGGTCGCTCCGATCACCGTGCGGTCGGTTTACGCGCTCTTCCAGATTTTGAAACTGGCTCCGCGAACCTTTTTCCTGATCCTGATCGGCGCGATCCCGCTCTGGTATCTGATCCGGCTCATGGATGCCGTGAGAAAACGGCTCCGGTTCCTGCGGCGTCTGCGGAGATTTTGCAAGGAAAACGGTTTTGAGCTGACGTGCGTAAAGCGGTGTTTTATCACACTTCTTTTCCCGATCTCCGGGGTGAACGTCTCGCTGAAAAAGGGAGACCGGCAATATGACTGCCGTCTGATTTCCAGTTTGCGGCGGCATTCGCCTTTGCATTTTGAGGAAGAAGGCGTTGTCACCTGTACGCACGTCTATAAGTTCTTTTCCCTGCATCTGTTCCATTTCGATCTGACTTACCGTTACCAGTTTGAAGCGACCGGGACCAAAATTCTGGTTCTCGTTCCGGTGCCGAATGAGGTATTCGTGAGCGGCTACAGAGAGGTCGAACTCGGCTATTCGGGCAGTCGGGTTTCGGATTGCGTCATCTACGGAGCGACCGATTTTATCCACGCCCTCGAACGCGGCGTCGTGGGTAGATAATTGGAGAGGTATTATGAACACGAAGCAAGCGGTTGCAAAGAGGATCGTTCAAATTTGTCAAGAGCGCGGCATGACGATCAACGCTCTTGCGTATCTCTCCGGTGTTTCTCCTTCCACAATTTACAGTATGCTCAACGAAAAAAGTCAGAATCCGGGGGTCGTTTCGATCAAGAAACTTTGCGACGGTTGGGAAATCTCGCTTCGGGACTTTTTCGATTCGGAATTGTTTGACGGTCTGGAACAGGAAATTCAATAACGTTTTGTATCATTCAAGTTTTTCGACACAAAAAAAGAACCGAAATTTTTCGCTTTCGGTTCTTTTTCGTTTTCTCTGTTCAGTCGGTCTGCTCTTCGGCGCGTTCTCCCAGGATCGCGCGGTATTTTTGATAGAAGGACTCAAAAAAGCCGCCGTCGAGCGCTTCCCGGATCTTTGCCGTCAGTTCGTTATAGAAATAGAGGTTGTGCGTGACAGCCAAGGACATTCCGACCGCCTCTTTCGCTTTGAGCAGATGCCGGATGTAGGCGCGCGAATAGTTTTTACAGGTCGGGCATTGACAGCCCTCGTCGATCGGCTTCGGGTCTCTCGCGTATTTCTCGTTGCCGAGGTTCATTTTGCCGTGCCAGGTGAAGAGATTCCCGTGCCGTGCGTTGCGGCTCGGCATGACGCAATCGAAGAAATCCACCCCCCGATGCACGGCTTCGAGGATGTTGCAGGGCGTTCCGACACCCATGAGGTAGCGGGGCTTATCTTTGGGCATATAGGGCTCGACCGCGTCGATGATGCGGTACATTTCCTCGGTTTCCTCTCCCACCGCAAGTCCGCCGATGGCGTAGCCCTCGCAGGGGACTTCCGAGATCATCTGCATATTCCGGATGCGAAGGTCTTCGTAAGTTCCCCCCTGGTTGATCCCGAAAAGCATCTGGTGGGGGTTGATCGTTCCCTCCTCGCCGTTGAGCCGGTCGAGTTCTTTTCTGCATCGCACAAGCCAACGGTAGGTGCGTTCCGCGCTGTCCTGACAGTATTTGTAGGGTGCGGGATTTTCGACGCATTCGTCGAACGCCATGGCGATCGTGGAGGCGAGGTGCGACTGGATCTGCATACTCTCTTCGGGTCCCATGAAGATCTTTTTGCCGTCGATATGTGAGTTAAAATAGACCCCCTCTTCCTTGATCCGGCGCAGTCCTGCCAGAGAGAAGACCTGAAAGCCGCCGCTGTCGGTCAGGATCGGTCGATCCCAGTTCATGAATTTATGCAGTCCGCCCATCTCATAGATCAGACCGTCGCCCGGGCGGATATGCAGATGGTAGGTGTTGGAAAGCTCCACCTGACAGCCGATCTCGCGCAGGAGCATGGTGTTCACGCCCCCCTTGATCGCTCCGCAGGTCCCTACGTTCATAAACACCGGCGTCTGAATATCCCCGTGGACGGTGTGCAGAACGCCGCGACGCGCTCTCCCTTCGGTTTTGCGTAAATCAAACATTGTCGGTTCAACCATTCCTTTTTTCAAAATCCGAGCCGCTCAAACTGCCGGTCGAGCGTGTGTTTGGAAAGCTCCATCGCAACCGGTCTGCCGTGCGGACAGAAGGTGATGTCCGGGATCTCCATGAGCTTTTTCACCAGCCATTCGAGGTGCTCGGGCGCGTATTCCCTGCCCGCTTTGATCGCCGCCTTGCAAGCCGCCTGATAGAGCGCCTTTTCAAAGATGATATCTCTGGTCAGCTTGACGTTGCCGGTGTTATCGAGGATCCTGCCCGCCATCGTGCCGAGCATATCGGCGACCGCGCCGGGCTCCACACTTTGCGGGATCGCGTTGCACGAGATCGTGTTGCGCGCATAGGTCAGGGAAAATCCGATTTTCGTCAGTTCTCCGTCGTATTGTTTCAGCGCCTCGACTTCCGCCATCGTCAGGAGCACCTCGACCGGGAGCATGAGCAGCTGGGATGCGTGCTCCACCTCGGAAAGTCCGGCTTTCAGTTCTTCAAAAAGGATCCGCTCATGCGCGGCGTGCTGATCGATCAGCAACATTTTTTCTCCGACTTCCACGATCAGATAGGAGTGGAAAACTTCTCCCACCAGACGGTAGTCCGGAACTTGGGGCGGGACGGGTTGCGGAGCAGACGGCGTTTCTGGCATCGGGGGTACTTCCGGCACCGGCGGAACCGGCGGCATCGGGGGTACTTCCGGCACCGGCGGAACCGGCGGCATCGGGGGTACTTCCGGCACCGGCGGCGTTTCGCGCTCCGGAATTGCCGGAGATTCCTTGATCACAAGCGGCTTCTTTTCGCGCACGAGCGATTGAAGCGGCTTTTCCATATATTCTCGGAGCGATTCGCGCTTTCCGCCGCCGGAATAAAGCTCCCGGTATTCGCTTGCCGTCATACGCCCCTGCGGCTGCGGTTGGGTGCGCCCCTGCTGATCGTAGGAAAGCTGGCGCGCACGGAGCGATTCGGGACGGGTGGTTTCCACAGGCGTCGTCGCCTGCGAGACCTTTCCGCCCGGGAAAGCGAACGAGCTTTTTTTCAGAGCGGAGTCGATCTTCATGACCGGTCTGGATACGTTGCCTTCCAGAACCGTCCGCACCGCATAATAGACCCCCTCGAATACCGCCCGCTCGTCCGAAAATTTCACTTCCAGCTTTGCCGGATGAACGTTGACGTCCACGCGCCCCGGCGCGATCTGAATATTCAGAACGCATACCGGAAACCGCTCCGGGGGCAGATAGGAGGTATATGCCTGTTCGAGCGCCGCCTGCACCGTCCGGCTCTTGACGTACCGCCCGTTGAGAAAGAAATTCTGGCTGTTGCGGTTGGCTTTGAAAAGGTCGGTTCTGCCGATATACCCCGTGATCCGCACGCCGCCCGATTCGCTCTCCACCGGGAGCAGTTTGGAAGCAAACTCTCTGCCGAAGATCGCGTGGATCGCGTGGAGCAGTTCGCCGTCCCCTGCCGTTTCCATTTTGACGGCGCCGTCCACCAACAGCCGCACGGCAATCTCGGGATGCGAAAGCGCGATCTTTTCGACGTTCGCCGCGACCGCCATTGCCTCGGTGACGTCCTTTTTGAGGAATTTCCGACGCGCCGGCACGTTATAAAACAGATTCTCCACGATCACGGAAGTGCCGTTCACGCACCCCTGCTCGCACATCGTGATCTCCTCTCCGCCGTATGTTTCGAGCACGTTTCCGAATTCGCTCCCGGGCGTTTTGGAGATGATGCGCAGATGCGAGACCGAGGCGATCGCCGCCAGCGCCTCTCCGCGGAAGCCGAGCGTGCAGATCCCGTCGAGATCCTCGGCGTTTTTGATCTTACTCGTGGCGTGCCGCCGGATCGCGACCGGAAGATCCTCCGCCGAGATGCCGCAGCCGTCGTCGGTCACGCGCATGAGCGCGACGCCGCCGTTCTGAATTTCCGCCGTAATGCGCTTTGCACCCGCATCGATGGCGTTCTCCATCAGTTCCTTCACGACAGACGCCGGACGGTCGACCACCTCTCCGGCGGCGATCAGATTCGCCACCGAAAACGGCAGCACGTTGATCTTTCCCATCGTCGCACCCCTTTCTTTGCAGATTTTTTACAATAGACTCAAAGTCTCTTTTTCAGATCAAAGAGGAAAGACATACATTCAAACGGGGAAAGCGCGTTCAGATCCGCCGCGCGCAGTTCGTTCAGAACCTGCTCGTTGACCTGATCCTGCACGGTGATGACCGAGTCGTCCCGTTCCGGCTTTTCGCTGCCTTCCGCGTCCCGGACGGCTTTTGCCGTCTGCTCCACCGCGGCGAGAATGACTCTCGCGCGCTTGATCACCTCGTTCGGAAGTCCCGCAAGCTTGGCGACCTCGATCCCGTAGCTGTCGTCGGTGGAACCCCGCACGATCTTGCGCAAAAAGGTGATGCTGTCGCCCCGCTTCTTCGCGGCGATATGGTAATTGACGATCCCCTCGAAATCGTTCTCCATCGAGGTCAGTTCGTGGTAATGCGTGGCAAAAAGCGTCTTTGCGCCGATCTTGCGGCTGTTCGTATATTCCACGATCGCGCGGGCAATGCTCATGCCGTCGAAGGTGGAAGTGCCGCGCCCGACCTCGTCGTAAATAATCAAGCTCTTGCGTGTGGCGTTGCGGAGGATATAGGAGACCTCGTTCATTTCGAGCATGAAGGTCGATTGCCCGGACGCCAGATCGTCCGACGCGCCCACGCGGGTGAACACCTTGTCGACAATCCCGATCCTTGCCTCGCTCGCCGGAACGAACGAACCGATCTGCGCCATGACCGCGATCAGCGCGACCTGCCGCATATAGGTGGATTTTCCCGCCATATTCGGGCCGGTGATGAGCATGAGCCGGTTGCGGTCGGTATCGAGATAGACGTCGTTCGGAACGAAATAGGCGTCCTTGATGAACTGTTCCACGATCGGATGCCGCCCGTCCCTGACCTCCATCACGTCCGAAAGATCCACCTCGGGGCAGACGTAGTTGTTCTTCCCCGCGACCGTTGCAAGCGAGAAAAATACGTCGATCTCGGCGAGCAGCGCCGCCGTTTTCTGAATGCGCGCACTCTGCTCCGCCACATAAGCCCTCACCTGGCAGAACAGCTCGGATTCGAGCGCGCAGATCCGCGCGGACGCGCCGAGGATCGTGGACTCCATCTCTTTGAGCTCGGGCGTGATATACCGTTCCGCGCCGACCAGCGTCTGCTTGCGGATATAGTTTTCCGGCACCAGATCCCGGAAGGAATTGGTGACTTCGATATAGTAGCCGAACACCTTGTTATACCGGATGCGCAGGGTTTTGATCCCAGTGCGCTCCCGCTCCTCGGATTCCACCTTGCGTACCCAGTCGCTCCCGTTTTTGATGATGTCGCGCAGGCGGTCGACGTCGGCGTTGAAGCCCGCGGCGATCATGCCGCCGTCCCGGACAGAAACCGGCGCTTCCGGATCGATCGACGCGTTGATATTCCGGTAGACGTCTTCCAGAGTGTCGAGCTGTTCGCAGATCTTCGCCAGCCGTTCGCACCGGCAGGTCTGCAATTTTGCCTTGATCTCGGGCAGGACTTCCGCCGTGGAACAGATCGCGCGCAGGTCGCGCGCGTTGGCGGTGGCGTAGACGACGCGGGTGACGAGCCGTTCCAGATCCAGCACGTGCGAGAGTGCCTCGCCGATCTCCTCCCGGAGCATATAGCTCTCTTTGAGTTCTCTGACCGCGCCCTGCCGCTCCTTGATCTCGGGGACCGACAAAAGCGGATGTTCCACCCACTTGCGCAGCATCCGCGCACCGGCGGAGGTTTTGGTTTTATCCAGCACCCAGAGCAGCGAACCGCGTTTCTCTTTGGTGCGCATGGATTCGGTCAATTCCAGATTCCGGCGGGTGTTGGCATCCATTTCGAGATACTGCCCGTCGGTATAGACGTTGAGTTCCTTGATGTAGGAAATATCCCGCTTTTCGGTTTCGCGGATGTAGTCGATCATCGCGCCAACCGCGCAAAGCATCGGTGCGGAGGCATAGACTTCCGAGCGGATGCTCTCCCCGAAATGCTCCTGCACCGTCTTGCGGCAGGCGTCGGGATCAAACCGCTCGGGATGTGCGTCGGAGAGCATGATCTCGGGATGATCGCCGAGATAAGTTCCCACCGCGCCCATGTGCGTGCGGCTGATGTTCACGAGGATCTCACGCGGCGCGTAGGTTGCCAGTTCGTTTTTGATCCGCTCCGCCATTCCGTCGCCCGAGAAAACGGTGGTATAGACCTGCGCCGTGGAAATATCGGCAAAGCAGATCCCGCTTTCAAATTCTCCCATGCAGAGCGTGCAGAGATAGTTGTTCTTCTGATCCGAGAGCAGGTTGGATTCGATCAGCGTGCCGGGCGTGATGACCCGGATCACTTCCCGTTTGACCAGTCCCTTTGCCTGCGACGGGTCTTCGGTCTGCTCGCAGATCGCGACCTTATACCCCTTCTCGATCAGCTTCCCGATATAGGTATCCGCCGCGTGAAACGGAACGCCGCACATCGGCGCGCGCTCCTCTTCTCCGCAATCCCTGCCGGTCAGCGTCAGTTCCAGCTCGCGCGAGGCGAGGATCGCGTCGTCGAAAAACAGCTCGTAGAAATCGCCGAGACGATAGAACAGCAAAAAATCCTTATACTGATCTTTCACCTGAAAATATTGCTCCATCATCGGAGTCATACAGCGTCCCTCCTTCCCCGGTTCAATGACATCCTTTGCAGGTTCTGCAATCGTGCGTGCAGGAGGCGTCCGGCTCCTCGCCGGTGATCTCCTGCGTGATCGCCGCGTTGACGCGGTTCATCAGCGCGCTGACCTCTTCCTGCGTGCGGTGGAGGTTTACAAACGCCCCGTTTTCGGTGATCTGCCGGTAAAGCTCGTCCGCGCGGTGCTGGATCGCGTCGACGAGATGCAGATCCCGCGCCTCTCCCTTTGCGATCTCCTCCCGCAGAGCCGCCTGCTGAACGTCGTATTCCGCCAGCGCCGCCTGCAAGGAAGCGTCCGCCGCGTAGGCGCGTTTCGCTTCTTCGAGGGCGACGAGCCGCGCGTCGTTTTTGAGTGCTTGTCCGAGCTTTTCCGCCAGATCAAATATTTCGGTCATTTTCCGATCCCGTCCTTTCTTCCCGGATGCTCCCATAGAGCGCGTAGGCATCCGCCCGGTCGGCGACAAAGGTCACAAACCGCCCGGTGTTGGTTTCTTCTCCCTCAAAAAAGGCAATCTTGTTGCCGTCCGTGCGCCCCGAGAGAAGCGCCGGATTGTTCTTGCTCTTCCCGTCGCAGAGAACGCGCAGCGGTTTGCCGAGCAGGGGTTGATTCTTTTCTTTCGCGATTTCATTTTGCAGCGCCAGCAGGCGGTCGAACCGCGCGTGCTGAACGTCGGGCGGCACCTGATCCTCCATTTCGGCGGCAGGCGTTCCCTTCCTGGGCGAATAGATGAACGAGAAGATCATATCAAACCGCACCCGTTCGAGCATTTCGAGCGTGCCGGCAAAATCCTCGTCGGTCTCGCCCGGAAATCCGACGATGATATCCGAGGAGAGCGTGACGTCCGGCATCTTCCCGCGCAGGTAATCCACCGTTTCAAGATACTGCGCTGTTGTATATTTGCGGTTCATGCGGCGCAGAACCGCGTCGCTTCCCGCTTGCAGGGGAAGATGAAACTGATGCGCCACGTGGGTTGATTTCGCCATGACGTCGATCAGCTTGCGGCTCGCGTCCTTCGGGTGGCTCGTCATGAACCGCAGGGTATAGTCCCCCGGGATCGCGTCGAGCTTTGCGAGCAGATCGGCAAAATCAAAGCCGTCGGCGCGGTCTTTCCCGTAGGAATTGACGTTCTGCCCGAGCAGGGTAATATCCTTGCAGCCGCTCTTCACAAGCTCTTCCAATTCCCGTTCGATGCAGGCGTGGTCGCGGCTCCGTTCCCTGCCGCGCACGTAGGGCACGATGCAGTAGGTGCAGAAATTGTTGCACCCGTACATGATCGAGACCCACGCGCGGTAGCCGCTCTCCCGGCGAACCGGGATCCCCTCGGCGATAATAGTTTCGGTCACATCCGGCACCATGCGGCGTTTGCCGGTCTGCTTCTTTTCCCAGAGGAGCTGCGGAAAGAGATGCAAAGCGCCCGTTCCAAAGACAATATCCACATACGGATAGCGCTTTTTGATCTCCTCCGCCCGGTGAGGCTGGGTCACCATGCAACCGCACAAAGCGAGGATCAGGTCCGGATTTTTCGCTTTGAGATGCTTGAACTGCCCGATGATCGAGAGCGCCTTTTTCTCGGCGTGTTCGCGCACGGCGCAGGTGTTGACGACGATCAGGTCGGCTTCCTCGGGTGTTCCGACGATCTCATATCCCATCGCCTCCGCAAGCCCCGCGATCTTTTCGCTGTCGGCTACGTTCTGCTGACAGCCGAAGGTCAGCAGATGCGCGCCCGGACGTTTGCCGTTCGCCGCGGTCAGGCGGTCGTTTTCCGCACGGATCGGGGCGATCCATTCCGAAAATCGCCCTGTTTCCGGTTTTTGATTTTCCATCTTCGGTCGCTCCTTTCCGCCTACGTTCGGTCTTTGAAAATCTCCTTTTATTATACACTACTTTCCTTTTTTTGTCAAGTCGAAGACCCAAAAACAGACCGTCTTTCACGGGAATCTTTCGGAAAAAGCGAAAATCCTGTTGACAGACGCGCAAGAACATGTTACAATAAATTATCAAAAAAGGATCAGGAGGATCCAACCCATGAAAAAGGAGTATGAATCTCCCCGTCTGTTCTGGATCTCCGACTCGAATATTGACGTGATCCGAACCTCTGAAGACGATCTTTGGACAAAAATTTATTGATTTCCCTTATGCAAAAAATCCCGCCCGAAATCCGGGCGGGATTTTTACGTTCTAAAGAAAATTTCCGGCGTTCAGAAAACGCTCTTGCCTTCCCAATCCGGATCAGCCGGGATACCCATCGCCTTCGCGACCGTCGGCGCGATATCGAGCAGAGACAGACCTTCCGGTTCTTTCCCCGGTTCAAACATCTCTCCGAAGAAGAACATCGGAATGGTCATATCTTCCGGGATGTTTTCTCCGTGGGTGCGCTCGTGTCCGCCGTGATCCGCCGAAACGATCACCGTATATTGATCTCCGCAGGCGTCGAGCACTCTTTTGAGATTATCCAGCGCGATCCTGACACGGTTGAAATACGATTCTGTCATCCAACCGTCGCGATGTCCGCATTCGTCAACGTCCACCAAATAGAGGAACACGAAATCCGGTTCATGTTCCCTGATGCAAAGCAGGGCGCGATCGGTCAGATAGGTGTCCGCGTTTTCGAGTACCTTACTCTTTACGTACTCTGCATAGGTCATCGAACCCGGACGGCTGACGTCCCGCATTTGTTCCCATCCGTAGAAAATGGCAGTCGTCTTACCTGCGTGACGGATATGTTCAAACAGTCCGTCGATCGGACGAACCGGCGGGGTGTAGGTGTTGGTCAGCGTGCCGTGACGCTGCGGCGGGACGCTGTAAAAAATAGAGAGGTGCGCCGGAAGCGTCACAGGCGGCAGAACCGAGCTGCCTTTCACCGTATAACTCGCGTTTTTGCGCACGTAGTCTACCATTGGATGTCCGCAGGTCAGAAACGCGTCCGGGCGCAGTCCGTCGATCGTAACCAGAATGACTTTTTGACTGCTCATATTTTTGATCCTTTCTTCTGATCGTTCTGCCTCATTATAGCACAACGCCTCGAAAAATGCAACACAATTCCCCGAAAAAATCTTTTTTTGGCATTGACAGGACCGGGGGTGCGGTGATACAATAAAGAAAACAAAACCATGGAGGATCTCATCATGCCGCTGATCGATACCAAACTCAATATTCCGCTGCCCGCGGAGAAAGAAAAGATCCTGAAAGCCAAACTCGGGGAGGCGATCTCCGCCTTTCCCGGAAAAAGCGAATCCTGGCTCATGCTCCAATTCACCGATCAATGCCGTCTCTGGTTCCGCGGCGAATCCGACTCCCCGCTTGCAATGGTGGAAGTCAAACTGTTCGGAACCGCCTCCGGGGACGCCTGCGCCGAGATGACGAAGCGGATCTGCGATATTTTTCACGCGGTGCTGGGAATCCAACCCGACCACGTTTACGTCAACTACACGTTCAGCACCGTTTGGGGCTGGAACGGCATCAATTTCTGACCGAAAGGACATTCATCGCCATGCCGGTTTTCTCTGCCGCCGATATTCTGTTGCCCGATTTTCAAAAAACGAACGGGACTCTCTGGTCTGTGGTCGCCTGCGATCAGTACACCAGCGAACCGTCCTATTGGGAAGAGGTTGAAAAGCAGGTCGGGAGCGCGCCTTCCACCCTGCGCCTTATGCTCCCGGAGATCTATCTGGGAGAGGGAGCGGATCGCATTCCCGCGATTCACGCCAATATGGAAGAAGCTCTGCGCGATATTCTGATCCCGCATCCCGGCAGCATGATCTATCTCGAACGGACGCTCTCGGACGGGACGGTTCGCCGGGGTCTGATCGGGAAGGTCGACCTCGAAGCTTACGACTACAAGCGCGGATCGGCCTCTCCCATCCGCGCCACCGAGGGAACGGTTCTTTCCCGAATTCCTCCGCGCGTTGCCGTGCGGCGCGGCGCGAAGCTGGAACTGCCGCACGTCATGCTTCTCATCGACGATCCGAAAAAGACGGTGATCGAGCCGCTCGCATCCCGCAAAGACGGTCGCGCTGCATACGATTTTGAGCTGATGCAAAACGGTGGACGCGTGCGCGGCGTGTTCCTTTCCGCCGACGCGCAAAAGGAAGTCGTCCGGGCGCTGGACGCGCTCGTGGTGCCCGAGACCTTCGGCGCGCGCTACGGAGACGCCTCGCTCGCTCCCCTGCTCTTCGCGGTGGGCGACGGCAACCATTCGCTCGCCTCGGCAAAGGCATACTATGAAGAATTGAAAGAACAGCTCGGCGACGACGCCCTTTCCCATCCGGCGCGGTATGCGCTCGCCGAGATCGTCAATCTGCATGACGACGCGCTCGCGTTTGAGCCGATCTACCGGGTGCTCTTTGATGTGGACGCGGACGACCTGCTCGGCGGGTTGCAAAAGTATCTTGCGAACCTGAACGGAACCGCCGCGCCGCAAACGATCAGAGCCGTTCTGCCCGGGGACGAACTTTTCCTGCCCGTGCCGCATCCGGCGGCGCAGTTGGCGGTGGGTACGCTGCAAAGCTTTCTGGACGCTTATCTCGAAGCGCACCCGGGCGTCGGGATCGACTACATCCACGGCGAGGAAACGGTTCGTTCGCTCGTTTCCGCCGCGCCGGGGCGGATCGGATTCCTGTTTGACGGAATGCAAAAGGACGATCTTTTCCGCACGGTTCTCTACGACGGCGCGCTCCCGCGCAAGACCTTTTCGATGGGACACGCGCAGGATAAGCGGTTCTATCTCGAATGCAGAAAGATTGCCGAATGCTGAAAAATTCCGCTTCGGAGTTTTCAAACGGGCACGGTTTTTCGCCGTGCCCGTTTGAAAAAGGAAAGAAAATGATCTTTTTTTCAAAAAAGCATTGACAAACAACGCTTTGTCGGATATAATATTCATGTTGTGAAATGCTGGTGTAGCACAGTCGGTAGTGCAGCTGATTCGTAATCAGCAGGTCGTAAGTTCAAGTCTTATCACCAGCTCCAA
>CAMYUQ010000038.1 GCA_947302045.1 uncultured Clostridia bacterium
TTCCGGATTCGGTACAGGTGGGCGCGACCGCCGTATCGATCACCTCGGTGTGTCCGGTTGCCGGAATCTCTTCCTGCGCTACCAGTATTTCTCCGCACGTTGCGCAATGCTTGCCTTCGGTCTTTCCGGATTCGGTACAGGTGGGCGCGACCGCCGTATCGATCACCTCGGTGTGTCCCGTTGCTGCCACAACCTGCTGTTCAATCAGAACTGCTCCGCATACCGAGCAATGCTTGCCTTCGGTCAATCCTGTTTCGGTGCAGGTGGGCGCGACCGCCGGATCAATTACCGCGGTGTGCCTCGTGCGCGGGATCTCCGCATATTCGGTTTCTGCGCATTCCACGCAAACGCGATGTTTACGACCCGCTACGGTGCAGGATGCCGCCTGATCGATGATCCATTCGCCCCAGCTATGTTCGTGCGCGGAGATCGTCCAAGCCAGCGTGATTTTATCGTTTTTCTTTGCGTAAACGCCCGGATATGCCGCGTTCAGAGTGATAAATGCCGCCGCATACTCGGTATCGTTCGAGATTTTGGTGTACATACTGCTGGAGGTATTGCCACCGACAGAATAGTTGTTCTCGCATTTGATCGCGCCGGAACCGTTCTGCGCTACGGCAATCTGGCTTCCGGAAAGTTCGGTGCTTCCCTGCAGACAGCCGATGAATTCGAAGGCGTCATCCACGCCGCGGCGCAGACAACCAACCATACCTGCCGCGTAAGCCGTTCCGGATTTCACAATCGCGCCTGCGTTGATACAGTCGAGGATCGAAGCGGTTGACGTATCCTTTAAGTGAACGTAACCCGCCATACCGCCGACGTTCGATTTGGTGTCGGTTCCCAGACAGGTGAGAGTTCCGTTGTTGATACACTGTTCGATCGTCAGAGCCGCGGGACCGGTTGCTCCTCCGCCCCATTCGCGAGCGTGACCGAGGATGCCGCCGATTGCGGCATACGCGGTGATATTTGCGTTGTTGATGCACCGGCTGACCGTCAGGGTTCCGCCGTTGCGGATCAGCGCGCCGACGATTCCGGCATAACCGCTTTCATACTTGTTGTTGTCAACTTTGGTACGGTTACCGTCGCTGATCGAGCCATTGAAGGTACAATTCTCGATGAGCGTGATCATACCGATCTCGCCGATGATACCGCCAACCGCGTAACCCTTGTTGTTATCCTTGGTGGTAATCGAGGTAACGTTTGCCGTGACGTTTACGTTCCGGATCGTTACGATGTTATCCGCGTTTGCGGTTTTATCGACGTTGTTGCAATCGTCCGGAATTTCAATGCTCGCAGCCAGCACGCCAACACACCATGCACCGGATCCGTCGGGTGCGATTGGCGTATAGGTTGCAGAACCTGCCTGCTCAATGTTGAGATTCTTGATCAGTGCCGTCGAACTCAATTGCTCGAACAAACCACCGATAATGGTTGTTCCATCCGCAATGGTGATGGTGTGACCTTTCCCGTCAAGCGTACCGGTGAAGGTTTTGGAATAATCCCATGTTCCGCTGATGGTAATATCATTCTGCAGGGTGTAATCTCCGTCCGCTTCCATCGCGGCAAGATCCGATTGGGTATAAATTCCACCCGCAACCTCCGAAGCACCGCAGACGGTGCAAGTGCCGGAAACAAAGTTATGTCCGGGAGCCGGACTGATTTTTTCTTCCACCTTGCCGCACTCCGTGCAGACGTGGTGTTTCACTTCATTCACAACACAGGATCCCGCCTGATCGATCACCCACGCGCCAAAGGTATGCACGTGCGCCCAGATCAACGTGGGCATATTCGTATCGGTATCAAATTGATATTTTCCGGGATATTTCTCATTCAGATCGTTATACGCTGCCAAACCGTCGGTCAGCGGACTGAAAGTGTCGTCTGTTCCAAAGCCGTAGTTATCGGTAAACACCACGGTTCCGGAACCGTCCGGGCAAAACGCGATCTGCGTTGTCAGCGTTGAATTGCTCTCTTGCAGACAGCCGATGATCTGAACGGCGTTGCTGGCTCCGCGGCGCAATGCGCCGACGATACCGGTCGCACGCGCACTGCCGGAAGACTGGACCGTTCCAATGTTGATCGAATTGCTTACCGTCGCCGTTGCTCCATCCTTGACGAACAGGAAGCCAACGATACCGCCCGCGTTGCAGGTGTTGGTTGCTGCACGGCAGGTGATCGTTCCGTAGTTGATACAGCTCTCGATGATCGTTTCCTTCAATGCGTTGGCTCCGCCCCATGCAGGGGAAATGATCCCCAGGATACCGCCTTCCTGGCCGTATCCGGAAATATCACCGTAGTTAGCACAGTCTCTGATGACCACAACCGCACAACGGTAGCCGAAGCCGACCATACCGCCGTATGCACTGCGAACCGTGGAGTTCTGGTTGCTGTAGGTATCGGTGTCGCCGCTCTTGAAACGGTTGGTGGCGTCGCTGATGTAGCCCTTGAAAACGCAGTTGGTGATCTCAGTGTAGAGGCCGACTTCGCCGACGATGCCGCCGACCGACGCGTTTTTCGAGCTTCCGGTCACATCCATATTGAGCGTTACGGTCACGTTCTCGATGCGAACTTTGTTTGCCGAACTTGAGACAAAGCTTTCGTTGCCCCAGGAGTTGACTCCGTTCACGGCACCCGCGCCGGATAAACCGACTACGCCGCCGAGGCAGGCGTTGACGCAGCCGTCCGCAGTCTGGGGAACCCACGTAACCGATCCCGCCTGCTCGATCTTCAGATCGTGGATATACGCGTTTGCGCCAACCATACGGAACAGACCGCCGTTAACGGTGGCGCCATCGGCAAAGGTGATGGTGTGTCCGTTACCGTCGAGTTCGCCGCGGAAAGCGGTGGTGAAATTCCACTCTCCGCTGATGGTGATATCGTTTGCCAGCTTGAAGCTGCCGGTTGCTTTGCCGTCGCTATCCTTGACGCTGTTGGTTGCGATCGCGGATACGAAGCTTTCCTGATCGGTAATCAACGTTGGCATATCTGCCGATACCGTTGTGACCGTGAGCGGAATCATCAGCGTGAGCAGCATTGCCAGAATCAACATCATTGAAATGCGTTTTTTCATATTTATGACCATTCCTTTCTTTGGCGGATGCATTTGTGTCGATTTCTATGCTCTGCAAAGAGAATTCAAAGCCGGATATCTACCAAACCGTCTTGTCGGATCGTTTCAGTCTTCTTTCCGGCGGGTTGCAACCATGACGCCTGCTCCACCAAGCATCAACATAGCAACCAGTCCGCCAATTCCGATGGCAGATCCGCAACCGCCCTTCTTGGTTTCGGTCTCTGTTGTGGGAGCTTGGGTTACCGGTTCGGACGTTCCGGGATTGTTATTTTCCTGTTCTCCGGAAGGGCTTTCCTCTTCGGGTTCCCCCGCAACCGTGTAAGATACGGTGGGTGCCGCCTCGGAAAGTCCCGTGTCGGATGCCCATTTGAGCGCAATCTTTCCGTCGGCTCCGCTGACATACGCATTGGAATATGCCGCGTTCAGCGTTGCCACTGTGTTTTCATCCACTGCCACACCTGCAATCACTCCAACCGTTGCAGGTGCGGTTCCTTCGGTTGCAAAGTTGTTTTCTGAAACCACCGCGCCGCTGCCAACGACCGCTGCGACCAGACGGTTGGGAGACTTGGTCCCCTCAACGTTGCCGGAGTTGACGTTGCCGGCAATCAGAATCCCGTCATATCCAATGTAGCCGATGATACCGCCCGGACATCCGAGGTCGGCTGCGTTTGCCTTGATCGTTCCGTAGTTGATGTTGCGCAGGAAAGACGCTTTCCCTTCCACAACGCATCCAACCGAACCGGCAATGCCGCCGCAATAACTCGATTCTGTGGTGGAAACGGCACCGTAGTTCACGTTTTCCAGAACCAACAGATTCATGGCGACCTGCAGGGATTTCAGAGTATGGATCGCAAAGACGCCTCCAGCCGCGCCGCTCGACGAAACGACTTCCGCCCAGTTGACGCACCGGACAATCTCCACTTTTCCTTCTTCGCAGAAGATCGCTCCGGCGATGCCGCCCGCGTAGCCGCCCTGCACCTTGCCGGTGTTGTAGCAGTTGTAAAGAACCGTCTCTCCGTCGGTCACGATGCCGATCACGCCGCCGACGTAAGCGTTGGAAGTCCTTTTGAGCGAACTGCCGACGTCGCAGGCGCTCGTGACGTTGACGATCGTGCCGTAGCCGTAACCGGCGACGATCCCGAAGCAAAGGTCGACCTCGTTGGCGGAGAGCAGACCGCGATAGGAATTCTTCCCGCTCGATCCGGACGCTTCGGTGAAGGAAATGTTATAGATCTTACCGCCGGCGAGATTCTTGAAGAAGCCGCCGCGCAGTTCCGCGCCGTTGAAAACGACCGTATGCTCGTTTCCGTGAAGCACACCCGAGAAATCCGCGATGGATTTGAAGGTGCCTTTGATCTCGATGTCGTTCGCCAGATAATAGGTTCCGTCCGCCGTCATGGCTTCGAGTTCTTTCTGGTTGGTGATTGCCGTGCCCGTGGGCTCCGGAACGGTGACGTACATCGTCATCGTCTGCGGAACGTTCAAAGAGGAAGAACCGGAAGTACTGTCCGCCAAACCGATCTTACCCGTTTCGGTGTCATAGGAATAAACGTCGGGATAGATCGCGCTGAGCGCGTCGTAGATTGCCTTCGCCGAATCGAGCGCCGTATATTTTGCGAGGTCATCTCCGGCGATCGAATAGTTGTTCAGATAATTGATCTTGCCGTTGCTGGTTCCCTCCCGGATCAGCTGCCCTTTCGCGCTGCCGTAGAGGTTGACGTTTCCTTCCAGCGTTACGGTTTCTTTCTGGCGGAGGATCCCGCAGATACCGGCCGTCATGTTCTTATTGGTATCCGCCGCCTCCACGACGCCGTAGTTGACGTTGTACAAAAGGTCTACGGTCGCGCCGTCCTTGGGATATAAGTAACCCGCAATACCGCCTGCCGCCGCGCGTTTGGGATTTCCGTCGGTCCCGAAGTCGGTCTGCATACAGGTGATCTTGCCGTTGTTGATACATTTTTCAATGTGCACGGTCTGGATCCCTACGTCGTCACCCCAATGGCGGGAATATCCGAGGATACCGCCGGACTGACCGTAGCCGGTGATATCGCCGTTGTTGACGCATCCGATGATCGCCACCGGTCCGCCGTTCCGGATCGCCACGCCGACGATCCCGCCATAACCGGATTCATACGCGTGTTTGTCGATCTTGCCGCGATTCTGGTCGGAGAGCGAGCCGTTGAAGGTACAATCCTTGATCAGCGAGATGATACCGATTTCGCCGATGATACCGCCGCCGGCGACCTTATCCTCGTCTTTGCCGGATCTGGCGACCACGCCGCTGACCGCGATCGTTGCCGTGACGGTAACATTCTGAATCTTGATCATGTTTGCCGGATCCGATACGAACGCCGTATCGCCCCACTTGCCCGAGCCGTTCACGAAGCCGGCTTCGGCACTTGCCGCCAGCCCGCCAACGCAAGGAGATCCGCTTCCTTCCGCGTCTGCCACGGGTTTCCATGTAACATTGTCTCCCGCAACGATGTTGAGATTCTTGATCGTTGCACCCTGATTGAGCTGCTTGAACAGGCCGCCGATGACCGTTGCGCCGTCTGCGAAAGTAATAGTGTGACCATCACCGTCAAACGCACCCTTAAATGGCGTAGTATAGCGCCATTCTCCGGAGATGGTGACGTCGCTCCCCAGTTTGTAGCTACCGGTTGCCGACATTGCGGCAAGTCCTGCCTGATCGGTGATCAGCGTCGGTTCATCCGCCGACACCGTCACGATTCCGAACGGGATCAGTAGAGCTACCGACAACGCAAGAATGAGAAGTGCAGAAATCAGTTTTTTCATGATGAGTTTCTCCTTTATGTATGATTTAATTAAGATTCTCGCTATTTTGGAATGATTTGCACAGATCGTCCAGTTTATTCTGCAACTGCGAATCGACGGTTGCCGACTGCGCGCCCCAAACTTTGTTCTCAATTACGCTTTGCTGCCATTTATCCTGCGGAATTCCGCCCAGCGCGCCGGAAGAATACACTCTTCCGGGATCAAACACGATACCCGCCCGGATAATATCATACATTTTTCCGGTATCGCCGTCCTTCGCATAACGAAGTTTCAAACAAGTATCGAAGAAGACCGGGGTTACGATGCGATAGCCGAGCGAGCCGAGACATTCCATCACCGCGCCCGCCCGTTCCGCCTGCTCGGCATTAGAACCGGCAAAAATCGACCAGAGCGTATAGAGGTTGAGGTTGACCGATTTGTATTCTTTTTGATCCGCATCGTATTTGGGCATCGGAAGGACCGCGTAGTCCACATCGGTATTGAGCATATTGTGATAGACGAGGATCGTTGTCCCGGTTCCTACCATCATCGCCGCGTCGCCTTTGGCAAACAGGTCGACTACGCCTTTATGTATGGCGTCTGACTCCCGCCAGTGAGGCATCCACGCATCCTCGCCGTTGAACAGCGTTTTCAAATCCTCGCAAAGTTTATCGGCTTTCTCGCCGACATAGGAGTTGCTGACCAGCAACGAACCGTCCGTATCGTGTTTCGTTGTGATCAGGTCGCTTCCGTAGAAGAACCCGTCCAGATAACCGGTCCACGCAACGACCAACCCGAATTTATCTTCCAGGTCTTTCTTCTCCGGCGTACCGCGATCCAACCGCTGATTCTTGACCATCCCATACATGGTCTCAAGCGTCCACTCATCGTTGTAAACGAGATCATACAGGTTTTCGTCCGGGAAGTAATCCTTATTGACGAAAACGCTGAGCATCGTGCCAAGGAAACTGATCGAAATATCGCCCGACGCGACGTAAAGTTTATTCGAAATCGTCATATCGTTCACGAGCGAATTGGGCCACCACGGTTTTTCAAGGTCCAGATATTTCGAGGCGGTCAACAGATCGAGCGTAAAGCCCTTCGTAGCAAGCTCTGCCACATTCTGGCTATAACCGCCAATCAGATCGAATCTCGTTTCATCGCCACCCAGGAATGCGGTGGAAACCGTGCTGAGAAAGGCGGCTCTATCCGATCCTGTTCCTGCGGTGCCTTTCCAGATCAGGTCAACGTTGAGGCGCTCCTCTGTCATCATGTTCCGCGTGTAGACCGAACGCTCGATCGAAGAGCCGGCTTCTTCGCCGGGATCGAATTCTCCTGATCCGAGTTCGCCGTTATCCCAATACAGGATCTTGATCTCTTCATTATTGTAGTTGAGATCGCCCGGCAGACTGTCTTTGAGATAGCCGTCGGAATCATAGAGCGAATTTCCGTTATCGTTGCTCCAATAGCTCGTGGTTTGCGTTGTGTCACTTCCAGATTTTTTTCCGCACGCCGCAAGGCAAGGGATCAGGATCGCGCATACAAGCAACAGAGATAAAATTCTTTTCATGATATGTTTCCTCTTCGCAAAAATAAGAATTAAAACTATTCTTATTCTCGTATTTTTATCTGCTTTCCGTTCAAAGACTGGGTGTTAACGGATCTCCGCAAAAGAATCGTACAACTGATCGAGCAATGCCTGCAATTGCGCATCGATCGACGCCGATTGCGCGCCCCAAACCTTTCCGTCAATCACGCTTCTCTTCCATTTTGTCGTGGGGATCTCGTTCAGTGCAGCCGTACTGAACACCCGTCCGATATCGAATACGACGCCCTCACGAATGAGGTCATACATTTTTGCCGAATCGGGATCATTCGCGTAACGGACTTTCAGGCAGACCTCAAACACCGCCGGCGATATCGTCCGGTATCCTTCCGATGCCATGCACTCCATCACAGCACCCGCGCGATCCGCCTGCTCTTTGTTGCATCCGGCGAAGATCTCGAAGATGGAATAAAGATTCGAGATCGTGGTTTTATACTCTTTTTGGTTGGCATCATACTTCGGCATGGGAACGATGCCATAATCCACAGTCGTATCGTGCATGGACTGCGTGCCGAGGATCATGGCGCCGGGAGACACCATGAATACCGAATTGCCTCTTGCGAAAAGATTGATGATCGATTCTGAGTTTCCGATCAAGCCGTCATCCGACTGGTAAAAGAAAGTCTTCATTTTCTCTGCCAGATCGTCCGCTATTACGCCAACATAGGTAGGACTGACGTGCAACTGACCGTCTTCATTGCTATCGACTACGATCAGATCACTGGCATAGAAGAACGCGTCGAAATAGCTATCCCAAGGGATTACAACTCCGTAGCGGTCTTCAAAATCTTTCTTGCTCGAGCTGTTCAGGTCGGCGTATCTATCTTTGGAAAATTCCAACATTTTTTCAAGCGTCCATTCGCCGCTGTTCACCAGCCCGTAAAGATCGACGTCGTCCAGAATCTCTTTGTTATACAGAACCGCGATCATTTCCGCAAGAAACGCCTCTGAAATATCACCCGACGCAAAATACAGTTTGTTTCCGATCGTGAAGCTCTCGGTCACCGATTTCGGCCACCACGGTTTCTGGAAATTCAGATAATCAACGTCATATAAATTTTTCGATAATCCCGAGGTGGCGATCATGCCTGCGGTCTGATTATAAACCGCAATAAGGTCATAGCGAGTTTCCTCGCCGCCGAGCATCGCGGACTGCACTTTTGCCAAAAATGACGGTGCGGCAGTCCCATGCCCTTCCGCAGGGATAAATTGCAGATTCACGCCCAACCGGTCTTCCACTCTGAGGTTGCGGGTGTAGCACGCCTGTTCGATCACGCCTGGGTCTTCTTTATCAGGATTGATGATATCGCATTCCGACCAATGCAGGATCTTGATATCCTCGTTGAAATCGAGATTTTCGGGAAGATCATCCAACAAATAGCCGTCGACGTCATAACCCGGGGTGTCCCCTTCTGCTTTCTGCGAAGAGGTCGTTGGATTGGAAGATGGATCTTTCTTCCCTTCGCATCCCGCAAAGCAAACGATCAGCATTGCGCTCACTACCAGTAAAATCAGAATTCGTTTCATGTTTTCCTCCCCTGTGATTTGCAAAAACATTTTATATTTTTTCATCAGAGCTTATCATCTTTGCCGCCAGGCAAAGATGGAAATTGGGTACCAAATTTCGTTTTTCATTTTTATATATTTCTCCTCGGTTCGATTTCCGCGCATACGGCATAATGATCGGAATACCATACGCCGTTCGGATGTTCATCCGGAATGATATTGGCAAAAATCGTCTCTCCGTTTGAAAAGATGTAGTCAATTTTGATCGGCGGATCGCATACCCCGAATCCGTGGAAGGTTCCCGGAATAGCCGCCGTCGCGTCCCGCACGCCCATGCGTTGCGTTTGTTTCAGAAACGCTTGGATCGGAGCTTCTTCGGGGCGAAGATTCAAATCTCCCGTCAGAAAAAACGCTTCCTCTTCTTTTATTATCCCGATCCGCTCCCGGATATAGTTCATTTCCCAAGCCCGGGATTCTCCTCCACCGCAATCAAGATGCGTGTTGAGCCACCGGATTGGTTGTTTCGTTTCCAGATCTCGTAAATGCAGAATATGTGCAAGCCTCGGGCAAGGAGATTGATCCGAACCGGTCAGCAAACTTCCCGGAATATCCGGCGTTTCGGAAAGCCAGAAAGTTTCGAGAGACAGTAAGGCGAATCGGTCTTTTCGATAAAACGCGGGAACACTTTCTCCTCGGCATTCCGGCGATCTCCCGCACCCGACCATCGCATAAAGATCCGAAAGATTCCGTTCAAGCCAACGTCTGGTATCCCCAAGTGCTTCCTGACAACCGATCATATCCGGCAATTCACTCCGGATCACTTCCAGCATCCGCGGTTTTCGGTTTTCAAGTGATACCGATTCTTTCTCATGACCCCCATACAAAAGGTTGAACGTCATTATTTTATATTGCATCTTTTCTCGTAATCTCCTCTATTCCGATTTTATTATATCACTATATTTTGCTCCCGTTCTATTGTTTTTTTCTATAAGTCTTATGGAATTTTACTGTCCTTTATATTTTTTCTGTTTCTTAAAAAAGATGGGAAAAAGATTATTCCGATTGTCAAAAAAGCCATCTGAAACTGCTTGACAACCGCTTTTTGCAATGTTATAATGAAGACGTAACGTCGCCATCGCAGGTACGGATTGACCTGTGAACAACCCCTGCAATTCACCGATGAAAGCAAAAAAATCGTCCCGCAGAAGCGAAACGATTTTCTTTCGGTACGGAATGAAATCATTTTGAAACTTCAAATGAAAAGTTTTCAATAAAGGAGAATATGCCATGAATCTGATCCACAACAAACTTTGTATCGGTGCGGAAAAGCCCTTTCGGTTTCTGCATATGAGCGACACCCATTTCATACTTGCCGACGAAAAAGACGATCAAAGAAAGCGGGATCTCGCGAAAAATCGGCTCAATTGGTATTCCGGCGCGCCCGAAGTATCTGCGGAAATTGAAGCATTCGCGCGCGCAAATCATCTGATGATCGCACATACCGGAGATTATATTGATTTTGTTTCTCATGCAAATCTTGAGAGACTGAAAAAATTCACCGATGAGAACGACGTCTTTCTCACCGCCGGAAACCATGAATTCAGTCTCTATGTCGGAGAAGCGGTGGAAAACGCGGAATACCGGAACAAAAGTCTGGCAACCGTGCAAGCGTGTGTGAAAAACGATATCCGATTCGATTCCAGAAAGATCAACGGGGTCAATCTGGTTGCGATCGATGACGGGTATTATCTGTTTGATAAGGAACAGTTTGACGGACTCAAAAAAGAAGTTGCCTACGGACTTCCGATCATTCTTTTCCTGCATACGCCCCTGTTTGACAAAGAAATTTACAAGATCATGGCAGAAAAAAATCTGCTCGGTTCGGCGGCTTATATGGTGGCTGTCCCCGATGAACTGATGGTCCATTACTCCGAGCAGCGCTATCAGCAGCAACACGCGGACGACATCACGCGCGAAATGGTGGAATATATCAAAGCACAACCGTTGATCAAGGCAATTTTCTGCGGACATATGCACGATTTCATCAGCGAAACCAAGCTGAATGATCACATCACGCAGTATATCTCCAATTTCGAAAACGTGCGTCTTGTAGAGATAGAATAAAGAATCCTAAACTTGGAGAATATCTAAGTGAGGCAAATCCATTCCTTTTTGATGATATTGGATCGGCAGATCCAATCGTTTATGAAAAATTTTGCGAAATAGTCAATGACGATATTTCCGTTGAAAACAGTTATAGTATCGCATCAAATTATATCGCAGAGCTTGGAAATGAAGTGGTTTCTTCGGCTTTTTCGACAATCAATGAAAATGAATGGATTGAATGCGTTAAAGATTATCTTTCATCAGAGCATAAAGGAAGTGAGGCAAAATGAAAGAATTAGATGCTGTTCAATTAAAAAAGCGATTTTCGTGGACTCGCTAAAGGCAAAAAAGGGACGATCGTTTTGGAATATGATGGAACATTTTTTGAAGTGGAATTTTTCGATGAAAAAGGCTATACTATTGATGTTCTTACGACTCCGGCAGAATTGTTGGATTTGGTAACGGAATTTTGATAACCAATCAAAATCTTCCCCGCAGTAAACAAAGAAAAGGCTTCCGGTTGATCCCGAAAAGGGCGATGCCGGAAGCCTGATTTTTTCTGTCTATGGTCAAATATGTGGTCAAGGATTTTCGGGAAATGGAAAATCGGAGATTTGAGGCAAAAATTGAACGAAATAACGCCGGAAATCGGAGATTTCCGGCGTTATTTGGTCTGAGTGACACGACTTGAACGTGCGGCCTCTACCACCCCAACTGACTTGAACTTGACATCTCGTGTGCTTTGACCGCTTTCGTGGCATTTCCGCTCCAAAAGATTTTCTCTTGGGGCGTTTTTGCTCCATTGTTTCCGGGTATTCCGAGTCTGTCTATGGTATTTTATGTGGTCAAACCTGTTTTTTCAGGCATTTTTTCAAGAGATTTGACTGGAACGTAAAAGCACAATTTCGCCTGTATGCTCTAAAAAATCTGTAAATGGTACGGATTGTGGTCAATCCCTTTCCGTTATATATGCCAAGCCACCGTTTTTGATCTGTCTATGACAAAATATGTGGTCAAATTCGCCCCCACCAGGAATCAAAATTTGCGACGCATAAACAAAGAAAAGAATATTCCGTCACCATCTCGCCGGTTGAGGTATTATAACTCTCTTCTCCGCGGTTGTCAAGTCAAAAAACACCAAAAAAAATGTTAAAAAATTTCAAAATTGCTTGACAAACTATCACTTTGGTGATATAATGTTTTCAAGAGATAAATGGAGGAATTGAAACGTGGAAAAAAAGATCACGATATATCATGGCTCAAATCAAATCGTAGAAGTGCCGACTTTTGGGGTAGGAAAAATGAATAACGATTTCGGTCAGGGGTTCTACTGCACCGAAAGCAATGACCTCGCAAAAGAATGGGCAGTTTCTTCGCTACACGACGGCTTTTCAAACAGATATACACTTGATACACAATACCTAAATATCTTGAATCTCAATAGCCCAAACTATACTATACTTAACTGGATTGCTGTTCTTGTGGAACATCGCGTTTTCGCCATTAAAACACCTGTCGCAAGAAGAGCAAAACAATACCTGATTGATAACTTTGGAATCAATGTAAACGCATACGATCTGATTGTCGGTTACAGAGCAGACGATTCCTACTTTGACTATGCGGAAGCTTTTATCAACAATGCTATTACGGTTGAACAGTTGGCACAAGCAATGCGGCTCGGGAAACTTGGAGAACAGATTGTTCTCAAATCTCAATTCGCGTTTTCAAAGATCCAATACGAAGGATTCGAGATTGCCGATAGAAACACATACTATGTTCTCCGCAAAGCACGAGATGACGATGCAAACAAGACGTTCCTCAAAATACTGGAGGAAGAATCAGACGGCCTGTATATACAAGATATTATAAGGGGAGGAATCAAGAACAATGACTCGCGCATACCAAGAAATCTATCTAAGTAACGCGCAGGCAGTGCTTGGCGACGCATTTGACTATGCGGTCAATACCTGTCATATTCCCGGTGACGATTTTGTAAAACTCTTTGTCGCAAGTTCTATAAGTCAACGAATGGAAAATGGAGAACCGTCATTGCTTGCCGGAAAGAGCGGAATTGAAATTGTTCTTGATGTCGTTTCTGAAACGACCGGAAAACACCTGGATGTGCAACCGGAAGCGCATATGGGACGATCCGTAGAATATTGGATTGGATGGGCTGTTGCGTACTATCAATGGTATTCGGCAAGACGATACAACGACATTTTCAAAGTGCTGTCCTATGATGACTTACAAAGAATGTACTATACTCTTCACGAAGCAGACATTACCAAGTTCGTGGATATTGCGAATGATAAAATAAGAGAATTCTTCAAGGATACCAACCTGAAAAGGATTCGCACATCGTATGGCTGTACGCAAGCGGAACTTGCAAGGCTTTCTGGCGTGACACTCCGCTCCATTCAGATGTATGAACAGAGACACAAAGATATCAATAAAGCAAGTGTAGAAACGCTTTTTAGTATTGCAAAAGTGCTCGGATGCACAATCGAAGATTTAATTGAAAGATAATCAAAAATAATACTGAGCCAAGGAGCTTTGCTATGCCAAACATAAAACCGATTTCGGATCTGCGGAATTATACGGAAGTCTTGAATACCATTTCTGCTGGAAATCCCGTTTTCTTGACCCAAAACGGTCGTAGACGATACGTCATTATAGACATAGACGAATTTGAAAAAGCCCAATCCGCACTCAAACTGATGGGAGAACTCTCCAAAGGAGAGCAATCGGCAAAGGAAAAGGGCTGGATGGACATCTCCGATGTGGAAACCAAGATCGGGGTACGGCATGTGGAACGTTATGATAATCCCCTGTTCGGCAGATCCGAATAACCAAAATTCAATTCTTAAGAAGGCGAACTCTGCGGTTCGCCTTTCAATGCTTTTTTCTCCAACAAAATGTCTTAAATTACAACAAAACCATTGTTTTTTCAGCAATTGTATGGTATACTGATATATAATAGGATTTCTATAATTTGGAGGTGCTTCCATGGATGAAAATAAGCGGGCAATCTTGATTGCCAATATGACCGAGAATTTACCTACTCTGCGTAAAAAACTCGGTGTATCCCAGGAAGAACTGTCTTCTGTACTTGGCGTGAATCGTAGCACGATCGCTGCAATTGAAAATCACAAGAGAACCATGACGTGGAATATGTTCCTGGCTCTTCTTTTGGTATTTACCAAAAACGAGGAGACAAATAAACTCTTGAACGTTATGGATATCTATACAGATGAGTTCAATGAGTTTATTAAACATGTGGAAGAAGAAAAGGAGAATTGACGATGGCTCAAAAGGTAACAGCGAACATCGGCTTTGAAAAGCAAATATGGGATGCGGCGTGCGCACTTCGCGGCAGCATGGATGCCTCGGAATATAAACACGTCATTCTCGGGCTTATTTTTCTGAAATACATCTCCGATCGTTTCGAAGACAAATATCAAGAATTGAAAGAAGAAGGCGACGGATTCGAAGAAGACGTTGACGAATACACCTCCGAGGGCATTTTCTTCGTCCCTGCCGGTGCGCGATGGAATGAGATTGCAGCGAAGGCACACACGCCCGAAATCGGTATGGCGATCGATGATGCCATGCGTGCAATCGAAAAAGAAAACAAACGGCTGAAAGACATTCTGCCGAAGAATTTTGCTCGTCCGGAATTGGACAAGCAGCGTCTCGGCGACGTCGTTGACCTGTTCACCAATATCAATATGGTTGATAAAGGCGACGAGCGCGATTTGCTCGGTCGTACTTACGAATACTGCCTCTCGCAGTTTGCGGCGCAGGAAGGAAAGAACGCTGGCGAATTTTATACACCGTCATGCGTTGTACGGACGCTTGTTGAAGTGCTCCAGCCCTACCATGGACGCGTATATGACCCCTGCTGCGGTTCCGGCGGGATGTTCGTGCAATCCGCCCAGTTCGTCGAAAAGCACAGTGGCAATATCAACGACATTTCCGTGTACGGTCAGGAATTCAACCCCACCACTTGGAAGATGGCGCAGATGAACCTTGCTATTCGCGGTATTGACGCAGACCTCGGCAAATTCAATGCGGATACCTATATTAACGATGTACACCCGACAATGCGCGCCGATTTCGTGATGGCGAATCCGCCTTTCAACGATGATCACTTCAAACGCGAAGATTTGAAAGATGATCCCCGCTTCTGCTACGGACTGCCTACGGCGCAGAACGCAAACTATATCT
>CAMYUQ010000039.1 GCA_947302045.1 uncultured Clostridia bacterium
ACCTTGTTCATTCCGACGATCAGCACCAGTGCAGACACCGCAAATATCACCGTTTCATGTACCGACAGCGACACCAACGGGGTAAAATGCAAAAGCAGAACGATCAAAGTGACCGGCAGGATCGAAAGCGATGATTCTCTGATTTTCAACAGCAATGCCCTAAACACCGTCGTTCTCCTTTCTTTTTTATCGTCCCGATGAAATTCTGCGAACCGGGAAATCCGGCGCCGTCTGTTCGTCGAAAGCGCGCAGAACCGCTTCAACCTCCCGTTTCGTTTCCACCGTAAAGAGGAAATGACGGGCTGTGATCCCAGCGCGGATCAACGTGTCCTGCCGATCCGACATACAGGTTGGCAAACTATTATAAACGATACTGCGGTGCTCCCACTCCCGCCGGACCGGGAATCCGACCCCCTTCCGGTCGCGGAGCGTCAGTTTTCCCGCGTCGCAGGCGGCGCAGTCCGCAAGTTCTTTTCCGATACATTTTTCAAGCGTCATCAGCGGGATCCGACCGTAAACGATCACCGATGTATCGCCGCCGATATCCCGGATCTGCGGCAGGGAAAGCTCGGGAGAGAGGATCTGCTCCGACATCCCAACCTCTTCCAAAAAAGCGACCGTTCCGGCGTTTGCGATATTGAACCGATAGTCGGCGACCGGGATCAATCCCGCGTCGAGAACGATCGAAAGATGCCCGAGATTCCCGACCAGCGCATAGCGTGCGCCCCCTGCGGCGGCTTCTTTCAGCATCCGGGCGGCGACCCCCAATTCCCGGTCAAACAAAACCGGCGGCAGAACGACTCCCTCCACACTGCCGTCAAACCGGTCGAGCGGCAGGTAGATCCGATCAAACTTGGCGCGCGCCGTTTCCGGAATCTGCGCCGGGTCTGCAAAGCGTGCGGTTTTCCTCTCGGTTCGCGCTCCGACCGGTCGTGCCGACGGCATTTGCACGCTCTTCCGCCTCGGCGGCGCGATCGCCTCCGCGAGCGCCTCCAACGCCCGGCGGCGCAGATCGTTGAGCTTGGAAACCGGGACCATCAGACCCGGATCCAGCGCAAGCGAAAATGAACCTGCAACATAGGGCGTTCCGCCGAATTTGCAGAGCTGTTTTGCAACAATTTTTTCGGAAAGCGGCGCCGTTCGCGCCGGTTCCGGTCGATCTGCCGTGACCGTAACCATCCGAACCCCATCCGAGAGAGAGAGTTTCATCAGCTCTCCTGCCGCGATTTTTGCCGTAACGTTTAGTTCCACACGCCGGGAAAGCCCCTCAAAGGGGATCTGCGCCCGCGTTTTTTCTTTATCGGCTTCCTGCCGGATCCCCAACATTCGACGCGAGAGCGAACCGGTATAATATCCGTCCGTAAACCCGCCCCGGGAAAAAGCTTCGGCAAGTTTTTTCATCTCTTCCGGGCTTGCCGCTCTCCCCTCGTCGAGCAGTTTGCGCCAGACTTTCGCCGTATCCCGAACGTATTCCGGAGATTTCATGCGCCCCTCGATCTTAAAAGAGGCGATCCCCATGCCGATCAGTTCCGGAATATGCTCCGCGAGACAGAGGTCTTTGAGCGAGAGCGGATAGCGTTCTTTTCCTCCGACCGTGTAGGGCAGACGGCAGGGCTGTGCACAGTCGCCGCGGTTTCCGCTTCTCCCTCCCACAAGAGAGGAAAACAGGCATTGTCCCGAGTGGCAGACGCAAAGCGCGCCGTGAACGAAGAACTCGGTTTCGATCGGGGAGTTGCGAAGCAGCAGCCGCAGATTCTCGCGGGAGATTTCCCGCGCCGCGACCATACGGGAAAACCCGTATTTTTCCAATTCCTTTGCCATTTCGGCATTGTGTCCCGACATCTGGGTGCTGGCGTGCAGTTCGAGAGAGGGAATCTCTCGGTGAATTGCCGCCGCGCCGCCGAGATCGCTCACGATCAGCGCGTCAACACCCGCCTCAGCCGCGTCCCGCGCGGCGGCAAGAAAGACCGACAGTTCCCGGTCGGTCACAAGTGTATTGAGCGTAAAATAAACCTTCACCCCGTAGGCGTGCGCCTTTTTGACCGCTTCCCGCAGTTCCGCCGGCGAAAAATTCCCGGCATGGATCCTTGCATTCATGGCAACCCCGCCGAGGTAAACGGCATTCGCGCCGCCCTCGATCGCGGCGTCCAATGAAGCCATGGATCCTGCCGGGCATAACAATTCGGGGAGATTTCCGGATCTTTCCATCACTCCCGGTCACCGTCAAATATCGCTGAAAGTCAGCAGATCGAACATCGTTCCCACGCGGCTGCGCCCGGTGTTCTTGCTGTTTTTCGGCTCATCTGCCGCTTCGGACGGCGCCGTCGCGACCGTCTCCCGTGCGGGTGAACTCTGCGGTTCGTCATCCAGCATCGTCAACTGCTCTCCCCCGGCATTTCCCGAGGACTTTTTCTTTTCCGGTTCGGCAGGTTTTACCGGTGCCGGCGCCGTCACGGTGACGTGATCCAGAATCGAACGCATCACTTCCGCGTCTTTGCGCAGGTTGTCGATCTCCTCCTGCATGGATTCGATGGTCTTTTTCAACTTTTCGTTTTCGCTCGCGTAGCGGAAAGAATCCTTCTCCATTTTCTTGAACGCTTCCTGCATGGCGATCCGCTCCGAGCAATAGGAAAGGGCGCAGAGCACCGCCGCCTCGTTTTTGGTGCAACGGGGACTTTTGAGATTGATATCCCGCATCCGGCGATCCAACATCCCGACAACGTTCTCCACCTCGTCCGGAGAAGCGTCGCTGACGATATTCAACTCCATATCGGCTACGGTAATGGTATACTTCTGTTTCATCGTATCACTTTCCTTTCTGTCTCGGATCGTTCCGAACCTCTTCTTTTCTTATTATACAATAAAAAATTTCCTTTGAAAAGAGCTTTTTCAAAATTTCTTTAATTTTTTTGCTGCAAAATCAAGATCCCCGGCGGAAGATCCGAACCGGGATCCTCCGCCGGGGATAGGGAGCGGAACAGGATCAATTGTCCTTCCATTCTCCAACGTAGTATTTCTTTTTGCCGCGGCGGATGACGAAATAGCACCCGGCAATGGCGTTCTCTTTTGCGATCGGGAAATTTGCGTCCTTCACGATATCTCCGTTGACCGTCAGCGCACCGTTGCCGATCAGCTCCCTTGCCTCGCGTTTGGAGGAACAGATACCCGCTTCGGTCAGCACGTCGGCGAGCGTTCCGCCCCCGGTTTCAAAGTGCGGCACGTTGCGCAGTCCGGCAAGAAGATCCCGCACCGGAATGTTCTTGACGTCGCCTGCGAAGAGCGCTTCGCTGATCTGCACCGCTTCCTCGTACGCGCCCTCTCCGTGCAGGTCTTTTAGAATCTCTTTTGCAAGCGCCTTTTGCGCCAACCGCTGTTCGGGTGCGGCAAGATGCGCGCGCTCGATCTCCTCGATCTCCTCGCGGGAGAGGAAAGTCAGCCGTTTGAGATAGCCGATGACTTCGCTGTCCTCGGAATTCAGCAGGAACTGATAGAGTTCGTAGGAGCTGGTCTTGTTGCGGTCGAGCCAGACCGCGTTGCCCTCGCTCTTGCCGAACTTATTGCCGTGCGAATCGGTCACGAGCGGCATGGTCATGGCGTAAACTTCGTCGCCGGTGGTCTTGCGGATCAGCTCGATCCCTGTGGTGATGTTGCCCCACTGATCCGATCCCGCCACCTGCAGATCCACGCCCTTATGTTCATGCAGGTATTTGAAATCCAACCCCTGAATGAGCATATAGGAAAATTCCGCGTAGGAGATACCCGATTCCATCTGGCGGCGGATCAGATCCTTCGAGAGCATATAGCCCACGTTGATATATTTCCCGTAATCCCGGAAAAAGTCGATGATGGTGAGATCCTTCACCCAGTCGTAATTGTTCACGACTTCATAAGGAAACAGCTTCTGCAACTGAGTTTTGAGCGCCTCGTAGTTGTGTTTGATCTCGTCTTTATCCGAGAGCTTCCGCTCCACCGTTCCGCGCGGATCGCCGATGAGCCCCGTCGCCATGCCCACGAGCAGGATCGGATGATGCCCCGCCGCCGCGAGACGGCGCGTGATCAGGAACGAGGAATAGTGACCGAGATGCAGACTGTCGGCTGTCGGATCGGTTCCGATATAGAAGCTCATGCCTCCGGCGTTGAGTTTATCGATCAGGTCGGGGCTTGAAATATCCTGCACCAGACCTCTCCATTTCAGGTCTTCGTAGAGTGTCATGCGTTTGGTAAATCCTTTCTTTGTGGAATCCTTCTTACCGGCATTATAGCATTTTTTCGTTGCCTTGTCAAGGGGAAAAGCCGGATGAGATCACTTCCCGGTCATTTTTTCCTGCTTGACCTTATGGTCGATGACATGGCGGGAGGCAAGCTCGTCGTGGATCTCTTCGAGCGAGATGCCCGATTCGATCATCAGCACCATGACGTGATAAACAAGGTCTGAAATCTCGTAAACCGTTTCGGCGTGATCCTGCGCCTTGCCGGCGATGATGACCTCGGTGCATTCCTCGCCGACCTTTTTCAGAATTTTATCCAGACCCTTATTGAAAAGATAGGTCGTGTAGGATCCCTCCTGCGGATTCGTTTTGCGCCCGCGGATCAGATCCATGAGGAGTTGAAGCGAGAACAGCTTTCGATCCTCGCTGAGATAGACCGGATGATGGAAGCAGGAAACCTCCCCGGTGTGGCAGGCGGGGCCGTCGGGCTCCACCTGCACGACGAGCGCATCGCGGTCGCAATCCGCTGTGATGGCGACGATGTTCTGATAGTTCCCGCTCGTTTCTCCCTTATGCCAGAGTTCCTGCCGCGAACGGCTCCAGAACCAGGTCTGCCCGCTCGCGATCGACTTTGCGAGGCTTTCTTTGTTCATATAGGCAAGCGTGAGCACCTGCCCGGTTTTTGCATCCTGCACAACGGCAGGGATCAGCCCCTGCGCGTCAAATTTGAGTCCTTCGATGGTTTCCATTGGTTTTTACTCCTTTTCCGTCATACGCGCCGGAATGCCGGCGGCGTGCATTTCCCGTTTGAGATCGTTGATCCTGACCGTTCCGAAATGGAAGATCGACGCCGCGAGTCCGGCATCCACCTGCGGCAGGGTTTTGAACAATTTGATAAAATCCCCGATGCAACCGGCGCCGCCCGAGGCGATGACCGGAACCGATACCGCCTCACAGACCGCCGCCAGCATTTCAAGGTCGAATCCGGTCTTGACGCCGTCGGTGTCGATGGAATTGACCACCACTTCCCCCGCGCCGTGTTCGACGCACCGTTTGATCCAGGAGATCGCCTCCATACCGGTGTTTTCCCTGCCGCCTTTGGCAAACACGCGGAAAACGCCGTCGACGCGCTTGACGTCGGCAGAGAGCACAACGCACTGGTTGCCGTACCGCTTTGCCGCCTCGTCCACAAGGGAATGGTTGCGGATCGCGCCCGAATTGACGCTCACTTTATCGGCGCCGCATTTGAGGACGCGGTCGAAATCTGCAACGGTATTGATCCCGCCCCCGACCGTCAGCGGAATGAACACCTTCGACGCCGTTTCGGTCAGGATCTCGGTAAATAGCGCCCGTCCGTCGCTTGATGCGGTGATGTCGTAAAACACCAGTTCGTCCGCGCCGCAGGAGCTGTAATATTCGGCGAGAGAGACCGGAGAGGAAACGTCCTGCAATCCGGTAAAGTTCACGCCCTTGACCACCCGTCCGTCCCGGACGTCCAGACAGGGGATGATGCGTTTCGTAATCATTTTGCCACCTCGATCGCCCGGCGCAGATCGATCGCGCCGGTATAATACGCCTTCCCGATGATGGCTCCGTAAAGCCCCAGTGCGGCAAGCGCTTCCACGTCGTCCAGACTGCTCACGCCGCCCGACGCCGTGATTTGCAGATCGAACCGCCCCGAAAGCTCCCGGTAGAGTTCCCGGTTGGTTCCCTTCATCGCGCCGTCGCGGGAAATATCGGTCACGATCAGCGTTTTCACACCGATCTGCCGCATCCGTTTGCAAAATGCGTCCGCCGTGGTGTCCGACGTTTCGATCCACCCTTTGACGGCAACATATCCGTCCCGCAGGTCGGCTCCGACCGCGATTTTCTCGCCGTATTTCGCAACCGCCTGCCGGAGAAATATTTCATCGCAGAGAGCCGCGGTTCCGAGGATCACGCGGTCGATCCCGGCGGATAAATATCGCTCCACGGTCGGCAGATCGCGGATGCCGCCCCCGATCTCGACCTTGCATCCGCTTTTCCGTTTGATCGCCAGAACGGTATCGAAATTGGGCGTTGCTCCGGTTTTCGCGCCTTCCAGATCCACAACGTGGATCCATTCCGCTCCGGCTTCGGCAAACGCACATCCGACCTCTGCCGGACGGTCGCTGTAAACCGTCATGTTGTCATAGTCGCCGCGCAGAAGCCGCACGGCTTTGCCTTCATATAGGTCGATCGCAGGAAACAGGATCATGGTTGCTCCTTTTTGTGCGCCATATCCGCAAACGCGCGCAGGATCCGCAGTCCCACTTCCCCGCTCTTTTCGGGGTGGAACTGACAGCCGCAGATATTCTCTTTCTGCACCATTGCCGTCAGAGGCGCGCCGTAGTCGGCGACCGCCGCCAGCGAATCGGCGCAGTCCGCCGCGTAATAGGAATGGACGAAATAAACGAATTCGCCGTCTTTTGTGTTAGAGAGCAGGGGAGAGCGACGGATAATATGTAGCGCATTCCATCCGATATGCGGAATTTTATAATCGGCGGGGATGACCTCCCGGATCGGGCGAACCGTTCCGCGCAGAAGTCCCAGACCGGCGTGCTCGCCGTATTCCAGACTTTTCTCAAACAAGAGCTGCATCCCCAGACAAATACCGAGGAGGGGTTTTCCGTTCTTCGCCTCCCGGATCACTGCCTCTTCAAGTCCGGTTTTCCGCAGCTTTTCCGCCGCGTCGCCGAATGCGCCCACGCCGGGCAGGATGATGCCGTCGGCTTTTGCCAATGTTGCGGGATCGTCGGTCACCTGCGCCGGCTCTCCGATCGATGCAAAGGAAGAAAGGAGCGAGAAAAGATTTCCGACTCCGTAATCCACGATCGCCAGCATCAGAGGACTCCCTTCGTGGAAGGAATTTCCTCCGCCGCCGCGGGATCGATCGCCACCGCCGCGCGCAGACTTCTCGCCACCGACTTGAACGCACCCTCAATGATGTGATGCGAATTGCTTCCCGCCGGCATCCGAATGTGCAAGGTCAGGTTTGCGTTCCGCACGAATGCCATCCAGAATTCGGCGACCAGTTCGGTATCGAAATCTCCGACCTTTTCGGTGGGGATTTTCAGTTCATATCCGAGGTAACCTCTGCCCGAGAGATCCACCGCCGAGAGGATCAGCGCCTCGTCCATCGGCAGAATGCAACTGCCGTAGCGGACAATTCCCTTTTTATCGCCGAGCGCCTGCGCGAACGCCTGCCCGAGCAGGATGCCGATGTCCTCAACCGAGTGATGATCGTCCACATTGGTATCTCCTTTGCAGGAAAGTGCCAGATCAAATCTGCCGTGTTTGGCAAAGAGCGTCAGCATATGGTCGAGAAAGCCGACGCCGCTCTCAATTTTGGCGTTGCCGGTTCCGTCCAGATTCAGCGACAGCGAAATATCGGTTTCCGCCGTTTTGCGTTTCAGGTTCGCCGTTCTCATTTGATTTCCTCCAATATCTCTTTGATATTCCGCAGGAGCGCCTCCATTTGTTCGGGACTGCCCACGGTAATGCGATTGTAGTCTTTCAGTTTCGGGGTGTTGAAATGCCGTACCAGAATGCCCCGCTCATAGAGTGCGCGATAGAGTTCATAGCCGCCGATATTCGGATGCTTTGCGAAAAGGAAGTTGGTCTCGCTCGGCAAAACCGCAAACCCGAGTTCGGCGAGTGCGGTCGCAGTTTTCGCGCGCGTCCGCATGATCTCTTTGCAGTTGGCTTTCGTGTAGTCCTCGTCCGCCAGCGCGCCGATCCCCGCCGCCATCGTCATACGGTTGACGTTATAGGGGTTGGTGGAATTGCGGACCGTTTGCAGATCGGCGATCAGCGCCGCCTGCCCGATCCCGAACCCCAACCGCGCGCCCGCCATCGACCGCGATTTGGAAAAGGTTTGCGTGACGAGCAGATTTTCGTATTTGGGGATCAGTTTTACAGAGCTTTCTCCCCCGAAATCGACGTACGCTTCGTCGATCACCACAACGTCGTTCGGGTGGGATTGCAAAATCTTTTCGATCTCCGAAACAGGGAGCGCGATCCCTGTCGGCGCGTTGGGATTTGCCAAAAAGACCGTCCCCGGCGTTTGGCAAATCGCTTCCACGTCCACGGTAAAATCCCCGCGCAGGGGAATTTCGGTATAGGGAATGCCGTGCAGATTGGCAAACACCGGATAAAACCCATAGGTGATATCCGGAAAGACGGCAGGACGATCGGCTCCGCAGTGCGCCATGAAGGCAAAGTTCAAAATCTCGTCCGAGCCGTTGGTCGCCATGACCTCGTCGGGAGATACGCCCACGACCTGCGCGAACGCCTCGCAAAGTCCTTTCGCGGTCGGATCGGAATAGAGTTCCAGCCGCTCGGCTTCCGCCTTTGCCGCCGCCACCGCACGCTTGGACGGCGGATAGGGGGATTCGTTGGTGTTGAGCTTGATAAACTTCTTCTCCCGCGGCTGTTCTCCCGGCACGTAGGGCTTCAAATTCGCGTAACGGGGGTGGAAAAAGCGGCTCATTTCGATCTCTCCTCTCCCCGGATCAGGGCGCTTTTCGCGTGCGCCGTCAAGCCCTCGCGCTCGGCAAATTGCGCCACGTCCGCCGCGACGTCGGCGAGCGCCTCGGCAGTAAAATAGGTATATTGCGTCTTTTTGATAAAGTCGTCCACCGACAGGGGGCTGGAAAACTTTGCCGTGCCACCGGTCGGGAGGGTATGGTTCGGTCCCGCCAGATAGTCGCCGAGCGCTTCGGGACAGTTTCTGCCGAGGAAGACCGAGCCGGCGTGACGGATCCGGTCGAGATAATCGAACGGATTGTCCACGCAGAGTTCGAGGTGCTCGGGTGCGATCTCGTTGGAAATATCGATGGCTTGCGCCAGATCCTCGCAGACGATGATCTTTCCGTTGCGGTCGATCGAGGTGCGCGCGATCTCGGCACGCGGCAGGTTCGGGATCTGCCGTTCGAGTTCGGCGCTGACCGCTTCGGCAAACTGCATCGAATCGGTGACAAGCACCGCGCTCGCGAGTTTATCGTGTTCTGCCTGGGAGAGCAGATCCGCCGCCGTGACCGCCGGACTTCCTTTTCCGTCCGCCACGATCAGAATTTCGCTCGGTCCTGCGATCATATCGATCGAAACGGCACCGAATACCTGCTTCTTCGCCTCGGCAACAAAGGCGTTGCCCGGACCGACGATCTTATCCACTTTCGGGATGCTTTCGGTGCCGTATGCGAGTGCGGCGATCGCCTGTGCGCCGCCGACCTTGAAAATTTTGTCGATGCCGGCGACCTTCGCGGCGGCAAGGATCGCGGGATTGACCTTTCCGTCCTTACCGGGGGGCGTCACCATCACGACCTCGCGCACGCCTGCGATCTTTGCCGGGATCGCGTCCATGAGAACGGTGGAGGGATATGCCGCCGTGCCGCCCGGCACGTACAGTCCCGCACGGTCGACCGGAATGATCTTTTGCCCCATGACGATCCCGTTTTCGTCGTTGATGAGAAAACTCTGCCGCACCTGTTTTTCATGGAATTTGCGGATGTTCGCCGCCGCGCGTTTGAGTACCCGGAGAAAATCCGGATCGGTTGCGGCGACCGCTTCCTCGATCTCTTTTTCATCGACAGCCAAGCTATTCAGCTTCACGCCGTCGAATTTTGCCGTATAATTCCGGAGCGCGGCGTCGCCGCTTTGCTTGACTTCCCGGATGATCTCCGAGACGATCCCCGCGACGTCGGTCTGCGGCACCACTCTCGAAAAGATCTGCTCCGCAGGAACTTCTCCGTATTGATAGATCCGAATCATGTTTTTTCCCTTTCACACACCTGTTTTTCCATGCTCCGCACGAGGGCGCGGATCGCTTCGTTTTTGAATTTATAGCCGGTCTTGTTTGCGATCAGCCGCGCGCTGATCGGCACGACCGTTTCCCGGACTTCCAGATGATTTTCCCGCAGGGTCGTACCCGTTTCCACAATGTCCACGATCACGTCCGAAAGACCGAGGATCGGGGCGATCTCGATCGAGCCGTTGAGGTGGATCAGGTCGATCTCTCTGCCGATCGATGCATAATAGCTCTGCGCGATATGAGAAAATTTTGTCGCCACCCGCAGGGTCTTCGACGGGTCGTCCCGATAGCCGACCGGAGCCGCGACCGCCATGCGGCAGATCCCGGTATGAAGGTCGAGCAGTTCGTAGACGTCGGGAGAATATTCCAGCAGAATATCTTTTCCGGCAACGCCGATATCGGCGGCTCCGCGCTCGACGTAGATCGCCACGTCCGAGGGCTTGACCCAGAAATACCGGACGCCGACCTTTTCGTTCTCAAAAATGAGCTTGCGGTTGTTCTCCCTGATCGACGGACATTCGTAGCCCGCCGCCTCAAACATGGCATAAACCTTTTCGCCGAGCCGTCCTTTCGGAAGGGCGATATTGAGAAATTGCTTCATTTCTTCTCTCCTTCCAGCCGCACGAGCCGTCCCCAGGTTTGCTGTTCGGGCAGAGAAACCGACGCCAGCACGCGCTGTCCCTTGGCGGTATATTTACGCACGGCCGCCTCTACCTCTGCCGGATCGGTCTTTTCTCCGTAGAGGATCAGGACGTCGAAATCATATCCTTTTTCGCCCGTTTCCATCTGTTCGAGCTGATCGAGATAGACGGCGAATCCGATGGCGCGCGACTGCTTGCCCATGCGCTGCATCAGAAGATCATACTGACCGCCCGAGAGAATACTGTTCGGCACGCCGGCAACAAAGCCGCGGAACAGGATGCCGTTATAGTAGCTCATATCGTTGATGACCGAAAAATCGATCCGCAGCCGCTCCTGCGGCAGTCCCGAAAGCACCTTTCCGAACGCCGCGACCGTCTCACCCCATGCGGAATCCGGGAATAATGCCTGCAACCGGGGCAATACCTCGCCCGGTTTCCCCTCGCAGAGGATCATCTGCCGGAGCCAACCGGCCTTTTCCTCCGAAAGTCCTTTTTTCTCGCAGAACGCCGTGAGATCGTGCGGGTTCTTTTCGGCGATATAGCCGAGCAGTTCGCTCCGATCCTCCGGCAAAATTCCTGCGCGCAGGAGCACTTCGGAAAGGATGCCGAGGTGCGAAACATCCAGAACCGAATCGGGCGACACAGCCGCAAGACTCTGCTCTGCCAGACTGAGCACTTCCCGCACGCAGTAGTCGTCCACGTTGCCGATGCATTCCAGCCCCACCTGCATCATCTCCCGGATCGAGCGGTTCTCTCCGCTGCTCCGGTAGACGTTTTCGTGGTAATATACCTTCCGCACGCCCACCGGCTGGTCCTTGGTGGTGCGCACGATCGAGAGCGTGACGTCGGGTTTAAGCGCCATGAGCTTGCCGTCGGAACCCGGGAAGGTGATGATATGCTCCGCCGGCAGATAACTTTTGTTGCGCACGTAGAGGTCGTATTCCTCGAATTTGCTCATACGGTATTGCAGATAGCCATAGGAGCGGTAAAGTCCGCGCAGGGCAAACGCCACGCATTCCTCATTCCTCAATATATCGGTCGAGATCACTTGTTGTTTTCCTCCCGCATCCGATCCAGAATCAGCCGGTATCCGCGACTGCCGTATTGCAGGCAGCGGTTCACGCGGGAAATGGTCGCCGAGCTCGCTCCTGTTTCGGATACGATCTCCGCATAATTTCTGCCGCGGTCGAGCATCCCGGCAACGGCAAAGCGCTGGGAAATATCCTGCAATTCCCGGATCGTGCAAAGGTCTTCGAGGAGCGCCTTGCATTCCTGCGGCGTTTTCAAGAGCAGGAGCGCGTTGCAAAGATCGCTCAGATCGGCAAATTGTTTCTGTTCCATATCGGTTTCGTTCCTTTCCGGGCACTTTTCGCCCGCTTTTGTTTAATACTTTATCATTTTAGCACGCGAAAGTGATTTTGTCAAGGGGTTTTGAAAATATTTTTATTTTTGAAGAAAAAAGGGCTGTCGCGAAACGAAAGCGACAGCCCCTTGCTCAAAATACCGCTTTTTTTCAGACGGACGGATCAAAAATTTTGAAGGCGCGTCCCGACATGACGCTGATTTTTGCCGGATCGACCGGCTTTTGAGCGGAATGGAAAACCCCTTCGTCCAGTCCTGAAATCGTACCCGGGACGCCGGAGATAACGAAAAGAGAAATCAGGTCTTTTTCGGGTGCGGGAACCTGAAAGCGGAATTTTTCGATAAGAAGATGCGTTCCCATACCGGTCAGAAAGCCGTTTTGCGGATGGTTTTTGAAAATAATCGTATTTCCGCGACATTCGATCTCGGTCAGTTTCGTTGCCCGATTTTTGGTCTGATACACGCGGTATTCCCGACCGTTGAAGGAAAAAGTCCAAACCTTGACAAATTCTCCGTTCTCTAACGGAACGGCAGACCTGCGGAACACATTGTAAAACGCGCTTGTCTTTGCGATCATTTTGTCTTCCTCCTTTTTTGATAACAACAGCTTTTTATGCCCAAGTGAAGTTTTCCTTGCCCGCACCGAGTTCAAAATGGCACTTGACGATGCCGAGGTCGATTTTCAGGCAGGGACCGACCAGTCCGGCTTTTGCCAAGACTTTTCCGTCCTGTTCCAGCGTGAATCTGAATTTCTGCTGATTGATCGCCGTGGGAGCGAGAAGTGCCGCTTCCACGCCTGCCCGGAACCAATCGGGCGAAGCGGGGGTGATATTGCTCACGTCTTCCGGCGATTTGCTCTTTCGCTCGCTGCCCTGCGTTTTTCCATAACCGAGGGAGATGATGATGACTTCGGTTTCGTCCTTTTCAACGACGGCTTTGCTCTTCCCGTGCGTCAGCGCCACCCAACAGGTGTTCAGCCCGAGTTTCTGCGCTTTGAGAACGAGCAGTTCCCCGTAATATCCGCAACGCTCGTCGAGGTCGGCGCTCTTTTTGCCCACCATCGCAATATAGTTCGCGCAGTTTTCAAATCTGCCGTAATGCGCCATGCGTGCCCCGAAGCATTCCGGTTCGTCGTAGAGGATCTGAATCCGCAATCCGCTATCACGGTTCAGGGTTTCAACATATCCGTCCAGTTCTGCTCTGATTGATGCGGGAATTGCTTTTTCCAGATACTGCCGCACGCTGTGCCGCGCTTTCATCCATTCTTTCATGCCGGAATCCTTCCTTTCTGATCAGGTATCATCCTTATTATACCAGACGGCGGAGAAAAAAGCAAGCGGTTTTTGCAAACAAAAAGAAAGACGGAGATTTTCAGGTCTCCGCCTTTCAAATCGTACAAATTATGCGTTATGCGTTGCCGGAGGCGATCAGATCGACGCCGGTTCCGAGGAAGTTCGGAACGATGACGTCGCCGCAGGCGACCGGACCTTTGACTTCGAGTTTGCGGATCTCTTCCATGCCCTTGAAGAGCAATTCCTTCGGGATCGCCGTTTGGGTTCTGACCGGAACGAGCGGCGCATCGGCTCCCGCCACCTTGACCGAAGAGGTCAGGATCCGGAGCGGATGGATGAATTCATTTTCGGCGTAGGTCTTGCCTCTCTTGCAGGTGAAGCCCTCGACCGATTCGATCGTGCCTTTTTCCGCGTCGCCATTGACGGTGATCAAACAGCCCTGCGGACAGGTGATGCAAATGATCTTCTTTTCGGTTGTCATATTGATCTGCTCCTTTCAGATGACCTCGATCGAAATCGCATCAGCGCCTTCGATCTGTTCGGGTTTGATCTCGACCTTTTCCATTTCACCGGGATTGATCTTGATCAGTTTTTTGGAAGAAAGTTCTTTTCCGTCTGCCCATACCTTGACGGTCGCATTCTTCTGCGGCGCGGCGGCACGGAAGAAGAGGGTCGCCGCCTCTCCCTTGCAGATCCGCTGCGGGCAGATATAACGGACGTTGCCCTTCGGTTCGGTGGGAATTTCTTTTCCTGCCGGCAGAGTTCCCATGGCGTACATCGCCGCGTATTTCCCTGCCCGTTCGCTCTCTTCGGAAACGTTATCGGCAAGATCGTTGACGTGAACGGTATTGCCGCAGGCAAAAATTGCCGGACGGTTGGTTTGCATGAACTGGTTGACTTCGGGACCGCCCGTGATGCGGTTCAGCCGGACGTCCGCCGCTTTGCTGAGTTCGTTCTCCGGGATCAAACCGCAGGAGAGCAGAAGCGTATCGCATTCGTAGAGTTTTTCGGTTCCTGCGATCGGTTTCTTGGTTGCCGGATCGACTTCGGCGATCACGACGCCCTCCACCCGTTTGTTGCCTTTGATCTCTACCACCGTATGGCTGAGCAGAAGCGGAATGCCGAAATCTTCGAGGCACTGTACCCGGTTCCGGGTCAGACCTGCGGTGTAGTCCATGAGTTCGGCGACTGCCAGCACCTTTGCTCCTTCGAGCGTCATGCGGCGCGCCATGATCATACCGATATCGCCCGAGCCGAGGATGACGACCTTCTTGCCGACCATCATGTTCTGCCGGTTGATGAGCCGCTGTGCCGCTCCCGCCGTATAAACGCCCGCCGGACGGGTTCCGGGCGTCATGATCGCGCCTCTGGTGCGTTCGCGGCATCCCAGGGCGAGGATCA
>CAMYUQ010000040.1 GCA_947302045.1 uncultured Clostridia bacterium
CTCGGCTGTCAAGACCGTTGAGGTCAGAGATAACCTCGGCAATGACGCATAAATCTAAACGGACAGAAAACTGCCGCTCTCGAAACGAGAGCGGCAGTTTTTCTTTTTTAGTAATCCGTTCCGTAGCGCAAGGCGAGGAGATCGCAGAGCACCAACGCCGTCACGCTGTCCACGACGACCCGCGCGCGATGTACGATCGCCGGATCGTGCCGACCGCCTGCCGACAAAATCAAGTTTTCCATCGTTTCCGAATCGAAACTTCTCTGCTCTTTGTGAATGGTCGGCGTCGGGCGGATCACCGTGCGGAAGAGCAAGGGCATCCCGTTGGTGATACCGCCGTTGATCCCTCCGTTGTGGTTGGTCAGGTGGACGACTTTTCCGTTTTCTACCTTCATTTCGTCGTTTGCTTCACTGCCCCGCAGTTCGGCAAACCCGAAGCCCTCTCCGAATTCAACGCCTTTCACCGCCGGGATCCCGAACAGCGCGGCGGAAAGCTCCCCTTCCACGCTTCCGAACCACGGTTCTCCAACGCCTGCCGGCATTCCGAGAACAGCGGTTTCCAAAACGCCGCCCACACTGTCTCCATCCTGCGCGGCAGAGAGGATTTTCTCTTTCATCTGCTCCGCAACCAGCTCTTCCAAAACCGGGAATTCCAGATCGTCGAGCATTTCGAGATCGCTTTGCAAATTGCCGAACGAACGGTCCCGCACGCCTGCCAGATCGTGAATATGCGTTCCGAGGTAAACGTCATGTCTGCGCAGTGCCAGAATTGCGATCGCGCCCGCCGCCACCAGCGGAGCCGTCAGACGTCCGGAAAAATGTCCGCCGCCGCGCGGATCCTGAAAGCCGTGATATTTGCATTCAGCGGTGTAATCCGCGTGCCCCGGGCGAACCAGTCCGCGCGCGTAGTCTCCGCTCTGCACGTTTTCATTCGGGATCAGAATACAGATCGGCGCGCCGGTGGTCTTTCCCTCAAAAACACCGCTCACGATCCGGAACGGGTCGTTTTCCACGCGCGGCGTGGAGATCGCCCCATGCGGTCGGCGCAGAGAGAGCTGATGCCGGATAAAATCCTCATCGACTATGATCCCGGGAGCAAGTCCGTCGACGACCGCTCCGATCTCCGGTCCGTGGCTCTCTCCGAAGAGCGTGACGGTCACGCTCGTTCCAAAACTGTTTTTCATAGAACATCCCCTCTCTCTGTGTTTGGATCGGTCAGGTAGGCAGGCCGTAGCTCGCGGCAAGCTTTTCAAAAGCCGGAAGCGAGCGGCGGATCATATCGGTCGATACGCAATAGGAAATGCGGACATACCCGGGGCATCCGAAGGAATCGGACGGAACCAAGAGCAGTTCCAGTCCTTTTGCTCTCTCGCAAAAAGCGTTGGCGTCCGGCTCGGGCGACTGCACGAAGAGATAAAACGCACCGTCCGGCGAGATCACGCGAAAACCGTATGCGGTCAGCGCCTGAACGAGCAATTCACGATTGCCGGCATAGACTGATAGATCAGATGTTTTTCCGAGGCACGCCGGGATGAGATACTGGAAGAGACTCGGCGCGCAGACGAATCCGAGGGCGCGCCCCGCTCCGCAGACCGCGGCATAAACATCGGCGGCATCCTTTGATTTCGGGGAAACAAGCAAATAGCCGATCCGCTCGCCCGGGAGCGAGAGCGACTTGCTGAACGAATAGCAGACGATCGTCCGATCGTAATAGTTCGTCAGATAAGGCACCTTCACGTCGCCCCAGACCAATTCCCGATAGGGTTCATCGGCGATGAGCCAGATCGCGGTTCCGTAATTTTTTTGTTTTTCACATAGCAACGCGGCGATTTTTTTCACCGTTTGCTCGGAGAGAACCGCCCCGGTGGGATTGTTGGGAGAATTCACCAAGAGTACGCGGGTGCGCTCGGTGATCGCCTCTTGTAGGGCGTCCATATCCGGCTGAAACGTTTCCGGATCTGCCGGAACGGTTACCACTTTTGCGCCCGTCCGCTCAACGAACACCCGGTATTCCGGGAAAAAAGGTGCCAGCAGGACGACCTCGTCGCCGGGGTTGAGCAGTGCCGTCAGCGAAACCGTCAGCGACGCCGCCGCACCGACCGTGAGATAAATCAAATTTGAATCAACGCCCGCTCCGTAGGTTTTGTTGAGATAGTCCGCGATCGCCGCGCGCACTTTTGCGTCTCCCTGCGCCGAGGTATATCCGTGCAGGGCGACCGGATCGGTTTTCGTGAGCAGGTTAACCAACGTTTCGCGCACGATCTCAGGCGCCGGAACGCTCGGATTGCCGATGCTGAAATCATATACGTTCTCGTCGCCGATCTCGGCTTTGCGTTTCTTTCCGTATTCAAACAGTTCCCGGATCGCCGAACGCCGCGTTCCGAGCTCTTTCATCTTTTCATTCATATTCAAACCGCCTTTTGTATGTCTTTGTTACCATTATACAACAAAATTCGGGAAAGTCAAGTCAAACGAAACAAAAAAGCGGATGCGCCCCCCCGTTTTTCGGGCAACATCCGCTCTCATCACGTTTTTTTCTTGCTCTGCATCTGACGTTTCAGCGTGCGGAGCTCTTCGAGGAAGGTATCGATATCCTTGAACTCCCGATAAACCGACGCGAACCGCACGTAGGACACTTCATCCCGCTCTTTGAGCTTTTTCATCACCATTTCGCCGAGCTCCACCGACGTAACTTCCCCGCGCAGTGCATTCTGCAATTCGGATTCGATCTCGTCGACCAAAGCAACCGCGTCTACCGGACGCTTCTGCGTTGCTTTGAGGACCCCTGCCAACAGTTTTTGCCGATCGAACAGCTCTTTTCCGCCGTTCTTTTTGACAACGATGATCGGAACGCTCTCGATCGTTTCAAAGGTTGTAAACCGTCTCTGGCAGGAAAGACATTCCCGACGGCGGCGGATACTGTTATTTTCCGGCATCGGACGGGAATCAATGACCTTGCTTTCCGTATAACCGCAAGCTGGACATTTCATCGGTCAAGCACCTCCCATCATGGATTTCTGCCCTTTTATTATATCATCCTTTCGCCCGTTTGTAAATACTTTTTACAAATTTTCCCACCGGTAAACCAATTCGTTCACGATATCGGAAAGGGCGCATGGCGTAACACCTCCTTTCCGGATCTTGCGGTAACAATCCAGAGCAAAGGTCGGATCCTCTCCCAAATTTTCCACTGCCCATTCTCTCTTCCCCAGCTGCACTTCCACGCGATAGTTCCCCGCATCGCGCCACAGATAATATCTGGGACAGAGTCCCGCAATCCTTACCGAATCCTGCGCCAACAGTTCCTTTTCATTCCATGTTTCCATCGTCTTTTTCCCCCTCCGTATGCCGGAACTGTCTCCATTATAACACGCTGAAAAGGGACAAAATTCAACCAAAAAAGGCAGGCATCTGTCAGTTTGCACAACCGATTTTGCCCTCGGATAGAACTTTGATCTTCAAATATTCATTTTAAGGTCAAAAATTGGAATAATTATCCGATTTTGGTAAAAATATTTTTTCAAAAAACTGTTTTTGGAAACTATTACATCTGGAAATCCGCACTTTTTCGTGTTAAAATGAACGCAGTAGAGCGAATATTCTTTTTTACCAGACAAAAAAACTTTTTCTTTTCGTTTTGAATAAATAATCGCATAAAAAAGGAGAAAAAATGAAAAAGAGGAAAATTCAACTGCATCTTCCCTCTAAAACCGCCTTGTTGATCCTGCGGATCGAACTACCTCTGATCGTTGTGGGATCGGTCGCCTTTCTGATCTCCTATCTGCAAGCGTTGGAGATTGATCCTCTGGCGGCAACCGCACGTTGGTCCGACGCTCTGGAATACATCTTCGCTTCGATCCTCGCATCCCTCGGCGTTGCCGTATTTGCCGACGTTCTGCACCACGACCTGCATTCCGATCCGAGAGAATAGCACAGAAAGACCGGGCACCGGCTCAGAGAACCGGTGCCCGGAAATTGAAACGGATTTTTTTACATCAGGGAACGATAAAGCGCGATGATATCCTCCAAAGTCGGATCCTTGGGGTTGCCCGGACGGCAGGCATCCGCCATCGCCGATTCGGCAAGGAACTGAACGTCTTTCTCCTTGACGATCGCTTTGAGATCCTGCGGAATGCCGACGTCTTTGGAGAGCTGACGACCCGCCTCCACCGCCGCTTTGCGGTATTCTGCCTGCGTCATCTTCTCGGTACCCTGCACGCCCATCGCCTTTGCGATATCCCGGTACTTTTCACCGGTTGCCGGCGCGTTGTATTCCATGACGGTCGGCAAAAGGATCGCGTTTGCAACGCCGTGCGGCGTATCGTAAACAGCGCCGAGCGAATGCGCCATGGAATGGACGATCCCCAACCCGACGTTCGAAAATCCCATACCGGCGAGATACTGCCCGAGCGCCATGCCCTCTCTGCCTGCCGGTTCGTTGTTGACCGCCGCGCGCAGACTCTTGGAGATCAGCTCGATCGCTTTGAGGTGGAACATATCGGTCATTTCCCATGCGCCTTTGGTGATATAGCCCTCGATTGCGTGCGTCAGGGCGTCCATACCGGTCGCCGCGGTCAAACCTTTCGGCATTGTGCTCATCATTTCGGGATCAATGATCGCCACGACCGGAATATCATGCACGTCAACGCAAACGAATTTTCTCTTTTTCTCAACGTCGGTGATAACGTAGTTGATCGTCACCTCCGCCGCGGTTCCGGCGGTCGTGGGGATGGCAATGATGGGCTTGGACGGATTTTTGGTGGGCGCAACGCCTTCCAGACTTCTCACGTCGGCAAATTCGGGATTTGCGATAATAATACCGATCGCTTTGCAGGTGTCCATTGAGGAACCGCCGCCGATGGCGATCAGATAATCCGCGCCGCTCTTTTGGAACGCGGCAACACCGTTCTGTACGTTTTCGATCGTGGGATTGGGTTTGATCTCGGAATAGAGTTCATACGGCAGGTTTGCACCGTCCAGAACGTCCAACACCTTTTTGGTAACGCCGAATTTCACCAGATCCGGATCCGAGCAAACGAGCGCTTTTTTCAGTCCTCTGCCCTTGATTTCTCCAACGATCTCGCGGATCGCCCCCGCACCGTGATAGGACGTTTCGTTCAAAATGATTCTTGCCATGGTTTTTCCGCCTTCCTTATCTTTTATTGCGGGAAATAACCTTCCCGTACCCTTATTATACCAGATTGATATTTTTTTGTCAAGATTTATTTTCGGATCAAAAAAAGCTTTTTTCAGGAAAGATCCTGCCTGAGAAACGCAAGAATTTTCTTCTCTTCTCTGGAAACCTTGACCTGCGTCAATCCCAGCTCGTTGGCGGTTTGCTGCTGCGTTTTATTCCGATAGTACCGAAGCAACACGATTTTTCGCCAGAGCGACGGCAATCGGCCGATGCTTTGCGCCAAAGCGATCCGATCGCAGAGCTGTTCGGTTTCCCGTTCCTGTTCCCGATCCGGCAAAACGCCTTCCAGCGTGACCCCGTTTTCTTCACCGTAGACAAGATCCGACAGGGAGGCAACCGGCGCGAGCGCGTCCAGGGCGATCGCCGCCTCTTCCGGACCGATGCCGCAGCGTTCTGCCAGCTCCGCAATTCCCGCCTCTCTGCCTTCCTCGGTCAGGATCCGGTTCTTTTCATGCAGGAGGGTCATTCCCTGCCGCTTGTAGATCCGGCTGACTTTCATGGGACCGTCGTCACGCAAATGACGGCGGATCTCTCCCACGATCAGCGGAACCGCATAGGTAGAAAAAACGGTCCCATGCTCCAAAGAAAAGGAACGGATCGCTTTGAGCATTCCGATACTGCCGATCTGCACCAGATCCTCATACTCGGTTCCGCGGTCGAGAAAATGCCCCGCGATTCTTCGCACCAACCCCATATTCGCGACCATCAGCGCTTCTTCGGCCCCGGCATCTCCGTTCCCCGCCCGTTTGAGAAGCTCGGCGTTGCGTTCATAAACGGTTTGCTGCTCCATAACCTCCCCCTCTGTTTGTTCAGCGATGTAAGCGTTTCAAAAGCGTAACGGTCGTCCCTTTCCCGACCCTGCTATGTACCTTGACCGAATCGCAAAAGCTCTCCATCACCGTAAAACCCATGCCGCTCCGCTCTCCCTGAGCGTCGGTTGTAAAGAGCGGCTCCCTTGCCTGTCTGACATCCGGAATGCCGCATCCGCGATCCCGGATCTCCACCTGTACGAGCCGTCCTTCACATAATTTAACGTTGAGACGAATGTCCCCCGCGCTTTCCCGATAAGCATGCACGATACAGTTTGTCACCGCCTCGGAAACCGCGCATTTCAGATCCGCCAGCTCGACGGCGGTCGGATTGAGCTGTGCGCAAAACGCGGCGACAGCCGCCCGTGCCATTCCTTCGTTGACCGAAAGAGCCGGCAGGGTCATCTCCATTTCGTTTTCAACCGCCGCAGAAAAATCCACTCTTGTTCTCGTCATTGTCCTTTCCCTTCTTTCCTTTGATTTTTTGTCGAATACCGAATCGGAATCATGCGCTCCATCCCCGCCAGCAACAGGATTTTTTGCACGGCAGGAGCAGGATCCAGAACCGCCAGCTTGCCGCCGTAACGGTGCACCAGCGCAAAGCGCCCCATAATCAGCCCCAGTCCGGAGCTATCCATGAATTCCACGCCGGAAAGCTCCAAAAACACCCTTGGAGGTCGCTCCATCATCAACTTTTCATCGATCCCGGTGCGCACGTCCACCGCACTGTGATGGTCGATCTCTCCCGAAAAACGGATCACCATGGCGTCTCCGTGCGTTTCGTAATTGACACGGCTTTTGTTTTGAATCAAATCACTCATCCTTTCTTTTTTTCTTTATTGTAGCACGCTTGTCCCGTAAAAAATGTCGGAACAGGGAAAGCGGCAAAAAAATAACAGAAAAGCCGAAAGGGCAAATTGCCCTTTCGGCTTTTCTGTATCCGGCAGTGTTCTCTCGCCGGGATCGGTTCGGAAAGAATCTGTTCAGATCTGTTCTTTCACCTTTGCCGCTTTTCCGACTCTGCCGCGCAGATAGTAGAGTTTCGCACGTCTGATCTTACCGGTACGCACGATTTCAACCTTTTCTACATTCGGAGAATGGAGCGGGAAGGTCTGTTCGACGCCGACGCCGTAGGAAATCCGTCTGACCGTGAAGGTTTCGGAAATTCCGCCGCCGTGTTTTGCGATCACGGTGCCTTCATACATCTGAATTCTCTCTCTCGTACCCTCTTTGATCTTGTTGTGAACGCGGACGGTATCACCGATGCGAACGACGGGTACTTCCTTCTTGAGTTGCTCGTTTGTGAATGCCTCAATCTGATTCATGTTGAGATCCTCCTTACATCAGGTGTTCATGCGAGCATGCAGCGGACCACCCTATTTATCGGTGTGCGCTGGGCGCAACGATGGTATTATACCATATCTTTTTCCAAATTGCAACCCTTTTTTCTTATTTTTTTAATTTTATTTCATTTTTGGGGTTCCGGAAGTGAATCAGGGATTGCATTCCCTTCCACAAAGCCCGGAAATTAATCGCACAAACAGCCGCTACCAGCAAGCCGCACAGGAGAAATTTGTAGGGTAAGTCAAAGGTCATCACGCCTGCCGCCCCCAGGAGCAACAGGATACTGCACGCCTGCCTCGGAATGCACCGTTTGAACGCAATGTAGCGCGGCGCATCCCAGATACGAAGAAGCCACACCGAGCCGTAGCCGATCAGCGTTGCGACCGCCGCGCCGAACGCGCCGTATGAGGGGATCAGCAAAACGTTGAGAATGATGTTCAGAACCGTTCCGGTAATGGCGGTAAAAAACGAATGGAGCGTCTTTTTTCTGACCAGATAGACGGTTGCGAGGAAGGAGACGATCGCCTCCAATGCCACCGCGCAAAGCAGCGTCGGCATATATTTCCACGCATCGTGATATGCCGCATTAAGCAGGAGCCGGGTAAGAACGTGGGAGAACAGGATCAGGAATCCCGATCCGATGAAAACAATCGAGAGAAATCCCCGGAAAACCTCGGAATAAAAGCGACGGCACGCCTGCTCGTCCTCCATTTCCGACACCGCCGAGAACTGCCACGCCTGCATAAAAATCCCGGTTGCCAGATTCACGATCGAGGGGATCTTATACGCCGCCGAATAAATTCCGTTTTCGGCTTCTCCCCGGAACCATGTGACGAGATACCGGTCGGACAAATCCGTGATGAGCCAGCAAATTGTCGTCGGGATCATGGGCAAACTGAACCGGAGCAATTCCGAAACGGTTGCCCGATCTATTTTCCGAACCGAAAACGCTTCCCAGAGCTTTGCCGAAACGGTCAGAAACAGAATGGTCAACAGGTTCCCGACGATGACGGACAGGACGTATCCGCTCACGCCCATCTTGAAGACCATGAGGAAGATCAGGTTGAGCGAGATGGTGAAAAGCGTGTTCAGGATCCCCTGCAACGCAAACAGACGCGTGCGATCGATCGCACGCACATACTGCGCGCAAACCGCCTGCATATCGGCGGAAAGAATATACAAAAGGATCAGCCACGTTTCCATGCGGTAACGACCGAGCAAGGCGATCGGAATGCCGATCAGCAGGGTGACGCCGAGCCCGGCAAAGGTCAACGCCAAGCCGGAGGAAAAGACCTTTTCCCGGTCGCTTCCCCGCTCCGCCGCAAAGCGAAAGATCCCGGTCGTGATGCCGACGCAGGCAAGCGGCATGATAAGATTGGCTGTTCCGCTGATGAGTTCAGCCGTTCCGTATTCGGCAGGAGAGAGCAGATAGGTGTAAAGCGGCATCAGCAGAAAAACCAGCAGTTTGGAGCCAAAAGTTCCAAACGCCAGAATCACGGTATTCGAAAACAGTTTTTTATACCGGTTCATCTGCTTCTCCTTTTTCATCGATGTAAGAATTATTTGCTTTCAATCAATCGGCGCGCGCTTGGAGAAACCAACCCCTCGATCGGCTCTCCGCAATCCAACCGGCGACGCACTTCCGTGGAAGACAGGTTGGCATATTTTTCATCCGCACGGTACAAAACCGTTCGGAATTTCGGATCGTGCGCCCGGTTCCATTCATCCTGCTCGCGTTCCCACGCGAGGTCGGTTTCATTGCGATATCCTTTGCAGACCGCGTCCGCCCCGATTTTCCGATATAGGTCTACAAGCAGACCCGCATCCGAGATCACCCGAACCCGTCCGAGTCCCGAGACCGACGCCTCGGCGATCCGCACTCTTTGCTCCATCGAAAAAGCGGTTTTCTTTTCGCGGTTGACCATCACGGCAACGACCACTTCATCAAACTCGGCGAGCGCTTTTCGGATAACATCCAAATGCCCCAACGTCATGGGATCAAAGCTGCCCGGCACAAGCGCAAGCGTTCCTTTCTTCTTCATACAGGCACCCCCTCGCGCAAGGTCAGCACCGTGACGTATGCCGCGCCGTATCTCGCCTCCCGCCGCACGTCAAACGCTTCGGCAAGCGATTCGTTCCCGGCAAAAACGTCCTGTGGCTTTGCCGTTTCGCAAACCAGGATCGCGCCGGGGAGCAATAACTTTCCGGCGAGCAGCGCGTCCAGCGCGTCGGATACAGCGCCCGACGCGTAAGGCGGATCCAGAAAAACCAAATCAAACCCGCGCCGATTCCGGGAAGTCCGCAAAAAATCTCTGTAATTGGAACAAAAAACGTCGGCTTGCAGTGCAAGTTTGGTTTTGCATAAATTTTTTTCCACTGTTCCGACCGCCTGTTTGGAAGAATCCACGAAGACCGCGTGCGCCGCGCCTCTGCTGATCGCCTCGATCCCGAGCTGCCCCGATCCGGCAAACAGATCGAGCACTCTTCTGCCTTCGGTTTCAAACTGGATCATCGAAAAAACGGCCTCTTTCACGCGCTCGGCGGTCGGTCTGGTTTCTTCTCCCGCAGGCGCCGCCAATCTGATTCCGCGTGCTTTTCCCGTAATGACGCGCATCATCGTTGTTTCTTCTCCTTTTTATCAGTCGGCTCATGATAGTATGCCCAAACGGCTCTGGCATCTTTCGCGGAAATTCCTCTCACTTTGGAAATTTCCTCCTCTGATGCCTGCTTGACGGCTCGACTGCCGCCGAATGCCGCAAGCAACCGTTTGGCTTTTTCGGCTCCGATGCCCGGAATCGCCGTGAGCGTTGAGGTTTTCAGCGTTTTGCGTTTTGCGTTTCCCATTTGCAGCACACTGTAACGGTGCACTTCTTCCTGGATACGGTAGATCAGCGAAAAAACATCCCGTTCTTTCGCAATACTGATCTCCTCGGTATCGGTGCAAAGCGCCCTCGTTTTGTGAAACTCGTCCTTCACCATTCCGAATACCGCGATTTCAAGTCCCGCCTCAGCCAACAGCTCGCGAACGACCGAAACGTGTCCTCTGCCACCGTCGAGCAGGATCAGATCGGGCAGTTCGGAAAACGAACCCGCCGCATCCGAGAGATGCGCGATCCGCCTGGAAAGTGCTTCCCGCATAGAGGCATAGTCGTCGGTTCCCTCCACCGTTTTGATCCGGAAATACCGGTAGTCCGACTTGCTGAATTTTCCTTCCTTGCAAACGATCATCCCCGCTGTCAGATGTTCCGCGCCGAGGTTGGAGATGTCGTATGCCTCGATCCTCGACGGATAAAGCTCCAATCGCAACAGCTCGGCTAAGCGCGCAAGCGTTCCTTCCTGCTTTTCGGATTCCATCCGGTACTGCTTTGCCCGTTCCGCCGCGTTCTTTTTGACCAGTTCGCATAAAGTCCGGAGATTTCCCCGCATTGGCGTATGCACGTCGACTTTATGCCCGGCAAGGTTGGAAAGGTACTGTGACAAAGTTTCCCTGCTTTCGTCTTCCAATCCGAATTCCAGCAAAATGCGCGGCGGCAAATACGTTCGCGTCTGATAATGCTCGCAAAGGAACGCGGTCAGGTCTTCCGGTTCCATGCTGACCTCCGACCCGAAAAGGAAATCCGCTTTGTCGTGCACAACACCTCCCCGGATATAAAAGATCGAAATGCAGGTGCAGAAATCATCCCGCCAGCAGGCGAACACATCCTGCTCGGCGTCCGGTGAATCAACCACCGTCTGCCTCTCCCGGATCGCATCAAGCGCCCGGATGGTATCTCTGGCGCGGGCGGCGGCCTCAAAGCGTTCGGCTTCGGCATCCTGCCGCATCTGCCGTTCCAGCTCGCGCCGCACGGCATCGTTGCGTCCGCTGAGAATATCGGCGGCATATTTGATCGCGGTCTTGTATTCCTCCTGCGAAACCTGCCCGGTACACGGCCCCATACACCGGTTCATCTGATAGTAGATACAGGGGCGTTCCTTTCCGACGTCCCGCGGAAAGACGCGATGACAGTTCGGAAGCCGGAGGACGCGGTTGACCAGCTCGATCAGCGCATACGCCGTACCCGAGCCGGAATAGGGGCCGAAATATTTTGCCTTATCGGCGTCGCGCCGGCGCGTGAATTGCAGGCGCGGATATTCTTCGTTTGTGATCTTGATATAAGGATAGGATTTGGCGTCTTTGAGTTTGATATTGTATCGCGGCGCGTACTGCTTGATCAGCGTATTTTCCAGCGACAGGGCTTCCATTTCGTTACTGCAAAGATAGTAATCAAAATCCCGCACCGATGCCACCATCCGATCGGTCTTGATCGCTTTTCCGCTGTTCTGAAAATACTGCGACACCCGGTTTTTGAGCTTGCGGGATTTGCCGACGTAGATGACCTTTCCCGATCGGTCCCGCATCAGATAGACCCCGGGACAGAGCGGCAGACTATTCGCTTTTTCGAGCAAAGCGCGGCGAATTTCGGGTATCTCTGCCATTCCGATGACCAAACCTTTCTCTTTATGTAAAACGAACTTGCGGTAAAAAACGGCGGTGTGCAAATCCGGAGCTATGACTTTCCGGTGCACACCGCTATGTCTTTTGGCATTCGTCGGTCTTAAATTTCGGCAAAGCCGCTGTTGATCAACGCTTCCAGACCGTCCAGCGCTTCTTCTTCGCCTTTTCCGTCGGCAACCAAAGTGATCGTCATGCCCTTCGCGATTCCGAGGGAAAGCACTCCGAGCAGACTTTTGGCATTCACCTTGCGATCATCCTTTTCGATCCAGATCGAGCAAAGATAGGTATTCGCCTTCTGAATAAAAAACGTCGCAGGTCTTGCGTGCAGACCGCTTGAATTGACGATGACGACATCGCGAGTAATCATGTTCCCTGTCCTCCATACGGCGCCCGAGAAACAGACCGCCGCCGACAATTTTATACATATAGTATAACAAATTTCGATTGGGATTGCAATAGTCAATATGCCCTTTTTTTACTCTCGAAGCGTCAGTTTTTCGTGCAAAACAGTGAAAAAATCATTGGTTATTCGGCTTTTGGATCTAAAAGCAGATCCGGCCGGCGTTCTTTGGTGACTGCCTCCGCCTGCCCCTCCCGCCATTCGTCGATCTTCGCGTGATGTCCCGAGAGCAGAATATCCGGAACTCGTCTGCCGTGAAATTCATAGGGTCTTGTATATTGCGGATATTCCAGCAGTCCCGAAGAAAAGCTTTCCTTTTCAAAGCATTCGGTGTCGGCAAGAACACCCGGAAGCAGACGCGCCACGCAGTCGGTCAGGATGCAGGCGGGAATTTCTCCTCCGGTCAGAACGAAATCGCCGATTGAAATTTCTTCCTCTACGATCTCCTCAATGATCCTGTGGTCAACGCCCTCGTAATGTCCGCAGAGCAGGATCAGATTATCGTAGTTCTGCGCCAGCTCTTCCGCTTTTTTCTGATTCAGAAGCGTCCCTTGCGGAGAAAGATAGATTACTCTGCGGCGACCCGCATAACCGTCCGCCTCCTGCGCGCGCAGGATCGCCTCGTAGCAGGCGTAGATCGGGGGCGCCATCATCAGCATTCCCTTACCGCCTCCGTAGGGCGTATCGTCAACCCTGCGGTGTTTATCCTCGGTATAATCCCGGATGTTGAAGGTGTTCACTTCGATCGCGCCGTTCTTTTGCGCGCGGCCGATGATACTTTCGTCCAGAACCGTGCGCACCAGATCCGGAAACAGCGTCATAATATCAAATCTCATACGTTTTCCGCACCTCCGTCCAGAAGTCCCGGGATCGGACGTACCCAAACGGCCCCTTCCACGTCCACCCGGATCACAAACTGCGGCACGTCGGGTAGCAATGCCTCTCCGTTCGGCGTTTCCAGAACGAACAGATTGTTTTTTCCTCGCGTATCTACCCGAACGACCGTGCCGAGAGATTCCCCGGTATCTGCGTGCCGGACCGGCAGACCGACGACGTCGACCAAAAAGTAACCGCCCGACGGCAGGGGAAGATCGTCTCTGGCGGCATATACGGTTTTGCCGCGCAAACGGTTTGCCGCGTCCTCATCCGCAACACCTTCCAGCTCGGCGATCACAAACTCCCGGAACACCGAAGCGTGAGCGACCGTCAGCGGCTGCATCCCCCCCGCCGTCTGCAAATAATAGCGGGGCAATCCGGCGAGAACGCCGGGGGTATCGCACCAGCTTTCCAGTTTGACCGCTCCCCGGAATCCGTGGGTATTGATAATTTTTCCGCATTCCAAAAATTGATGTTTCATATTGCCGTCCTTTTTTCCGTCCGTATAGCAAGTATAGCACATTTTCTCTCAAAAAGCAACCGTTTTCCCCGCTCTGCCCGATTTTTTTCGTTCGTCTCAAAAATTTTACAATTCAGGGATTGAAATCACGTTCATTTTGCTGTATAATGGAGGTGTTAAATCAAAACACCGTGGAGGTTAAACAAAATGAACGTTCTGACAGCAATGGCAGGCATCGGAGATTTCTTCGCACAATACGGGATGTTGCTGATCTTACCGGCTCTGCTCATCATCATGTATTTCTTCATGATCCGTCCGCAGAAGAAGCAGGAAAAAGAGACAAACCAGATGCGTAACAATCTGGCGGTGGGAGATGAAGTCACGACCATCGGCGGGATCATCGGAAAGGTGGTCAGCATCAAGGAAGAGACCTGCGTGATCGAAACCGCGCATGAACGCACCAAGATCCGGATCCTGAAAACCGCGATCAGCCGCGTAGACGTTAAAGCGGAAGATTCGGTGGATTGATTCTCCGCATAAAATGACCTGTGTGTGAATAGGATGTAATACCATTCACGCACAGGCCATTTTTATTGGCGGAAAGGACATTCTATGCACCAAATGAAGAAACAGGCAGAGAAAAAGACGCGCACGGTACGCAAGGACATCGATGATTCTTTTATCGTTTATGCCCGAGACGAACAGAAGAAGACGTTCGCAGCCATCGCGAAAGAGATCGGATGCTGCAAGCAGACCGTGATCAA
>CAMYUQ010000041.1 GCA_947302045.1 uncultured Clostridia bacterium
GAATCCCGCGCAGGGTCATATCGGTCGCGCCGCGGAAGGTTCCGTCGCCGCCGATGCAGATGAGCGCGTCGATCTCATTGCGCCGACAGGTTGCGATCGCGGTCTGCATACCCTCTTCGGTCTTGAACTCGGGGCAGCGGCTGGAATAGAGGATCGTTCCGCCCTCCCCGTTGATATTGGCGACTCTTTGCGTCGTGAGCTGTGTGAGGTCTCCGTTGATCAGCCCGGCATAGCCGTTGCTGATGCCGACGATCTCGATCCCCAATTCTTTCGCGCGGTGAACGACCGCCTTGATGCAGGCGTTCATGCCAGGCGCGTCGCCTCCCGAAGATAAAATACCGATTTTTCTGAATGTTGCCATTTTCTTTCCGTCCTTTGTTCCTGAATGCAATATACCCATCTATTTTATTCTATTTTTTTCTGAAAATCAAGGGGTTCCGATGATTTTTTTGACAAATTTTTATCAGCTTCCACGCAAAAGGGCCGTCCGAGATGCGACAGCCCCCTGCAAGCTCAGTAAAAGGTTGCGACTTCCGGCACGGCGGCGACGGCAAAATCGGTGGACTTGATATAAACCACCGGTCCCGGCCCGCGGTAGAGCTTGTGCTTCTCGATCCGGATCGTTCCGGTAAAGGTCGCCCAACTCTGATTTTCAAGCTTCGTCGCTTCCTCAAATACACACACGAGCGGATGGAAGGAGATATCGGCTTCACAGCAGGTCATCACAAACCGTCCGGCGAGCAGTTGTTTCTCGCCGAGCTGTGCGTCCCTTGCCACGATCCCCTTGAATTTCACGACCTTGTCGTCGTATTTCTCCATCTCCTCGGAGAGATCGCGGTAGAAGAGCGCGTAGTCGCTGTCGGCGATCTCGACCACCGGCGCGTTCAGATCGAACGGCAGGGGATCTTCAATGTCGTCATATTCGACGTGTCCGTCCGGGTAGTCGTAGGTGATGGCGGCGCGGCGGGATGTGGCGCGGATCACCTTATGGATGGCGTCCTTATCCACGTTCGCCGGCGTGCGGGTCAGCACGATCATCTCGCAGTTGTTGAGTTTATCCACCATGAGCTGGCGCATATTCGCGTTATAGCTCAGAAAGGTGTTCGCGTCGGCGAACATCATCTCCTGATAGATCGACCACCCCTCCGGCAGATTGACGTAGAGGTTCGGCAGTTCCCACATCCCGTTATATTCAATGATCACGCGGTCGATCTTGTGTTTTTTGCCGATCTCGGTCAGATACGCTTTGTTGATCTGCCCGGGGTCGTTGATCGATTCGAGGTAGACGTTCTTGCCGAAGAAGCGGGCGGGGTCGAGTTCCTCAATTCCCTCCTCGCACTGGATGATGAGCGTCTTTTCGCCCGAATTGAACCGCTTGTCCTCCATCGATTCCTGGATAATATGCGTTTTGCCGCCTTCCAGAAAACCGGTGAAGAGATAGACCGGAATTCTTGCCATGGTATCTACTCCTTTTGGTTCACATTAGTTCACTCCGAAGAGCGCGGCGAGCTTTTCTTCGTCGATGCCCGATCCGATCACGCAGAGCCGACCGGTGACGGCGGCGGCGCCGCGGCGCACGTCGGGCTCTCCCGGCACGTAGTCGAAGTGGAACCACTTGCCGTCCACGCCCTCCACAATGCCTTTGGCGCGCAGAACGACCCCGTAGGTCTTTTCTTCCATGAGCGCGTCGAGGATCTGCCGCAGACCTGCCTCGTCAAACTTCTTCGCCGTCTCGATCCCCCAACTGGTGAAGACCTCGTCGGCGTGGTGGTGATGGTGATGATGATGGTGGTGATGTTCGTGCTCGTGTTCGTCTTCATCCTCCTCGTCATCGTCGTCGTGATGGTGATGGCAGGAACAGTTGGGATCATCGCACTCGTCGTCATCGTCATCATCATCGTGGTGGTGATGATGGTGATGGTGGTGATGTTCGTGTTCGTCCCCGTCGTCATCATCATCGTCGTGATGATGGTGGCAGGCGCAATCGGGATCGTCGCATTCGTCGTCATCGTCATCATCGTCGTGATGGTGATGTTCGGCTTCCGCGGCGAGGCGTTTGAGTTCCTCCTCGATGGTATCTCTCCGCTCCATGGCAGAGAGGAGCTGTTTGCCGTCGAGTTCCTCCCACGGCGTGGTGACGATCACGGCGGTGGGGTTCTGCTCCCGGATCAGCGCAACGACCTCGGCGATCTTCGCTTCGCTCGCCGACTGCGTGTGCGAGAGCACGATGCACCCGGCATTTTGGATCTGATCGTTGAAGAATTCGCCGAAGTTCTTCATATACATCTTGCATTTGTTCACGTCGGCAACCGTGGTGAATCCGTTGAGCATGGCTCCCTCGGGCGCGACGTTCTGCACCGCGCGGATGATATCCGAGAGCTTGCCCACGCCCGACGGCTCGATCAGAATGCGGTCGGGTTTATATTCGGTAAGGACCTTCCGCAGGGCTTTGCCGAAATCCCCCACCAGGGAGCAGCAGATGCATCCGCTGTTCATTTCGTTGATGACGATGCCCGCCTCTTTGAGGAATCCGCCGTCGATGCCGATCTCCCCGAATTCGTTTTCGATCAGGACGAGCTGCTCGCCCGCATACGCCTCGCGGAGCAGTTTTTGGATCAGCGTGGTTTTGCCGGCGCCGAGAAATCCCGAAAAGATGTCAATTTTGGTCATAAAAATCGCTTCCTTTTTTTGTTTTTCATCGGTATATTATACCCCCGATTCTGCGAAAAGTCAAGGGGGTGGAAATCTATTTTTCGGTCGTTTCAGACCTTCCAGAACTTCATGTAGTCTTCCCTGCCGTGCAGTTTTGCGTACTTGCGGATAAACCGGCGTTCGAGCAGACGCTTGAAGCGGAAAAAGAGGTTCCGTTTATCCCGGATGGGCGGCACGATGATCGCCGGCAGACCCATCCGCTGTCCGGCGTAGGCGTCGGTGAGGAGCTGGTCGCCGAGCACCGCCGTTTCCGCAGGCGTCACGCCCATTTCTTCCATGGCGCGGAGCAGATATTTCTTCCCGGGCTTGTGACTATCCGGAAACGCCGGAAGCCCGAGCGTGCGGTTGAACAATTCTACACGCGCGGCATGGTTGTTGGAAACGAGCGCGATTCGGATACCCGCCTCTTGCAGAGCGGCAATCCACGCGCGTATATCGTCGTCCGGCTCGGGCTGTTCATAAGGCGCGAGGGTGTTATCGATATCGGAGAGCAGGGCGCGGATGCCGTGCGCGGCAAGGAATTCCGGCGTTACGTCCCGGTAGGTTGCAAACATATAGGTTGGGGTCAGCCGGTTTTTCATGCTACGGTCTCCTTTTCTGCAACGGTTTTCCACGCGGAGAGGATCTTCTCGGCGGCGATGGCGTTATAGAAGCCGTGTCCCGACTGTTCGGTCACGACCGCTATCGCGATCTTTTGCCCCTGATTAGACGCTCCGCAGATGAAAAAGCCGTTTTCCTTCTGCCCGGCGACTTCCGCCGTTCCGGTTTTGCCGAGCACGTCGTCCAGCCCGAGGTTTGCAAGCCGCGATTTTGCAAACGCGGTCTCCTCGATCATCTTCCGCATACCCGAGAGGACCGTTTGCCGGTAGGTCTCGGTCATTTCCGCGCGGCTCAGAACCGTTTCATTTTCGGCGTCCGACCAGAGGATCTCTCCGCTTCCGAACTCGCACACCCGATCCCTGATGTGCGCGTTGAGACGGGTGCCTCCGTTATAAAGCGTGGAAAAATAACTGCAAATCTGCAAGAGAGTCACCTGCGTATCCGACTGCCCGATCGCCGCATGATTCGGGAGCTTGCTCGCCAGATTGCCGGTCTTCTCCCCCAGCTCGATCCCGGTCTTCTGCCCGAGCCCGAACCGGCTCAGGTAGAAATTCATGGCTTCCAGCCCGAGCCCCTTTCCAACCTGCGCGAAAAAGCTGTTGCAGGAATCGGCGATCGCCTCCACGACGTTGAGCGAGGAGGTCGCGTGCGGATAGGTGGAACAGCCGAGCCCCTCGTAGGAGCCGGTGCAGATCAGCCGGGTGGTGGGCGTGATGACTTCTTCCTCCATTCCCGCGATCGCAACGCCGGGTTTGACGGTCGAGCCGGGCGCATAAACGACTTGCAGGGAACGGTTGAGCAACGGCGACGCCGGATTTGCCGCCAGATCGTTATAATCCAGGTGGTAGGTGGAAAGATCGTAGGTCGGATAGGACGCGATGGCAAGGATCTCAAAGGTTTCGGGGTCCATCACCACCGCCGCGCCCGCGTCGCAGGGGTCGCCGGCGTATTCCACCGTTTCGGCAAGTCCGGCTTCGGCGGCGAGTTGCAGATCGATATCCAGCGTCAGGTAAACGCTCTTTCCGGCGACCGGCGCTTCGATCACCTCGACCGACAAAATCTCTCCCAGCGCGTTCTCGGTGATTTTGAGTTTTCCGTCGGTTCCCCTCAGATCGTCCTCAAACGCGAACTCGCACCCGGTTTTGCCGACGACGGCGTTCATCGGATAGCCGCGTTCGTTATAATATTCCCATTCCTCCGACCAGATCTTTCCCACCGTTCCGAGAATATGCGAAGCGATCCCCGGATAGTGGTAGTTCCGCTCCGCCGTCACGGTAAAGGAAACGCATCCGGTCTCCTTCATCTCGCGCACGTAGGTGATCAGATCCAGCCCCACGTTCGTTGCCAGCGTATAGTCGCTGTAAGCGCCGAAGCGCATGGCGTCCATATCGTAGCGCAGGCGGAACAGGCGGTCGATCTCGTCGTCCCGGAAGAGACGTTTGCCGGCCTTGTCCCGCGCGAGGAACTGGTAGGTGTCGACGTAATATTTTTGAATTTCCTCTCCCGAAAGATCATCCTGCAAGCCGTTCTCGTTCAGAACGCGCCGCAGCCGGTAGCCGATCACCGAATCGGCGTTCTTTGCCTCCTCGGTCAGGGTGTAATAGGGGTATTCCCCCTCAAACGGAAAGTAGGACTCGCTGTGCGCGCCGGTCTTGCCGCAGGCGTCGAGCGCACCGAGCAGGAGCAGGAGCGTATCGTTGGCCTTGAAAACCGAGAGCCGCCGGAATCCGGTGTAGGTGATCGTCAGATCGTAGAAATAGGAATTGGTGACGAGCGGTTTCCCGTTGCGGTCGTAAATTTCTCCGCGCACCGCCTGCACCTTGACGGTTCGGGAGGTGATGCCGGAATCCCCGTAGAGTCCCTTGCCGGCGAGCTGTACCGAGAACAGTTTGCCGAGATAGACGACGCAGACGATGCTGAATATCAGCGTCAGCGTCAGAATCCGGATCAAACGTCTGCTTCTCCCCATTCAAGTTCCTCCTTTCCGGGTGATTCCGGGTTATTTCAGCAACCGGTATAAACGCGCGGCACGCGCGACGAGATCAGGCACAGGCATTCGTAATCGATCGTTCCGGCAAGCTTTGCCAGCGCGTGCAGTTCCTCCGGCTTCTGCCCGAACAGGGTGACCGGATCGCCCTCTTTCGCGCCGATCCCACTCACGTCCAGCATACACTGATCCATGCAGATCCTGCCCACGATCTTCGCCGGTTTATCCCCTGCCGCGGTATGCACCGTGACCTCCGCACCCGCACAGGCGCGGAGCAGACCGTCCGCATAGCCGATCGGGAGCGTGGCGATCTCGCGTTCGTCGGCGGCGGAAAAGGTGCCGCCGTAGCTCACCGCCTCGCCCGGGAGCAGCCGGTGCAGATGCGAGATGACCGTTTTCAGTTTCATCACGGGAGCGAGTTTCAGCGGCACGTTCTCGCTCGGATTCGCTCCGTAGAGCGAGATGCCGAGCCGCACGCCGTCCATTCCGTCCGCCGGGCGCGTGACCGTTCCCGCCGTGTTGCAAACGTGGCAGAACAGTTTTATTCCGCGCGTGCAGAGTTTTTCCCGCACCGCGCGGAACCGCTCGACCTGCCGGTCGGTCGGTGCCTCTCCGGCTTCTCCCTCGTCCGCGCGTGCAAAATGGGTGAATAATCCCTCCACCGAGATCCCCTCCCGTGCGGTCAGCCGGGCGATCTGCCCGACCGCCCCGGCGATCTCCTCGGGACTGTGCGCCCCAAAGCCGATCCGGTTCATGCCGGTATCGAGCGCGATGTGCGTGCGCACGCGCACGCCTGCCTCCCTCGCGTGTTTTTCCAGCGCGTCCGCGTATTCCGCGGAAAGCAGGGTCTGGATCAGATCATGGGAGAAAAGCTCCGCCGCCAGCTCGGGTTCGGTATAGCCGAGGATCAGAAAATCCGCCTGCCTGCCCTCTTTTTGGCAGACCTCCCGCAGCGCGATCGCCTCGTTCGCGCAGGAAACGGCAAAGAAATCGCACCCCTCTGCAAGCAGAGCGCGCACGCATTCGGGCGCTCCGTGCCCGTAGGCGTCGGCTTTGACGACCGCGATCGGACGCGCTTTTCCGGCAAAGCCGCATAAATACCGGTAGTTCCGCCGCAGGGCGTCGAGGTCGATCTCGGCTACGGTTTTGTGCCTTTCCGCATCCGGAAGGGTCGAATAAAGTTTATATCGGTTGTCACGCATATTCACAGACACTTCTTTCCTGCAACGTTTCGTTTTTTCTGTTACGATATTCATTATATCACACGCGGGCGCGGATTGCAATCACTTCTTGCAATCATTTTTTGAATAGAACGCCGAAATCCGCCGTATATTGTGATACGATCTGTTTTCACGGGAGGATTTACCATGAACGCACGCCCCATCCGGATCTTTTGCTCTGTCCTTTGCGGCATCCTTTGCCTTTCCTGCGGGCTTTCCGCCTGCCGCTCCGGCAGGACCGCCCCCCTTGCCGCCTGCAAGTCGCCTTTCCGCGCAACCGTTTCGGGAGAATGGAACGGGGTCGGATTCAGCGCCCGGATCACGGTTTCAGAAGAGGATCGGCGCATTTGCTTTTCCGCTCCCGCCCTCCTCGACGGTCTGGAACTTGCGGTGCGGGACGGACAGATCTCGCTTGCCCGGGGCGACGTTTCGGTTCGGATGAGCGAGGACGCTCTGCGCGGTCTGTTGCGCCCGCTCACGGTTCTGACCGAGCTTCCGACAGATCCGGAATCGGTGGAAAAGCAGGGGGACCAATACGCCGTTTCCTTTGCAAACGGCGTTTGCATCACGGTCTCGGACAGAGGGGCGATCCGCTTCGTTTCCTTCCCCGAGGGTTCCTTCCGGGTCACCGATTTTTCCCCTGCGTAGGGCTCCGATCCCGAAAAAGGGAGGATCCTGTCGACAAGTTTTTGCGCCCCGCGCATGAAAAATTTGCCAAAAAGACTACACAACGCCGGCTTTTTATGGTATAATGGGAAACGGTAAATTGCTTTGCGGAAAGGACGACCCTCTATGGCAACCGATTTCAGATCACAAAACCGCAGCCGCGCTCCGCTCAACCGGCAGGAACCGACGCCCGAACCGGGAGCCGTGATCGGCCGCAACGCCGTGCGCGAACTGCTTCGCTCGGGACGGGACGTGGACAAGCTCCTCGTGCAGAGAGGCGAACGAACCGGCTCGATCACACAGCTGGTCGCCGAGGCGATCGAGCGCAAAATTCCCGTGATCGAAACCGAAAAAGCCAAGCTCGACGGGATCGCCGGGTTTGCTCCCCATCAGGGGATCATCGCCTACGCCGCCGAAAAAGACTATTGCTCGGTGGAAGATATTCTGCAAATCGCCGCCGACCGCGGAGAACCCCCTCTGATCGTCCTCTGCGACGGCGTGACCGATCCCTATAACCTCGGCGCGATCATCCGGTGCGCCGAATGCTGCGGCGCGCACGGGCTGATCATCCCGAAGCGGCGCGCGGTCGGTCTGACGCCTCTGGTCGGCAGAGCGTCCGCCGGTGCGCTGGAACATCTCGCCGTTGCGAAGGTTCCCAACATCGCCGCTACCGTTGAGTTTTTGAAAAAGCAGGGCGTATGGGTCTATGCCGCCGAGGCGGGCGGTACGAACCTCTACCGAACCGACCTCAAAGGACCCTGCGCGATCGTTCTGGGCAGCGAAGGGGACGGCGTTTCGGACATCGTTCGCAAAACCTGCGACGGAATCGTTTCGATCCCGCTCTACGGGCGGGTCAATTCTTTCAACGTCTCCACCGCCGCCGCCGTTATCCTCGCCGAAGTTGCCCGCCAGCACCACCCGTGCTGATCTTTATCCGACCCGAAAATTCCGAGAAAGGAGCCGCCGATGAAAAAGAAACCGTCCGAACAGCAAAGCGCAGACGAGTTGCTGCAACAGTTGCAAAAATCCTATCTGAGCGAGGAACCGGAGCATACTTCCGACTCTGCGGGAGAGGACGCGGAAGACGCCGCGTTCCGTCACCGTATCGCCGGATTGCTCAAACGGTTTTCCGGCGGCAACGATAAAAAGTCCAAGCATAAAAAAGACCGAAAGCCCGATCCGCTCCCCAAATCCGAACCGACGGCGGAGAATAAGCCCGAACCGACGGCGGAAGACGTCGCGCAGGTCGAGCCGGTTATCGAAGCAGAACCGGAAGCGGTTGAGCCGATAACGGAAGCAGACCCGGTTGTCAAAACCGAAGCGGAAACGGTTGCCGAGCCCGAAACGGCAGCAGAACCCGAAGCGGGACAAGCCGCAGAAGAGCCGGAAGAAATTGCGATGCCCGAACCCGAGCCGCCCGAAAAATCCGAGGCGAAAGTCGATCAGGTTATAGAATCCGAGCCGGAAGCTGAACCGGAAATGATTGCGGAAACCGTTACGAAATCCGAACCGGAAGCTGTTCCGGAATCCGAACCGGAAGCTGAACCGGAATCCGAGCCGGAAATCGAACCGGAGCCCGTTTCCGCAGAGCCGATCCAAAAAGAAGTCGATCCGGGGGCGGATCTCTGGGCGCCTCCCAGTGTGCGGTTGCGCGGAGAGGTCTCCCGTCCTCCGTTCAAGTTCATCAAGAAGCAGGAACAGGCGGCAGAGGTCGAGCCGCGGCAGGCGAAACCGATGCCGCAGGCAGAAACGCCGCAGGAAGAACCCGTTCCGGAAACGCCGGCGGCCGCACCTGCGGAAGAAATTCCCTCGGAAGCGCCGACTGCCGCACCTGTGGAAGAAACCGCTCTGCCACAGGAGCAGGCGGCGACCGAACCCGAACCGGAATCCGAGCCCGAGCCGGAGGAGCAGAGCGCGCCGGAGCAGGCGTCCTCCGCCGAACCGCCGCGCAGCAAGGGTCTGAGTGGGAACGACATCGACATGATCCTCGAACTCGGTTATGAAAATGAATTGGGGCGTCTGGTCGGCCCCGAACTGCTCAAAGAAATCAAGAACAAGCACGCGCGTCGGGTACGCGCTTCGCAAAAAGCACCGTTTGATACGGCTCCCGGCTACCGCGGAAAGGAATATGCCGGCAAGGAAGAACGTGAGCGGATCCTATCCGCCTACCTGCACGACCGGCTCTTCCTGATCCTGCGGCTGGTTGCAACCGTCACCTGCATCCTCGGAATGCTGATCACCGATCTGCCGATGTGGTTCGGTCCTCTGGTTGCCAACCCCGCCGATGAGAATCCCCTCCTGTTCGCCGTATTCGGAATGCTTCTGCTCTGTATCGCCGCGGCGATCCAGTGGCGTCGTTTGCGATCCGGCGCGGACGGACTTCTGCATCTGACTCCTACGCCGGATACGCCCGCCGCCGTTCTGGTTTGTGTGACCCTGCTCTACGACGTGATCCGGATCTTCAACGCCAGAAACGAGCAGTTGCCTGCCCTGAACCTTTGCGCCGCGGGTGCGCTCCTGTTCTGCCTGTTCTGCGACTGCATCCGGATCGCCAACGAACTTCGCACCTTCCGCCTGCTCTCGGGCGAGGAAGAAAAAACCGTCCTCGATCCGACCGAACCGGGCAAAAAAATGGTGCGTCAGGGAAAGCGGACGGTCAAGATCATCAACGATGAGATCGACAAGTCCTTCTACCGCGTGCGCCGGGCAAAAGAAGCGGTCGGATTCTTCCGCCGCTCCAACGGGAGCTCCTATGCCACCCGTCCGGTTTCGATCCTGCTGATTCTCTCGCTTTCACTTTCCGTGATCGTCGGTGTGGCGGGCGCCGTCCTTTCCGGAACGGTGCAGATCGCGCTGACCGCCGCCGCGGTTACCTTCTTCCTCACCCTTCCCGGAACCGTGACCCTTTTCCTGTTCGCCCCGCTCGACGCCGCAAACCGTAAGCTTGCTTTGCGCGGCTGCGCCCTGATCGGGGAAGAATCGGTGGAAGAGCTTGCCGACCCCGGAACGCTGATTTTTGAAGATACCGATCTCTTTGCGGCGCGCCGCACCGCGCAGGCGTCCCTGCGGCAGAGCGACGACCTCCGGGGCGATCTGCGCCTTTGCGAGATCCTCTTCCGGAAGATCGGCGGCACGCTCGGCTCGGTCGGGCGCGCACGTTCGGACGGATCGGACGATCCGCAGGTGCTTTTGCTCCGCATCGAAGACCACGGCGTGGAGGCGCTGATCGACGGCAAAGACCGGGTCCTTGCCGGGAACGCCGAATTTCTCGCGCGATACGGGCTGTCGGTTCCGACCGAGAGTACCGATCTGACCCTGCTCCGCACGCCCAACACGGCTTTGCTCTATATCGCCGTCAACGGCTCCCTCAAACTGCATTACGAGATCTCCTACCAGACCGATCCGTCGTTTGAGGAGCTGGCGCATCTGCTCGCCGAGAGCAAAATTCAAACGGCTATCCATACTTACGACCCCAATCTCTGCGACGCTTTTCTGCAAAGTGTACGCGAGCCCGACGCGCCGCACGTCCGCGTGATCAAGCCCGGACGGTATGAGGACTCCGAGCCGGTCGAAGCGAGCGACACAGGCGCGGTTTCGATCAACGGAGGGGGCGTTCTGGTCGCGCCGATCCGCGCCGCGCAGGCGATCTGCCGGTTGCGCCGGATCGGGTTCCGGATCCTTTTGGCGATGCTTTTGCCCGGCGCGGCTCTGGCGCTCGGCGGCGCGCTCTTCCTGCCGACCTCCACGCTCTCCCTCTTCCCGCTCTTCGCCCTTGCGTGGCGCGGACTGATGGATCTGATCTGTCTGCCTCTCGACGCCGGCTTTTTGCAAACCGAGACGATTTTCGGCAGTTCTCCCGACATCTTTACCACGGTGGACCACACCTGATCGCCGCTTTATACTTTCTTTTCGAAAAAGGGGATCTCTATGCGTCAGCGTCCAAACCTTCCGAACAGCACCATTCTCAAATCGGTCTCCAAGCCCGGGCGCTACGCCGGCGGCGAATACGGAGCGATCTATAAGGATAAAAACCGCGTGAAAGCACGGTTTGCCTTCTGCTTCCCGGATACCTATGAGATCGGGATGTCGAACCTCGGCGTGCGGCTGCTCTACGGTGCGCTCAATCAGCATCCGGATATCTGGTGCGAACGCGTCTACGACCCCTGGGTGGATATGCAGGAAGAGATGAAAAAGCACGACCTTTCTCTGGTGGCGCTCGAAAGCAAGGATCCTCTGGGCGCTTTCGATTTTGTGGGCTTTACCCTGCAATACGAAATGAGCTACACCAACGTGCTCAACATGCTCGACCTTGCCGGGATCCCGCTCTACGCCGCCGACCGCGGCGAGGACGCCCCCCTCGTGATCGGGGGAGGTCCCTGCTCTTTCAACCCCGAACCGATCGCCGATTTCTTCGATCTGTTCAACATCGGCGAGGGGGAAAATATGCTCCCTGCCATCGTGGAGCTTTACATCCGCATGAGGGACGAGGGGAGATATTCCCGCGCCGCGTTTCTGCATGAGGCGGCACGCACCATCCCCGGCGTTTACGTCCCCTCGCTCTATGAAGTAAGCTACCTGCCCGACGGCAGGATCGCCTCGATCGAGCCGAAGGTCCCGGATATTCCGCGGCAGGTGCAGAAGCAGATCATCCGCGACCTCGACCGGGTCTATTTTCCGGATCGCGTGGTGATGCCTTATATCGAAACGGTGCACGACCGGATCATGCTCGAAGTTTACCGGGGATGTATTCGCGGATGCCGGTTCTGCCAGGCGGGCGCGATCTACCGCCCGGTGCGGGAAAAATCGCACGCGGTGCTGAACGAGCAGGCGCGTGCGCTCTATCGGAGTACCGGATATGAAGAAATTTCGCTGACCTCTCTTTCGATCAGCGACTACACCGAGCTCGAACCGCTCTGCGACGAACTCCTTTCGTGGACGGACGACAACATGGTATCGCTCTCGTTGCCCTCCCTGCGGGTGGACAACTTCAACCGGGAGCTGATGGCGCGGATCGATTCGGTGCGCTCCTCCTCCCTGACCTTTGCGCCCGAAGCGGGAACCCAGCGCCTGCGCGACGTCATCAACAAGAACGTTCGCGAAGAGGACGTTCTGCGTGCGGTGAACGTTGCCTTTGACGCCGGAAAAACCAACGTCAAACTCTATTTCATGGAAGGTCTGCCGACCGAGACCGACGAGGATCTGGAAGGGATCGCAAAGCTCGCCGAGCGCGTGGTGGACGCCTTCTTTGAAAATCCCCACCGGCAGAAAGGCAGACGTCCGCAGGTGACGATCAGCGTTTCCTGCCTGATCCCGAAGCCCTTCACGGCGTTTCAGTGGGAGGCGCAGGATACGATGGAAGAGCTTGCGCGCAAGCAGGAATTTCTCCGCTCGAAGATCACCAACCGCCACATCCGCTATCAGCACCACGACGCCGAAGTGAGCCGGATCGAAGCGGTGCTTGCACGCGGCGACCGGCGGCTCTCCAAGGCACTCGAACTTGCCTGCCGCGAGGGCTTCAAATTCGACGCGTGGGACGAATTTTTCGACTATGACAAGTGGCTGGACGTGATCGGCCGGGCAGGTCTGGATCCTGCCTTTTACGCGAACCGTGCGTTCGGTCTCGATGAGGTTTTGCCGTGGGATATCATCGACTGCGGCGTGACAAAAGAATTTTTCCTGCGCGAGAGAGCGCGTGCCTACGCCTCGCAAACGACGCCGAACTGCCGGGAGGCGTGCAGCGGATGCGGCGCGAACAAGCTCGGCGGCGAGCGTGCGGTCTGTCCGCACACCGCGGTATTTGCCCCCGAGGAAGATACTTCCCTGCCCGTGCATGAATTTGCGAACCGGCAGGAAGAGCTCAACCGCTGGGCAAAGCTGGAAACGCCCGAAACGATGCGGATCAAATTCCGCAAAGTGGGCAGTTTGCAATACATCTCGCATCTTGATCTGCAACGGACGTTTGCCCGGGTTCTGGTACGTGCGAAGATCCCGATGTGGTATACGCAGGGGTTCAATCCGCACGCGAAGGTGATCTTCGGTCTGCCGCTCTCGGTGGGAACCGAGAGCGAATGTGAGTTTATCGACCTGCGGCTCGACCGGGATATTTCGCCGGATGAGTTGCGGGAGCGGCTCAACCGGGAACTGACCGAAGAGATGCAGATCTCGGAGGCGTATATGCCGGAAACGACCTTCCGGGAGATCGCCTGGGCGGACTACGAGGTTCGGATGCGGTTGGAAAACGCCTCGGCGGATCTGGCGGAGCGGATGCAGAAGCTCTATGAAACGTCGCCGCTTCCGATGGTGAAAAAGACGAAAGCCGGAGAGAAAGAATTCGATCTGATCCCGTGGATCCGGTCGATCCGGGTATGGTTTGAAGGCGGCGAGATCCGAATGGATGCGCGGCTCTCGGCAAGCGAGGGAAGCTACCTCAACCCGGAACTGTTGATCGCGGCGGCGAGGGAGCGGATCGGCATCCTTTCGGGTGACCCGGCGAAAGAGGAATACTCCATTATGCGCACGCATACCTATTTTGCGGACGGCACCACCGAATTCCGGTAAACACCATCCATGTTCGCACAAACCTTATGGGAAGTTTTTTGCTCCACTTTTTTTCAAAAAAGTGGAGACCTTAAAAAGGTTTTTCATGCCGCTTTTTATGAAAAAGCGGCGACCTGAATGCCCTTTTCGCGCCAACGGCGCGAATAAAATATGCTTTTTGCCTTTTTCGTCCCGCAGGGACGAACCTTCCATGATAAAAGGGGCTGTTGCGTTTGCGACAGCCCCTTCTCAAAAGCGTATTTTGGTTCGCGCTCCGCGCGAAATAGAAGACCAAGGGGCGTTGCCCCTTTTACCCCACC
>CAMYUQ010000042.1 GCA_947302045.1 uncultured Clostridia bacterium
TTTTGTGCGGGGGGCATAGCTAATTTACCACAAAACAACCCCCCCCCCTCAAGGTCTTCTATCTCAGTACATTCCGCCGCCCATGCCGCCGGCAGGTGCCGCGGGAGCGGGATTTTCTTCTTGCTTCTCGGCACCGACCGATGCGGTGGTGAGGATCACCGACGCGATGGACGCGGCGTTCTGAAGTGCGCTCCGCGTGACCTTGGTCGGATCGACGATACCGCTCGAAACCATATCGCAGTAGACTTCCTTGTAGGCGTCGAAGCCATAGCCGATCTTATGCGAGGACATGATCTTGTTGACGATCACGCCGCCGTCATAACCCGCGTTCGCGGCGATCTGGCGTACCGGCTCTTCGAGCGCTTTGAGCACGATCTTGACGCCGGTCTTTTCGTCGCCCTCGACGGTCGCGAGCAGTTTCTTGACTTCGGGAATGACGTTGAGGTATGCGGTTCCGCCGCCTGCCACAATGCCTTCCTCGACTGCCGCCTTGGTTGCGTTGAGCGCATCCTCGATGCGGAGCTTCTTCTCTTTCATCTCAGCTTCGGTCGCCGCGCCGACTTTGATCACGGCAACGCCGCCCGCCAGTTTGGCAAGCCGCTCTTGCAGTTTCTCGCGGTCGAAATCGGAAGTGGTCTCCTCGATCGCCGTCCGGATCTGACCGATCCGCGCTTTGATCTCGGCAGACTGTCCCGCACCGCCGACGATGATCGTATGCTCCTTGTTGACCTTCACCTGCCGCGCCTGACCGAGCATCTCGATCGTCGCGTCTTTGAGTTCCAGTCCGACCTCGGAAGAGATCACCTGCCCGCCGGTCAGGATGGCGATATCCTGCAGCATCTCCTTGCGGCGGTCGCCGAATCCGGGCGCCTTTACCGCCACGCAGTTGAATACGCCGCGCAGTTTGTTGAGCACGAGCGTGGTGAGGGCTTCGCCTTCCACGTCCTCGGCAATGATGAGCAGTTTTCTGCCCGCCTGCACGATCTGTTCGAGCAGGGGCAGGATCTCCTGAATGTTGGAGATCTTCTTATCGGTGATGAGCAGAAGCGCGTCGTCGATGACGGCTTCCATCTTATCCATATCGGTTGCCATGTAGGGCGAGAGGTATCCGCGGTCGAACTGCATCCCTTCCACCACTTCGGAATAGGTGTCCGCGCTCTTGGATTCCTCGATGGTGATTACACCGTCCGAGGTCACCTTCTCCATCGCGTCGGCGATCAGCTGTCCGATCACTTCGTCGCCCGCAGAGATCGTGCCGACACGGGCGATATCGTCCGATCCGTTGACCTTCTTGGAGTTGGCGACGAGCGCCGCGACCGCCGCGTCAACCGCTTTCTTCATACCCTTGCGCACGACCATCGGGTTCGCGCCCGCGGTCACGTTCTTCATGCCTTCGCGCACGAATGCCTGTGCCAGAAGCGTTGCGGTCGTCGTACCGTCGCCGGCGGCGTCGTTGGTCTTGGTCGCAACTTCCTTGACGAGCTGTGCGCCCATGTTCTCGGCTTCGTCTTCCAGTTCAATTTCCTTGGCGATCGTCACGCCGTCGTTGGTGACGAGCGGCGAGCCGTACTTCTTGTCAAGTACCACGTTTCTGCCCTTCGGACCGAGCGTGATCTTAACCGTATCCGCCAGTTTATCCACGCCGCGAACGAGTGCGTTGCGTGCGTCGATTCCGTAAAGAATATCCTTTGCCATGATTTGTTTCCCCCTTTTAGTCTACGATTGCGAGAATGTCGCTCTGCTTGACGATGGTATATTCCACGCCGTCCATCTTCACTTCTGTGCCCGCATACTTGGCGGCGATCACCTTATCCCCGACTTTGACGTCCATCGGGATCAGTTTCCCGTCCTCGGTATGCGCGCCGGGACCTACCGCGATCACTTCCGCGACCTGCGGTTTCTCCTGCGCCGACGCCGTTAAAAAGATGCCGGTTTTGGTTTTTTCCTCTGCTTCTACGAGCTTGATTACCACGCGGTCTGCCAACGGTTTGATCTTCATTGTTCGTTCCTCCTTTTGCGTTTGGCTCTTCGGTTGGTTTTAGCACTTGAATGCTTTGAGTGCTAACTCTTATGCTATTATTGTAACCTTTTTTTGGAAAAAATCAAGTGGTTTCCCCGAATATTCACATATTATTAACATTTTATTTGCAGGATCGGCGGTTTCGAGTGCTAAAAAGTCGACTTTTCGGGATTCGGTCATCTTTGGGCGGCAAAAAACATAAGGTTATTCTGAAAATACGGTTCGGAGGATGCTTGCATGGAGCGGATTTTATGGGTGATGTCCGGCGGATTGGTTCCCTTTTTCCTTTTGGCGGGCGGGGTGTTTTTCTTCCTTTATTTGAGAGGTCGTCCAATCCTCTGCCCCCGGGGAATGCGGGCGGCGCTGACCGGAAAAGAGCACACCGGCGGGGTTTCTCCCTTCCGGGCGCTCACGCTCGCCCTCGCCGGAACGCTTGGCGTGGGCAACATGGTGGGTGTGGCGAACGCCATCTGCATCGGCGGCGCGGGTGCGGTCTTCTGGATGTGGATCTCGGCGCTGGTTGCCATGATGCTCAAATATGCCGAAACAGTGCTGGCGGTGAAATATCGCCGACAGGACGCAAACGGACACTATCACGGCGGGGCGGTCTACTATATCCGGGACGGTCTTGCCGCGCATCGGCACCCGAAGCTCGGACAGTTCCTCGCGGTTTGCTTTGCCGGATTGATTCTGCTTGACGCCTGTTCGATGGGATGCATCATTCAGATCAACGCGGTCAGCTCCGCGATGCAGGGAGTATTGCACTTCCCCGCATGGGTTTGCGCCGCGCTTCTGGCAGTGGTCTGCCTGCCGGTTCTGCCGCGCGGACAGCACGGTATTTCCGCCCTGACCGAATATCTCGTTCCGATCATGTCGGTCGGATATGTGATTCTTTCCCTTGCGGTTCTCATTCTGTGCCGGGATCGTTTGGGCGGAGCTCTGGGTTCCGTTTTTCGGGGTGCATTTCATCCGAAGAGTGCCGTCGGCGGAATCCTCGGTTTCCTGACCTCTGCGGCGCTCCGTACCGGCGTGATGCGCGGACTGCTCTCCAACGAAGCCGGGTGCGGAACTTCCCCGACCGCGCACGCCTCGGCGCAAACCAAAAGCCCCGCGGCGCAGGGCGTCTGGGGCATTCTGGAAGTGTTCGTCGATACGATCCTGCTCTGTACGGCAACCGCGTTGGTGATCCTTATCGCCGTGCCCGATCCCTCCCTCTTCGGGGACAATGCCGTCATGCTGACCGTCTACGCCTATACGTCGGTGCTCGGCGACTTTGCCGGGTGGTTTTTCTGCGCCGCGATCTTCTGTTTCGGCTACGCGACCGTGATCTGCTGGTACGGCTACGGTGCCGAGTGCGTGCGATTTCTTTCCCCGAAACCGGTTTGGGCGAGATCGTTTTTTCTCCTGTTCGTTCTGCTCGTTCCGCTCGGTGCGGTTCTGGCACCGGGGGCGGTTTGGTTTGCCTCTGACCTCGCGATCGCCTGCCTGACCATGCTCAACACGGTGATTCTGTTCGCCCTGCGTCGGGAGATCAAAGAAGAGACCGACTGTTTTTTCAAAGCAGTACCCACAAAACGCATCCTGCCGCGCCTGCCGTGAGCGGAACGTACGGCGCGAGCCGCGGAGAAAAGCGGCCGATCAGGCGTTTGACGGTTGCCAGACAGACGGCGGCACGCACCAGACAGGCGGCAAAATCCAACCCGTAGGAGAAAATCTCCGGACGGAAGAAATACTGCCCGAATGAGACGATGCGCACTGCCTGTGAATAGGGATAGGAAAGTCCGGCGGAAAAAGGCGCGCCAAAGGTCAGCAGCGTTTGCAGAACGCAAAGGAACAGAACCGCATAGCCAAGCAAGGTGCCGACGATCAGCGACCTCTCTCCCCGACGGGGCGTTGACAGCGCCATATAAGCGGATAAAATGACGAGAGGCAGAACCGTTTCGCGCCAGAGCGGCAGAGCGTCATTTGCCAGTTCCCGAACCGATGCCGGCAATCGGAAAGCAAGGTATTCGACGCGGTATTGGGAAATTCCGGACAGAAACAGCAAAAGAACCGAAAGCAATGCCGCGATTGCCAGAATCAAAGAAAAAGAATCGGCTCCGTGGCGCGGCAGACGCGCTAAAAGAACGATACAGAGCAGAAAAAGCAACCCGAACAGAAGACTTCGTTCCCCGGTCAGGATCATTTCAGCGGCATAGTGCACATAATCGCGCATACAGTGCCAGCCGACGTACAAAGCATAACCGCCGACGGCAAGTGCCGATACCGCCGCGACAGGCAAACGCCACCCGGATCTTCCGAGCGGTTGGCGGAACAGCCGGCGAAGGAGCGGATAGAGCAGGCACGCCGGCAAAAGCGCCCCTGCCACGGAGAGGATAAAAAGCGCCGTCACTTTCGGATCCGTCGCTCTCCACGGAAACCGGATCAATGAATTCCCCACCGTAAAGAGCATTCCGACGGCGATCTTATGCAATCCCCTTTCGTGTCTTTCCCTCATGTGCCGTCACCCTCGCCTTCCCGCGGGATCAATTCCTGCCGCTTCGTTTCGCCGACAAGGGAAAAACGGTCGTACCGGCGCAAACCGTCAAACAAATCGGACGCCGCCTGTTCGGAATCGGTCGGCAGAAAATGCGGCAGGATCTGCACGCCGTCCGCTGCGGCGAGAACCTCGTAGAGCCGACAGCGCAGATCCAAAACGTACTGTTTGCTCTGCCGGCGCAAAATTTCCGGAATATCGTATCCTGCCGCCGGAGCGGACAAGCTCCCGCCGGCAAGCAGTTCCAACGCGTCCGGTGCGGAAATTACCGGAACAGACAGCGGAATTTTAATCTTGTGTGCCGCAAAATCGATTGCCTCGATCCGATCCTGCGGCATCAATTCATCCCCCAGAACGACCAGTGCGCAATGTCCGAAAATCAGTTCTTTTGAAAGCCCTGCCCGCAGATCGCGCAACGCCTGCTCCGGCGTTTCTCCGATGCCCTGAAAGCAACGGACTTCCATTTTATCAGCTTCGTTTTCGCGCGTCAGCGGCACCTCGGCACAAAGGCGAAGCGATCCCTCAACCCGGTCAAACCCCAGCGCCGACACCAGGTATACGTCCTCCGGTTCGTTGAGACGGCGTGCTCCGCAAGAGGGCAAAAACGGCATCAGAGCCGCCAAAATGAAAACCACTATTCCCTTTTTCATTTCGTCCGCTTGTTCCTCCTTTGCCGGATCAGGTCTTTTCCAAATGCGGGACGTGTCAGCATAACGCCCCACGGCAGGCGCACCATCGTATCTTTCAACCCCTGCAAGGTGGGGGATTGGAGCGGTTGCAGGTAGGGGACGCCGAACGAAGAAATTTGCAAAAGATGGATCAATAGAAGCGTGATCCCAAGAAAAACGCCGGGCAGTCCCAACAAAACCGAGAGGACCACCAACCCAAGCCGCAGATAGAAAACCGCCGCACGCAGGCGCGGAATCATCAGCCCGGCAATGCCGCTGAGCGCTACGACGATCAGCATGGAGGCGCTGATGAGCCGCGCTTCCACCGCCGCCTGCCCCACGACCAGACCGCCGATGATGCTGAGCGTATGCCCGACGTTCTGCGGCATCCGCGCGCCGGTTTCTTTGAGAATTTCGAGCACAAAAATCAGGATCAGACATTCCAGAAAGGACGAAAACGGAACGCCGGCGCGCGAACTTGCCGCCGAGAGGAGCAAAAAGGTTGGCAGAAGCCGCTTGTGGTGGGTGATGAGAGCGAGATAGATCGCCGGAACCGAAACAGCGAGAAAAAAGCAGAGATAACGCAGAAGCCGACCGACGGAAGATACCCAGAAATTCAGATAATAATCCTCGTCCGACTGGAAATTTTCGGCGAACAGGTAGGGTACGGTCAGAACGACCGGCGTTCCGTCGGCGATGATCGCAACACGACCTTCGAGCAGTTTTGCCGCCACAACGTCCGGCCGCTCGGTACTGCCGCAGGTTTTGAACATGGAACGTTTCCGGTCGCGGATCAATTCATTGAGATAATTGACGTCGAGGATGCCGTCAATATCGATCTCCCCGATCCTTTTTTTCAGCGTGGCGACCAGTTCCGGTTTTGCGAGCGAGCCGAGATAACAGATCATCACCCGCGTCCGGCTTCTCCGCCCGACCCGCAGCAGCTCCGCGCAAAGATCCGGCGTTTGCAGTTTCCGGCGGATTTGGGCAAGATTCGGCATTGCCGCTTCGGCAAAGCCCTCATGCGGCCCTTGCAGAACGCGCTCGTTTTCGGGTTCGCTGATGCCGCGCGTCCGCCAACCTTTCGTATCGACCGTGAGCGCTTCGGCGCAACCGTCGAAGAGAAGCAGGCATTCTCCGTATAGAAGTCCCGCGATCATCGCATTCGTATCGGTCTGTTTTTTTACCTCTGCGGCATAGAGGATCTGACGGGCGGCAAAATCGGCGGGATCTTCCCCCGGCATCTCGGTTCGGTGACAAATCAGAGGACGAACAACGTCCTCATTCAGAATTTGGGACTGCGTCATGCCGTCGAAAAACAGAACGGCGCATCGCACGCCCATCCCGGTTTGAAAAACCCGGTTCCGGTAGGCGGCGTCCTTTGCGAAAAGCCGGCGGAAATTTTGCAGATTCCGATCCAGATCCCGGCAGAGTTTTTCTTCCATAAAATTCACCGCCTCCCCTCTCTTTGGTTAGCATTGCCTGAAATTTCCTTTTTTATTCCGGCTAAAAAAGCGGGCGGACTTTCCTTTTTCGGAAAAGTCCGTCCGCCTGAATCTTCGGATTTTTTATTTGACCCGGTCGAAGCGACCGAGCGTATTGTTGATCGAGGAAACGAATGTAAAGGTTTCGTCGTATTTGCGCACGATCTTTTCAAAGTCGGCGATCTGGCGGCGGTTGACAACGCAGATGAGCATGGAGCGTTCGGTATGCGTATACATTCCGCGCGCCGGAACGACCGTGCAGCCGTGGTGGATCGAGGCGATCAGCTCCTGCGCGATCTCCTCCGGGTGCGTGGTCACGATCTCGAATTTGACCGCCGATCGCGCGCCTTTGAGGATCGTGCTTCCGATCCGACTGTTGATCAATACGTAGAGAATACAGAGGATGACCGGTTCATACTGCATTCCGTAGACGAAGAACGAAACGATTGCAACGACGGTATTGAGCGCGAAAATGATCCAAACGGTATCCATTTCGGGGCGTTTGTGATTGACGAATCCGCCGATGATATCGGTTCCGCCGGTCGAGCCGCCCGCACGGATCGCCAGACTGAACATCACACCGTTGAAAAAACCGCCCGCGATCGCGGCAAGCATCTGCCCGCCCGTATCCTGCGCGATGTAGCGGATCCCGTCCAGTGCGTGGATCCATACCCGGTCGAGGAGCAGGTAGGTCATGGAATTGAACAGGACAAACACCAGCGTTTTGAGGGCGTAGTCCCGGTTCAGAACGAAGAACGCCGCGATCACCATCGGCAGGTTGACCAGAAGCGTCAGATACCAGATGGAGGGATAGCCCAGCAGATATTGCACCATCGTAATCAGTCCGGTCACGCCGGAGGGCGCAAATTTGTTGGGGAAAACGAAAATTTCATAGACCAGAGCATAGAGGATCGCCAGGATTGCAATCGAAACGTACTGTACGGCTTTGTTTCCGAAAAAGCGACGGATCCGGTTCATTTTTCTTTCTCCCTGTTGTCTTTATTTCCCGAGCAGAATGAACAGAACGATGTTGGCAACGACCATGCCGGCGTTCGTTCCCAAAAAGAACCAGAAAACGGTCCGCACCCATTTTGCGCGAGGGATCGGGGTCAGGATGCCGTTTTCCTTCACGCGGATCTGTTTGCGCACACCGAACGAGCAGATCAATATCACGATCAGGGAAGCAACGATCGAAACGCCTCCTCCGATCACGCCGAACAGAACGATAAACAATGCCGCAAAGGCAAATCCGATGGCTTCCCCGGCGCCGTCAACCTGTTCGGCTCCCTGTTTGAGCGCAGAACCCGTTTGGGCAAACAGAACCAGCGCCCAGACGGCAACGACCGTCAAAAGTACCGTAAAAACCAATTTTACAACGTCTCTTGTTTTCATTTTTCTCTCCTTTCCGGTGCGGCGATGCGCCGCTCTATCGGATAGTATGCCGCAGGCAGGGGCATTCATACGGGCGAACCCGTTTCTGCCGCGTTCGCCTTACGAATCAAAGAATTTCCGGTCGCCGGCAACGCTCAGTCGTTCGGCTTTGGGATACTCGAAAATGCGGCTTTTATCCGCCGTTTCGAGGTACTCCACGAACCGTTTGGCTTCCCATTTCGCCATCGGCAGGTCGTGCATGAGATATTTGCCGCAATTCTGTGCCGTCGCGCCGGGGACTTCCCCGTCGTATTCGCAGAGATGCCGGAAAGATTCGAGCATGATCGGGTAGAGGTCTTGGGCGGCGGGACGCCCTTTGACAATGATGTAAAACCCGGTCAGGCAGCCCATCGGTCCCCAATAGATCAGTTCGTCCTTCCAAACCGGGTGGTTGCGCAGATAGGTTGCGACGATATGCTCGATCGTGTGCATCGCGGCGGGATCGATCGACGGTTCAACATTCGGTCTTTTCAGGCGAATATCAAAGGTGGTGACGAGCTCGTCCCCGATCTGATCCACCCGGCTCTCGAAAATGCCGGGGATGATTTTCGTATGGTCAACCGCAAAACTCGGAATTAAGTCCATGGTTATTTGCTCCTGTTTTGAAATCAGATCAGCGCGGTGCTGAAATAGCGTTCGGCGCGGTCGGCGAGGATCGTGGCGACGATCTTGTCTTTTCCGTATTTTTCAGCCATCTTCTTCGCCGCCCAGACGTTCGCCCCCGAGGACGTCCCGACCAGAAGTCCCTGCACTCTCGCCAGCTCGCGGGCTGTGTTGATCGCGTCGTCGTCCGAAACCTCGATGATGTCGGTGATGATCGAGGTATCGAGAATATCGGGGATGAAACCGTCGCCGATGCCCTGGATCTGGTGCAGTCCCGGTTCGTCTCCGAGCAAGGCGGAAACGTTCAGCGGCTCGACCGCCACGATCTTGCAGTCCGGGTTCTGTTCGAGCAGATACTGTCCCACGCCCTGCAACGTCCCGCCGCTCCCGATCCCGGAAACGTAGATATCGATCTTCTTGCCGAGTTGTTTTACCAGTTCCACCGCCGTCGTTTTGTAGTGCATTTGCGGATTTGCCGGGTTCTGGAACTGCTGCGGCACGAAGTAGTCCGGAGAACTGCCCGCTATTTCGAGCGCCTTATTCACAGAGCCGCCGATGCTGCGTTTCGGGTCGGTCAGCACCAGTTCGGCTCCGAGCGCGCGGATGATCTTTTTCCGCTCCTCGCTCATGTTCTCCGGCATCACGATGATGACTTTGTACCCTTTCCGCACGCCGCAAAGCGCCAGTCCGATGCCCGTATTCCCGGACGTCGGCTCGATGATCGTCATGCCCGGTTTCAGACGTCCGTCCTTCTCGGCTTCCTCGATCATGTTCAGGGCGATCCTGTCCTTAATACTCCCGCCGGGGTTCAGAAATTCCGCTTTCGCGTAGATGGGAAAGCCGGTCGTTTGTTCCAGACTGATCAGCGGCGTGTTGCCGATCAGGTCGAGTACGTTTTCGTAATACATGGTTGGTTCTCCTTTTATCAGTAAAAGATTTCTTATTTTTTCTTACGGCATACGGGACATTTAGAATTCCTCTTTGTTCTTGAAGCAACTACACATTCCCATTCATATCCGCAGGTTTGACATTTCCACCAATACTTTTTATTCGTTCCGCCAGATACTTCAAACGGTTTCAATGCGTTTCTTTCATAATTCCATTCTTTTGCAATCTCTGGAAATTGCGTTTCTAAATCATTCACACCTCTTACCAACACTTGATGAGCGCATAACGGACACCCGCTTTTTCTTTTTGTTCGATGAGAAATATCTGTTTTCCACCCATAGCCGCACTTTTTGCATTTCCACCAAAAAATTAAATTAGACGATGGCAACAACGTGAACGGATCTCTTGTGTTTTTATCATAATCCCATTCTTCCAATAATTCCGGATACAAATCGGCAAAACTGTTTTTCTTTTTTGGATCAACGATTTGATGGTTGCAAGCCGGACACCCACACTTCATTTGGGTTCTAACATAAATATTTGTTTCCCAATCATAACCGCACTTTTTGCATTTCCACCATGCTTTTTTATGCGAACCTTTTATTACCGCATCGGGACTGATCGCGTTTTTCTCAAAATCCCATTCAGGTATTAACTCGGGGTTCGTCGTTGCCAAATCGTTTATCCCTTTCACAACGAGTTTCCCGGCACAAATAGGGCAATTACTTTGTTTGCTCCCTGTTCTGCTACTCACCATCATTTTATAACTTTGATGACAGATGGGACAAATCCACCAGAACTTTCTATTAGAAAATTGACTGACAAATTCCGGCTTGACTTTTCCGTTTTTTTCATAGTCCCATTCTGCGGCAAGATCAGGTCTGTTTTTAGCAAGACTGTTTTCTTTTTCTCTGGAAATATATTCTTCCATAATGACCGAAGAATCCCTGTCGACATCTATTATGCTTCGATCAATCGTCTCGTGCAGCTGATATTCTTTTATTAAGTATTGGAAAAGATTTATTATCGCGTAATTCAAGGATTGAATACCTAAACAACTGTCGTAATATATTTTTATGCTGTCGCTTTCATAGTACGGGCATTTCTCTGTTCTTAATCGAATCAAATTAATCTTATGTTCTTTGCACAGATTATCTTTTTTCTTATCTTTATCGACATTTCTGTGCCAATGATACCCATCATATTCGATGCCAACATTTAGAGACGGAATAAAAATATCCAATTCGGAGTTTCCCAGCCATTGAATTTTTTTATTTTCCTGTGCTTCTGGAAAAAGTTTTTTTAAGTAATAAAAAACGGCTTTTTCAGGAAAAGAAGTCTTTCTCTCTTTATTGCAAACAGGACACCCGGTATTCTGTATTGTCCTTGTGCTGATTTTTGTTTGATATTCATGCCCAAATTTGCAAATCCACCAAGCATTTTTATTTGAACTCAGTGTCACCTGCTCCGGTGTTAAAGCATTTCTTTCGTAATTCCATTCTTTTGCAATCTCCGGGCGAACGGTTGCCAAATCGTTATATCCGGCAAGTACTTTCTTTCCCGAACAAACGGGACAACCTGTTTTTCCGCTGGTTCTGGAATTAACCGAAACTCTCCATGAATGTCCCTTTGAACACTTCCACCATACTTTCTGTTCTGTACCTCTTGTAATCTCATATGGAGAAATTGTATTCTTATCAAAATCCCATTCAAGCATTAACTCGGGGTTCGTCGTTGCAAAATCATTAAAGCCGTTTTTCACCTGCTTCCCGGAGCAGTAGGGGCAACCATTCCCTCTTACCCTATTACATATTTTTGCATTAAAGAGTCCGTGAATGTTGCAATGCCAAAAAGCACTTTTTGTCGAACCGTGCGTTACCTCTGTTATCTTGATCCCTATTCTTTCATTTTCCTCTGTCGCCCAATCTTTTGCGATTTGCGGATGAGTTGAGGAAAGATCGTTAAAGCCAATCAATACTCTTTTAACAGGATTTGATGTATATGGACAACCTCTTCCTGCTTTTCGATGGGATATTGTATCTTGCCAACTCAAATCAAATGCTTTATTTGAATTTGGATCGGTATAATGAAGAATCCACCAAACTTTTCTGCCACTGCCACACAATACTTCTTTTGGCAATAAACCGTCATTTTTTTGATAATCCCATTCGTTTAGAAGATTGATTTTGTTATTATTCTGACACCATGTCTCAAAATCGTTTGCGCCAACAATAAGTTTTTTCTCCATTCAAACAATCTCCTAAACTACATTCCGTCAGGAATTTATATCGCGGCGAATCAGTTGTACAACTGATTCGCAATGCCCCGTACGGGGAAACAAATCCACCGGCGTGACCGCTCCGATGGCGTATCCCTGCTCTCGGAAGATCGCGCAATCTCTGGCGAGCGTATCAGGGTTGCAGGAAACGTAGACGACTTTCCCGACCTTCGCGCCGGCGATGGCACGGATCAGTTCGGGCGTGGTCCCTTTGCGGGGCGGGTCGATCACCACGACCATTTTTTCCGGATCGATCTGCCCGAGCATTTCCGTCGGGTCGCCCGCGTCTCCGACCGTAAAGCTTGCGTTGGCAATTCCGTTTGCCCGTGCGTTTTCGTTCGCACAGTCCACCGCCTCCCGGACAACCTCGACTCCGCGGACTTCTTTTGCACAATCCGCCATCGATAGTCCGATCGTTCCGATCCCGCAGTAGAGGTCGAGGAGCAGTTCCTCTCCGGTCAGCCCCGCTTTCTCTTTCGCCACGCCGTAGAGCAGTTCGCAGGCGTCGTGGTTCACTTGGTAAAACGCGCCGGGAGCGATTTGGAATTGCAGACCGCAGAGCGTGTCGGTCAGGTACGGTTCGCCGCCGAGCAGACGGTAGTTTTTCCCGAGGATCACGTTGGTATTTTCGCTGTTTTCGTTCCAATACAAACTCACAACCTGCGGAAATGCCCTTTGCAGTTCCCCGAACAGGACTTCCCCGCCCGGCAGTTTTTTGCCGTTGCCGACGAGGCAGACCATGATCTCCCCTTTTTGCGTCGATCGCAGATAGAAATGCCGCAACAGCCCCTTTCCGGTCGCTTCTTCGTAGGTTGAGACATCGTGCTTTTCACAAAATTCGCATAGGAATCGCACGATCCGCCCGAAGACTTCGGGTTGCAGATCACAATCGGTGATCGGCACGACGCGATGCGTGGCGGCGGCATAGAATCCGGCTCGAATTTTGCCGTTTTGATCCCGACAGACCGGATATTCCGCCTTGTTGCGGTAGCGGCTGATCTTCCCTGTCGTGCGAACTTCTTCCACTGCAACATCCGGTAGTCCTGCTTTGCAAAACGCCGCTTTGACGTAGTCGCGCTTGCGTTCGAGTTCATGCGCATAGGTGATCCCGCGCGATACGCAACCGCCGCACCCCGATGCCGGGCAGGAATCTTCCACCCGATGGGGAGAAGGCTCGATCACTTCTTCGGTCCTCGCCACCAGATATTCCTTTGCAACCTTGATCACCTTCGCCCGCACAAGATCTCCCGTCACCGCACCGCCGACGAACACGGTGATGCCGTCGTCCGGCGATCCGGCAGATTCCAGATGCCCGACGCCATAGCCCCGGTTGTTCAGATCGGTGACGCGCAGGGTGATTTCCTCATTCTTTCGCATATCAGATATAGAATTCTTTTCCGTCTTCGAGCCGCAGACAGCCGAGAGACCCGCCGTTGACGACGCCGCAGTCGATGAAGATCGAGCCGTTGCCGTAGGTGATCTTTCCGCTCTCGGTGGGTGTATGCCCGACGATCACCGTGGCGTTGGGCAGAAGCCGCACGTCGGGCGAGAGCGGCGCCGAGAAGAAGTCCTCGGGTTCGTAATCGGCAAGATCGGTATCGGGATCGAAATCCGCGATGCCGGCGTGCACCATCAGATATTCTTTGCCGTTGACTTCCGCTTCTTCAAACAGGGCGAGGTCGCCGAGATAATCGAGCACGCCCTCCCTCTCTTCCCCGTCGAGCGCACGGAATCCTGCGAGTGTCTGTTCGCCGCCGTCCTTGACCCATGCGGTCATTTCGGCAACCCGCTCGGGGGACGGCATCGCGCCGCTCGAAAGCGTGCGGTCGACCTCGGCGAGCATCCGCGCCGCGAGGAAGTCGTGCTCTCCCGCGATCGCGTAGATATTCGTGCGCAAACTCAAATCGCCGATCAGCTCCATGGATTTGTCGCCGTAATCCACCAGATCGCCGAGGATA
>CAMYUQ010000043.1 GCA_947302045.1 uncultured Clostridia bacterium
GGGACTCGGCGCAAAGGTCGTCCGCTTTTGCGTGGAAAAAGCAAAAGCGGAGGGTGCGCTTCACTATGTATTTGACGTGCGGGGCAACCCGGGCGGAGAATTGTGGTCGATTTATGCGGTTCTTTCAAACTTTTTGCGGCAAGGGGATCTGGTGCTGGCAAAGATCGACGCCGCCGGAAACCGGACGGAATACCGGATGTACCCGATCGAATATACGGGAAGCGCCGCCGGCTGCTCGGTGAAGCAGGAGCAGATCGGGCAATACCGCGATCTGGATTTTGTGGTGCTGTGCGACGGAAATACGGCGAGTGCCGCGGAAGTGTTCACGGCAACACTGCGCGATTTCGAACTGGCAAAAGAGATCTTCGGGCAAAAGACCTACGGAAAAGGGATCGTGCAAAATTACGGCAGGGTCGAACTGGACGGCGTTGTCGGTTATCTCAAAGTCACGGTCGGCGGATACGTGACCGAATGCGGCGTATCCTACCACGGGATCGGAATCGAACCCACCATTTCGGTCGTGCTTCCGGAATCGGTGCGCGGAAAGTCCACAACTTTCCTCCCGTGGGAAGACGACACACAATTAAAAACTGCGGTAGCTTATTTTTCGGCAAATAATATTATTCAATGACAGAAGGAGAACAGACATGGCAAAGGCAAAAAAGATGCTGTATACGCAGCAGGGGTATCAGGAGCTGGTTGAGGAGCTGAATTACCTCAAACACGAGAAAAGAGAACAGATCAAGAATGATATCGCGGTAGCGCGTTCGTTCGGAGACCTTTCGGAAAACTCGGAGTACGATGAGGCGAGAAACGAGCAGGCGAAGAACGAAGCGCGGATCAAGGAGCTGGAAGAACTGATCGAGAACGCTACCATCATCGATGAATCCACCATCGATCACAGCGTTGTCAGTCTGGGCTCGACCGTTCGGGTCTTTGATTACAGTCTGAATGAAGAGGTCACCTATTCGATCGTCGGATCAAACGAGTCGAATCCTCTGGAAGGAAAAATTTCGGATCTTTCGCCTATCGGTTCCGCGCTCGTGGATATGCGGGAAGGGGAAGAGAAAGAGATTGAGATCCCGAACGGAACTCTGCGGATCAAGGTCCTCCACGTTTCCAGAACGCAGAATTGATCACTGCCGGACGGCAATGTAAGCCGCCTTTGCGCGGAATTTTCAGAGAGGTTCACAGATGCAAAAGGGTGAGAAAATCGAAAACGCGCCGGATCCCGCGGGTAATTCCCGCTTTTTCCGGTGGTTGGAGAATCTCTGGTATCACTATAAGTGGCATATCATCATCGGGGCTTTTTTCCTGTTTGTATTGATCGTCGCGCTGGTGCAGTGCAATTCCAAGGAGCATACCGATCTCACGGTCGCGTTCGGCGGAGGGGCCGCGTTGACGTCGGAGGAACAATCCGCGCTTTGCGCCGCTTTGGAAGCGGTCATGCCGGCCGATCTTGACGGCAACGGGAAGAAAAAGGTGGATCTGACAGCCAATTCGATCTACACGGAGGAAGAACTTCGTTCGATGTATTCTTTCTTCGATCAGGAAACCCAAACCGATATGGTAGACCTTGCGAGTTATCAGGGTGCGGTGCATTATAATACCGAGCGGTTCCAGAATCTCAGCACCTATCTGATGACCGGTGAGAGCGCGATCTGGCTGGTCAGTCCGTATGTGTATGAGCAGGCAAACCTGAAGGGTCTGGCGATTAAGCTGGACGATCTTTCGGATCTGATCGCGGACGTTTCCTATACCGCATACGACGAGTATGCAATCCGTCTGGCGGATACCGATTTTTATAAAACCTATCAGGCGGTGCAGGTTCTGCCGGAAGATACCCTCATGGTTATGATCCGTGTTGCGGTAGGGCAGACCGCAAAAGAAAGCGTTTTCAACCGGTATCGGCAAATGTACCGCGCGATTTTGCAATTTCAGTCAAAGTAAAAAACTTTTGCTTTTTTGATTCGGTTTGTCGACCCGCTTTTTTGAAAAAGGGGCTTGACAAACCGAATTCATTTTGCTATAATATGAAAATGAAAATCATTATCATTTTGGGGTAGATATGAAAATATATAAGACAGAGGGAAAGGAACAGCTGCTGCAATTTCTTGCCGGGCATCCGGACGAGCAGTTTACGGTGGAAGAACTATGCGCGGCGTTGCGCGGAAAATCGCAGACGGCGCAAAGCAGCGTATACAGACGTTTGCGGGAGCTTTGCGAGGGTGAAACGGTCAGACGGTTCCGCAACGAAGAAAAGCAGTGTAACGTTTATCAGTATATCGGGCAGGAATGCGATTGCAAAAATCATTTTCATGCCAAATGCGTGCGATGCGGTCGGCTGGAACATCTGGATTGCGGAGACTCCGCCGATTTTGCAAAGCATCTGCTCCGGGAACACGGCTTTTCGGTGAATTGCGGACAGTCGCTGCTCTACGGCGTCTGCGCAAGGTGCGCCGCGGCGGGGGGGAGCAGACCATGATGATCCGGGATGTGATTTTGGATACGCTTTTGGACGTTGCCAAATTGGTGCCGTTCCTTTATCTTGCCTACCTGCTCATGGAATTTCTCGAACACCGCGCGGGAGGCGCCACCGAACGGTTGCTATCCCGCTCCGGGAAGGTCGGTCCTCTGGTCGGCGGAGCGATGGGGCTTTTACCGCAATGCGGTTTTTCTGCCGCGGCATCCGGATTATACGCGGGAAGGATTCTTACAACGGGAACGCTTTTGGCGGTTTATCTTTCCACCTCGGATGAAATGCTTCCTATCATGATCTCGCACGGGATCTTCCCGTGGAAAATACTGCTTGCGAAATTTGCCGTCGGCGTGACGGCGGGATTTGCGGTAGATGTGTTCACCGCGCTGATTTTCCGGAACAGACCCCGCAAGCCGACAGGTTCGTTTGAGGAGATCTGCGAGCGGGAACATTGCCATTGCGAGGATCATTTTGCGCTCTCCGCACTCAAACATACGCTCCGCATTTTGGTATTTTTACTGTTGTTTACCTTTGCCCTCAATCTTACCGTTGCATTGCTCGGAGAAGAAAAACTGGCAACCGTTTTGACCGGTCGCCCGTTTTTGGGAACGTTTCTGGCTTCTTTGGTCGGACTGTTGCCGAACTGTGCGTCCTCTGTGGTGCTGACCGAACTGTATCTGGACGGACTGCTCGGAGCAGGTCCGCTTCTGGCAGGACTGCTTGTCAACGCAGGTGTGGGACTGCTGGTTCTGTTTCGGAACAACCGCCCGGTCTGGGATTCTTTCCGCATCCTCGGGACCCTCTGGGGATTCGGCGTCGGCGTCGGACTTCTGACCGAACTGACCGCGATCGGCGCATGGATCGGATGATCACTTTCGCCGGAACAGCTCCAGAATTTTGAAACGAACCCGGTAGACCGTTTCATCGGTCTCTGTGATGATTTTATACTGAGAGGGCGTGAGCCCGACCGAAATAAAAGCGTCTTCGGCTTCTTTTTGCGGCACGGCAGCGGCGCCCCTGCAAAGCGGCGGAAACAGACAGCACCACCAGTTTTGTCCCGCCGCCTCCCCGATGCAGACCCGCAGGGACAGATATTCCCCCGACGGGAAGCAGAAGCTGTCGTAGGTGCGCTCGGGATATTCCTCCGTATCAAACGTGAGGGTGACGGGATCGGAACGTCCGGCGTCGCGGATCACCCCTTCTGCAGTTGCCTGGATCTCACTCAGATGTTCCCTCAGATGGGCAACGGCGTCCGCCCGGTCCGAGCATCCCTGCAAGAGGGGAGAGGTCACTTCCAGAATCGCGTCGCGCACGCGAAGCTTCAACGCCTGATCCTCCTCGGAATCCGAGTTGGCAAGGATATGCAATCTTACTACGGTGTCGTAGATCTCTTCTTCTCCGTGAACCGGCAGGAGCCCGATGATCAGGGAAAGCACCAAAGCAACAAACAGTCCGATCGTTAAATTTCTTTGCATCATAGAAAAGTCCTCCGTTTCGGTTTCTGGTCTCATCATGAACCGAACGGAGGACGTTTATTCACTTTTGCCGTCAAAAGAGCATGGAATTGTCAATTTTTTCCAGAATCGCTTGAATTGCACTTTCCAGATCGGCAGTTCTGACCGTACATCCGGCGGCACGGGGATGTCCGCCACCTCCGAACTGCGCGGCGAGAGCCGCAACGTCGTATGTAGAGGAAGAGCGCAGGGAAACGCGGAACTCTGCCGCATCGGCTGGCTGCCGGACGGTGAACGCAAGGAGAACGCCGTCCACCGATCTCGCAACGTCGATGAGCGTATTCAGATCTTCTTCCTCAACCTCCAATTCCTTCTTTTGCGCATAGGAGAAGGGAATGACCGCGATTTTTCCCTCCGCGTACAACCGAAGATTTGCACTGCCCGTCGCCTCGGCACGAATTTGCGCCGGCGATTTACATTCAAAAAGCAGATGGTTGATGTGAGCGGCGTCGATTCCGCTTTCCAGCAGGGCGGCGGCGATCCGATGCGTGTGCGGCGTGGCGTTGGAGAAGCGGAAACAGCCGGTATCTCCGCTGATGGCGGCATAGAGCGCCCGACATACGGGGGCAGATAAGCATTCGGGATGGAGCATCGAGAAAAGGTCAAACAGAATTTCTCCGGTCGCCGCGGCTTTGGGGTCAATGTAATAATCGGCGAAAATCGTTCCCCGCCCGTGGTGGTCGATCATATAGTCCACGCGGCTTTCAAAATCGGCTTGCAGGGAACCCAACTGCTCGGGAGAGGCAACGTCCACCGTCAGGATCCGTTCGGGAGAAAAACAGGCGGGAATCGAGGATGGCAGAACGCTTTCCTGCACGCCTTCGGTCAAAAAGCGCAGACGCGCCGGAATTTCGTCTCCGCAAACGCAGTACGCCGGAGAGCCGAGTTCTCCCAGCAGGGACCGAAGCGCAAACGCGCTTCCAACGGCGTCGGAATCCGGATTCCTGTGAAACAGGATCAGAGTATTTTTTGGTCGTTTGAGCTCCTGCAACAGAGCGGAAAGATCAATTGGTTGAAATTTCTTCATGGGATTCTCCTTGACCCGGGGCGTCCGGTTCTTCGGGTGAAATATCCAGCTTTTCCAGAATGGAAGAGATGTGCGCGCCGTAGGCGATCGAGCTGTCCCGCAGGAAGGTCAGTTCGGGCGTGATGCGCAAATTCAGAGAGTGCGCAAGTTCCCGGCGGATATACCCCGTGGCGGCTTTGAGCCCGAGGCGGATCTCCTTTTCATCCCCTTGCAGGGCGGAATAGTATATTTTCGCATATTTGAGATCGGCGGTGCAATCCACGGCTGTAACGCTTAAAAAGGCGTTCTGCACCCGCGGATCTTTTACGGTTCGCAGAATTCTCATCAGTTCTTTCTGCATTTCGTCGTTGATACGGCCTCTTCTGTATTTCGGCATATCTTTTTTTCCTCCGGTGATTGTTTTTTACACAAAAAAACGGCACGGAGCCGTTTTTGTGGAAGAGAGGAGATCAGTCTTCCGTTTCTGCATAATTTTCGGGTTCTTCCGCGGTATCGGCCTCTTCGGAGGAAAGTTCGTCCGGCTCTTCGGCTTCTTCCAAAGACGCGCATTTCTTTGCCCGTATCTTTTTTGCGATCATCCAAACGGCAAATACAACGCCGGCGACCGCGGCGATCGCGGCAAGAATACGAAAGAGATTGGCGATCCAACCGGAATGATTATTCTTGCTCATATAAGACCTCCGAAATATTGATTCTGACTTTATTATAACACGTTTTCAAAGAATTACAAGAGGATTTTTGATTTTTTTGCCTTTTCTCACAAAAAAATATTTTCTTTTTCGGTCTGTTATGCTATAATAGGAGAAACAGGGGCGTTCCGTTTTTTGAATTTCGGAAGGACAGGAGGGATGATCGGTGACGTTTTGGCAGGCGCGGGAAAAACTGCGCAAAGCGGGAATCGAATCGGATCTTCCGGAAGCGGCGCTTCTGTTTGAAAAGTTTTGCGGTGTTTCGGAAACGGAATTGCTTGCGGATCCGGGCCGCGAATATGGAAACCCGGCCCTGTTGCAAGCCCTGCAACGGCGGACGGAGCATTACCCGTTGCAGTACCTTATCGGGGAGTGGAGCTTTTACAGACAGCGGTACGAAGTGAGCCCGGCCTGCCTGATCCCGCGACAGGATACCGAGATCCTGGTGGAACAGGCGATCCGCCTGTTGCCGCAGGGGGCGTTTTTTGCCGATCTGTGTACCGGGAGCGGATGTATTGCGATCTCGGTGCTCGCCGAACGGCAGGACACAGAAGCCGTTGCGGTGGAGCTTTCGGAGGAAGCGCTGGCATTGGCGGAGCGCAACGCCGTGCGCAACGGCGTGAAGGGACGGTTTGAAGGGATCCGGGGAGATATTTTGCATCCGGACTTTCTCAACCGGGAAAGCCCGGCGGCGATTCTTTCCAATCCGCCGTATATTCCCTCAAAGGTGATACCGACGCTTGCGCAAGAGGTGCGGGTGGAACCGAGAATGGCGCTGGACGGCGGCGAGGACGGCATGGTTTTTTACCGTGCCCTGCTTCAAATTGCAAACCAATGGCTGCGTCCGGACGGCTTTTGCCTCTTTGAGATCGGATTCGATCAGGGAGAAGCGATCGGCCGCTTGGCGTTATCCGCCGGATTTTCCTGCAAGATACACAAGGATCTTGGCGGCATGGATCGCCTCGCGGAACTCCGGCGCACTTTTTGAACGATTTCTACATATCCTTGCTTTGAGAGCCCGGAAACAGCCGGGCGAGAAAGGGCATTCAATCAATGAAAATTGTGGTTTTAGCAGGCGGATATTCTCCGGAGCGGGAGGTTTCGCTCTCATCAGGCAGTCTGATCGCAAACGCATTGATCCAAAACGGACACCGGGTATTGCTTCTGGACGCATACGTCGGAATTTCGATTCTCCCGGATCCGCTCGATTCGCTGTTTCGTACGGACGCGGAATACCGTCACCCGATCGGGACCGAAGTCCCGGATCTGCGGGCTTTGAAGAAAACATCCGGAAACGGGAATTCGCTGATCGGAAAGAACGTTTTGAAGCTTTGCGCGGCGGCGGACACGGTTTTCCTCGCTCTGCACGGCGCGATGGGAGAGAACGGCATGATGCAGGCGGTTTTGGAAAGCTACGGGATCCCACATACCGGCTCGGATTATACCGGTTGCCTGCTTGCCATGGATAAAGATCTGGCAAAACGGCTGTTTTGCGACGCGGGAATCCCGACGCCGGAATGGGTTTTGGGCAAAGGCGACGAAGCCGAAGCCGACCGGATTCTGCAAAGGGTGGGATTGCCGTGCGTTGTCAAACCGCTCGACGGAGGATCCAGCGTCGGAATTTCCATGGCGGATACGCGCGAGGAGTTGATCGAGGCGCTCCGGAATGTTGCAAAATACGGCGGCAGAATGTTAGCCGAGCGGAAAATCGAGGGCAGAGAGCTGACGATGGGGATTCTGGACGGCCGACCGCTGCCTCCGGTCGAGATCATTCCGACGGAGGGATTTTATGATTACAAAAACAAATACCAGGGAAACACACGGGAAATTTGCCCGGCGGAAATCCCACGGCAGACTGTGTGCCAAATGGAAGAATATGTGCGGAAGGGATTTGCGGCGTTGCGTTTGAAGGGATATGCGCGGTTTGATTTTCTGCTGGATTCCGAAGGGCAACTCTGGTGTCTGGAAGCAAACGCGCTTCCCGGCATGACGCCGACCAGTTTACTCCCGCAGGAGGCGGCGGCAGTCGGTATTTCCTATGCCGAGCTTTGTGAACGAATCCTGCGTTCCGCAACTCGCCCCGTAAAATAATGACATGGAAAAAAATTCCAATTTTCGCAAAGTTGCCGCAATGGGCTTGACAAGTCCCTCTGAAAGTGTTACAATATAAAATGTCCCCTCATACGGATATTGCCGAAACGGCGCAAAAAAATAAAGGAGGGGGAGGTTGAAATGTTTGAAAAGTTAGCAAGATTCAGAAAAGCGATCATCGTTTTGTTCGATCTTGTTTGCATGATCCTGATCGCATTGCTTTTTTATGCGGGTACCGCACTCCGGGACAGCGTGTTTCACTATCAGTGGAGCCCGGATTATCTGGTTAATTCGGCAATCTTGATCGGGTCTGTTTTTCTGCTACGGTTTCTCACGAGGGTTTATTCCAATATCTGGCGTTATGCCAATACATCGTCTTATGTGTGGATTCTTTTGTCGGATGCGGCAGGGACGTTGCTGGCGATCGCCATTAGTTTGCTGACGCCGTATCATAAAGGAATCTGGCTTTTCCTCGTGGTGGCGGTATTCAATTCACTCTTGACGCTTGCGTCCCGGTTCTGCTATACCATTTTGTATAAGTGGTTGAATAACCGGGAGGAAAAGGGATCCGAAACGCATAGGATCCCGGTCGCTATCGTTGGGGCGGGGCGCGTCGGAGCCTTGTTGGCGCAGGAGCTGACCATCAGCAAAAAATCAAATTATCAACCGGCGTTTTTTATCGATAGGGATCGCGGAAAGGTCGGAAATCGCGTTCGCGGATTGAAAGTCTATGCGGAAGACGAAGAAGTTTTGAATCTGATCCGGGAAAACGGGATCGCTGAAATCTTTATCGCGCTCAACGGGTTGGACAGTGAAAGAGCGTCGGAGCTTTATCGGTTTTACAGTCGGACGGATTGCAAAATCAAGATCTACGATTCTCCGCTGCGGGATGTGAACGGGACCGAAACAGACCGCCGCAGTTTGCGTGAATTTCAGATCGAGGATCTGCTGTTCCGAAAGCCGATCGAAGTAGGCGGGGAAGAACTGACCTCTTTCTACACAGGGAAAACCGTATTGGTGACCGGTGGCGGCGGTTCGATCGGCAGTGAGATTTGCAGGCAGATCGCGAAATGCAATCCGGGACACCTCGTGATTCTGGATATTTACGAAAACAACGCCTATGATATTCAGCAGGAACTGATCCGAACCTACGGTGAGGCGTTGCGGCTGACCGTTTTGATCGCGTCGGTGCGGGATCGCGTGCGGATGGAAGCGATCTTTAAGGAATACCGCCCGCAGATCGTATTCCATGCGGCGGCGCACAAGCACGTTCCGCTCATGGAGAACAACGGCGCGGAAGCGATCAAGAACAATATCTTCGGAACGAAAAATACTGCCGATATGGCAGAGAAGTACGGAGCGGAAAAATTCATCCTGATCTCCACCGATAAGGCGGTCAATCCGACCAACATCATGGGGGCGTCCAAACGGATGTGTGAGATGCTGATCCAATGCCGTACCGACAGCAAGACCTCTTTTGCCGCGGTTCGTTTCGGCAACGTGCTGGGCTCCAACGGTTCTGTCATTCCGCTGTTCCGGCGGCAGATCGAACAGGGAGGACCCGTCACGATCACGGACAAGCGGATCATCCGGTATTTCATGACGATCCCGGAGGCGAGCCAGCTTGTGATCCGGGCGGGCATGATGGCAAAGAGCGGAGAGCTCTTCGTGCTGGATATGGGGAAACCGGTTCGGATCTACGATCTCGCGGTCAATATGATCCGGCTGTCCGGTTTGGTGCCGGGGGAGGATATTCAGATCAAAGAGATCGGTCTGCGCCCGGGAGAGAAGCTTTACGAGGAGCTGCTCATCAAAACCGAAAAAATGACCAAAACCTCCAATCAAATGATCTTTATCGAAGCCGACCGTCCTCTGACGCGCGGCGAGGTGGATCAGCGGTTGGAACTGTTGGAAAAAGCGCTGAAAGAAACGGAAGGGACAACCAATTCTCCGAAGATCGTTCGGGTCATGCGGCAGGTCGTTCCCACGTACGTTGATCCGGCTGTTATCAATGCAAAAGCCGCAGAGGCGGAAGAAATGAAACAGTGCGGACAAGCCGCAAAACCAACCCAGAAGGTTGTCGGAACGGTATTGTCATAATGTGGCGGAATGCGGACGGGATTGCGGTGTTTGAAACACGGCAATTTCGCCCGCCTTTGCCATTTGAAAAGGAGCTTAAAAATGGAACGGACGCAACAGGTGAACGAAGTTTTTGAGAGCATCTATCAAAAGCCCCCGTTCGAGGAGCTTTTCACGCCCTACCGGATCTGCCCGTTGGGAGCGCATTCGGATCACCAATTGGGAAAGATCACCGGCTTTGCCATCGATCGCGGGATCCGGATCGCATATTCCCCGAAGCAGAACGGCGTTGTGGAACTGAAAAGTCTGCAATTCCCGAAACGGGCGCAATGGCACGTTGCAAGAACGCCGGAAGAAAAAGAGGGGGACTGGGCGGATCATCTGCGCGGCGCAACGATCGCGCTCGCGAAGCGGTATCCGCTTCGGGTCGGCCTCTGCGCGGTTTTGGGCGGAGAACTGCCGATCGGAGGACTTTCGTCGTCCGCCGCCGTGATCCTGACCTTTTTGCGCGTCCTCTGTAAATTGAATGCGATCACGCTTTCCCCGGAAGAGATGATCGAAATCGCACTGGAAGCGGAAAACCGGTACGTCGGAGTTTCCTGCGGACGGTTGGATCAATCCTGCGAGGTTTATTGCAGAAAAAACAAATTGCTTTACATGGATCTGCAAGCGAATACGCATGAACTGATTCCGCAGGCGGAATCGACTCCGCCGTATGAGTTTCTGATCCTGTTCAGCGGGCTGGAACGCTCACTTGCCGGATCCAAATTCAATATGCGGGTGGACGAATGCCGGTCGGCGGCATACGCGCTCAAAGCGTATGCGGGAGTGCCGTACGGAAAGTTCAAAGAGACCAACCTGCGGGAAGTACCGTATGAGGTATATCTGTCCTACCGGAATCGGCTGCCGGAGCCGTGGGCGAAGCGTGCGGAGCACTGGTACACCGAATTTCAGCGCGTGGAAAAAGGCGCCGAAGCATGGAGAAAGGGAGACCTGAAAGCGTTTGGGGAACTATCTTTTGAAAGCGGAAAATCTTCGATCGTCAACTGGGAAACCGGTTCTCCGGAGCTCATCCGGCTCTATGAGATCATGCGCGAAACCGACGGGATCTACGGAGGACGTTTCTCGGGAGCGGGGTTCAAAGGATGCTGTATGGCGATCATTGATCCGGCGTACCGGGAGGAAATTCTGGAACGCGTTGAACGGGAATATCTCGCTTCTTTCCCGCATCTGAGAGGAAAATATTCTGCGCATATCTGTCAGAGCGCAGACGGAATCCATACCGAATGGGATGAAAAGGAGAATCGCACATGAAATGCTTGATCTTGGCGGCAGGGTATGCCACCAGACTGTATCCGCTGACCGAAAATTTTCCGAAGCCACTGCTCAAAGTCCGGGAGAAGGCGATTCTGGATTGGCTTGTGGACGACCTTTCCGGGAACGCAGAAGTGGAAGAATATCTGGTGGTCTCCAACCATCGGTTTGCCGATCATTTTACCGAATGGGCAAAGACCAGAACCGAATCCATCCGTGTGATTGATGACGGAACGGTCAGCAATGAAACCAGACTGGGCGCCGTGCGGGATATTCTGCTTGCGGTGGAGCAAACGAAAACCGATACCGATCTGGTGGTATTGGCAGGGGACAACGTATTGGATTTTTCGCTCGGGGTTTTTCTGCGGTACGTCGCGGAAAAGAAAACGACCTGTTTGCTGCGGTATGCCGAACCGAACAGGGAGAAGCTCCACAAATGCGGCGTTCTGACGGTGGATGCGCACGACCGTGTTACTTCTATGGAAGAAAAGCCGGCAGAACCGAGATCGAACTGGTGCTGTCCGCCGTTCTATTATATCAAACGCGAAGATCTGCGGTTGATCGGGGATGCGATTGAGGCAGGATGCGGAATCGACGCGCCGGGCAGTCTGTTTGCGTGGCTTTCGGCAAAGGTTCCGGTCCACGCAATGGAAATGCCGGGAAAACGGTACGACATCGGCGACTTGAAAAGCTACGAAGCCGTACAAAACGATTACCGGGGAATTCAGAAAACATAAAAAAGCAGGATACCGCTCGTGGGACGCGGTATCCTTTTTTAAACAGAAATTGACAAATATTTCTTTTCATAAATGCGTGGGGACGGCGAACAATAATGTCAGAGCCGGGTGAAATCCGCGCTCGAGGATATAGATAATCGAATGGCTGTCTGGATTTCGAATGCTTTTGTTGGATCCTCAACGAACGGTTCGGACGAAGGCGGACCGTTCAGAAGAGGAGATGAACACAATGGCAAGCAACAAGACTTCCAACAGCGAGAACAAGAACGCGCTGGAAAAGTTCAAGATGCAGGCCGCGAGCGAAGTCGGCGTTGATCTGAAACAGGGATATAACGGCGACATCACTGCGAAGCAGGCAGGTTCCGTTGGCGGACAGATGGTCAAGAAGATGATCGAGTCCTACGAAAACGACCTCAAAACGAAATAAGGTTCAAGACCTTGGGGGGAATCGTTCGGTGCGATTCTCCCCGCACTCTTTTTTGCGGTAGAGCAAAAAGACAAGGAGATTTGCAAGCAATAAAATTACCGTGACCGCAAGACCGCCTTCTATCCCGAATTTTCCGCCGTTCCAGAGTCCTTTTCCGCTCACCTGCCCGGCAAAGAGCGGAGAGGGACCCGTACCGGTTCCGCTGACGCTGATCCCGAATACGTTTCCTTGACAAAAATTCCAGATGCTGTGAATGGCGCAAGCACCCCATAGACTTTCTCTCCAAAGTACGTAAACCGACGTCAGAATACCGAACAGGAATATATTGCAGAATGCAAGCGGCGTAAATCCGGGGTTGGCAAGGTGGAGCAGGGAAAAGCAGACGGCGTTCAGGACGATCCCCCAACCGACCGCGTTTTTGCGTGTGACCGAAAGCATAAAATAACCGCGGCAGAGGACTTCTTCGCTCATACCCTGAATTGCAAATCCGAGGAAGAAGAGCAACCAATTTCCAACCGCAAAGGACTGCCGCGCAAGGGTGAGCGACCCGGTTATCAGACATCCCGAAACCGATGCGCCGATCAGCAGGATACCGACGAAGACGCCGAACAGATATTCAACGGCCGCTTTTGATTTCCCCAATCCAAGCGTTCGGGGAGACCGGTTTTGCAAAAGGCGGCAATAAAGCAAAACGAGCAGGGTCATGGCTCCGGTGGCAAACAGAGAAACAAGCTGTTGCAGCTCCGGTCGGTCGACCGCCGACAGAGCAGAGAGGAGCGTTGCCAGACTTTGCGGAATGGAGGTCACGAAGAAAACGGCAAAAAAGATCAGTGTTTCCAGCGCCCAATGGTAACCGGGACGGGTACGCGCCACACGGATCAGCGAAATATCCGATTTTCCTTTCACTTTCTTCATGCTCCTTTTTTCGTGATGGCTTTCCGCTTTTCATCATAACCGTCCGTTCGGCATTTGTCAAGAGTTTTTCTCTTTTTTTGCAAATTTTCCAGATTGATAGGGAAAAACAGGCAGATTTCGTCAATTTTTCTCTTGTATTCACGGGTGGATCATGCTATAATGGAGAAAAATTCATA
>CAMYUQ010000044.1 GCA_947302045.1 uncultured Clostridia bacterium
TTCCCGACTGCAAGTGCAGCGGTAGGAGACTTCGAGCGTATCGAAAACGTCAAACGGAATATCGCGCAGGGCGATTTCGGCGATCTGCCGGCAGGTCATCCCGGCATCGAACAGACCGGAAACGTTGGAAAGGTCCTTTGCGTTGCGCTCCAACAGATCCACCACCGATGGCGCCGCAAAGGGGAGCAACTGGATCAGAACGCCGCCTGCCGCACGGCAACTGCCGTCCACGTCCACCAGAACCCCAAGTGCGCAAACGGTGGGAGTTTGTTCGCTCTGCGCGAAATAGGCGGCGATATCCTCGGCAATCTCTCCGCTCACAAGCGGGATCGAACCATTATAGGGTTCATCCCCACCCATATCGCGGCTGATGTTCAGAAGTCCTTTTCCGACAGCACCGCCGACGTCCAATTTTCCGTTGGCCTTGAGCGGCAGATCGACCGCCGGATTTTGCAGGTATCCGCGCACGTTTCCCATGTAGTCCGAAACCGCAAGCACGCGACCGGCAGGACCGTCGCCGCAGAGAGAGACCGTGATCGAATCGGTCTTTTCTCCGAGCAGGGAACCCATCATGGAAGTCGCCGTCAGCAGGCGACCGAGCGTCGCGGTCGCGGTTGGCGAGGTATGATGCACGCGGATTGCTTCGTTCACGATTTCTTTGGAGTCGATCACGAGGATCCGGGCGCTTCCGTCCTGCGTCATGGCGCGGAGGATCTTTGCGTTTTGCATGGCAGCATTCCTTCCTTTCAAAGGGGATTGACCGGCTTGATCGCGCGGGCACAGAAATACCAGCGTTCTGCGGCGTCTCCGGGCGGAGTAAATTTCGGGTTTTCCCAGACGCCGAGCAGTTCAAAACCGGCGGCTTTCAGCAACGTTTGAATTGTTTCCATCGGGTAGCACCGTTCTTCCTGATGCTCATCCGACCGTTGATAGGAACCGTCCGCCTGTTCTTCAAAGAGGGAAAGATCGAAGGAGCAGATCCCGCTCATTTCGTCGTAATCGTTCTGCCAGCCGCAGTAGATCGCACGGTCGTCGGAGTCGGCATCTTCCAGAATATAGGCGTTCTGTCCGTAAATATGCTTGAATTTATAAGGCGTGTTCAGATCAAACAGGAAGAGCCCGTCCGGATCGAGATAATTATGCACGGTTTCAAAACAGGTCCGCAGATCCTCTTCCCGAAGCAGGTAATTCAGACTGTCGAGGCAACAGGTGACCGCGCCGACCGTGCCGTAGAGCTCAAACGCGCGCATATCCTGCAACAGATAGAGGATATGCTGTTCGGGGAGCGTTTTTGCGGTTGCTTCCGAGAGCATTTCCGCGCTCGCGTCCACGCCGATCATATCATATCCGCGGGATGCGAGTTCGCGCGTCATGCGACCGGTGCCGCAGGCAAGGTCAAGGATCAATTCCGGCTTGGAAGGGAGAAATTTCTCAAAGCAAGCTTCAAAAAAATCCGCCCAACCGGAGTAATCAATTTCCTCGTTCAGTCTGTCATAGACGTGCGCAATGGCGGAATATCCGTTCGCTTCGTTCATCTTCGGCAGATCCTTTCTTTTTTTACGTGGACTTATTGTACCATATTCTGCCCGAAAAGTAAAGTGTTTCGCGAAAAATCGGGCGAGCAAAACTCCGCATTCCGACGGATCTGCCGAAAATGCGGAGCTTTGATAGTTTTGCCTGTAAGCCGGGTTCTGTCTGGAACGGTCATCAATCTGTGCGCACCGTCGCCGGTACGCTCCGAAATTTCTTTCGTGCCACCTCGGAATATATGCCGGACAAAGCATTCCATGGGGTGTTGCTTCGGATAGGGTTTACAGCGGACGTATGTTACCATACGAACGGGTGAGCTCTTACCTCGCCTTTCCATCCTTACCGCAGAGCGGCGGTCTCTTTCTGTTGCACTTTCCCGGTGGTTACCCACGGCTGACGTTATCAGCTATCCCTGTCCTGTGAAGCCCGGACTTTCCTCACGGTAATACCTTTCGGCAACATACCGCGCGACCGTTCGGCAAAGCTACGCTCTTATTATAACGGATCGGGAAGGGTTTGTCAAGTTTTCCCGGTAAATTGATCGGCAAATGCGGTTGCCAGTTTGTCGCACCGTTCGTTGTAGGGGTGTCCGTCATGTCCCTTGACCCAAACATAAGTGATTTTATGCGTTGCTTCCAGTTCGAGCAGCCGATCCCAGAGATCGGGATTCAGGGCAGGGGATTTATCGGATTTTTTCCAGCCCTTTTCTTTCCATGACCTTGCCCATCCACGGGAAAGACCGTCGATCAGATATTTGGAATCCGACGTGAGCGTGACCTCGCAGGGCTCTTTCAGTGCTGAAAGTCCGGCGATGGCGGCGAGCAGTTCCATACGGTTATTGGTTGTCGTAGGTTCGCCGCCGGAAAGTTCCTTTTCGGTTCCGCGATAAACCAGAATCGCGCCCCATCCTCCGGCGCCCGGATTTCCGCGACAGGCCCCGTCGGTATATAGATCGACGTGTTTCATTGTTCGGTTCATTCCTCTCTGTTCCGGATCGGGTTTTCTGTCAAGAGTATACCATATCCGGCTCAAAATTGCAAGAAAAAAGCGGAAAGTTTCGCAAAATCCTTGCAAACTTGCAAATTATCTGGTATAATGAGAGAAATTGTCAGGGGAGGGAAACAGCGAATGCCCAAGAAAAAAGAAAAGCGCGACGACCTCAATGAAAAAAGCAATCAAAAAAAGCGGAAATGGCATTGGGGCGACCGTTCGGACGGCTATCTGATCAAAACTATCAATCCGATGGCAAAAATGACACCCTTTATTATGCCGCAGCGGTGCGATGCGTGCAATACGTACGCCGATGAATTTGACGTGACCGAAACCGATAAATTCTGCCGGGAAAAGGTGAAAGAGGGAAAAGTCAATTTCGGCTTTTTACATATTCTGTTGGCTGCCTACGTCCGGATGCTTTCTCAGCGTCCCGGAGCCAACCGGTTCGTCAGCGGTCAGAGGATCTATTCGCGCCGGGATATTCAGGTGGTGATGGTAGTCAAAAAAACGCTCTCACTGGAATCTCCCGATACCGTCATTAAAGTCCGGTTCAATCCGGATGATACGGTGGATGAAGTGTACGAAAAGTTCGACGCCGCCGTTATGAAGGTGCGAGAGGCGCCCGATCAGGCAAGCTCCTTCGATAAACTGAATAAGTCGCTCTCCCTCATTCCCCGATTCCTCTGCCGGTGGACGGTTAAGTTCCTGAACTTTTTGGATTATTTCGGCTTGCTGCCGAAAAAACTTTTGTGGTTGAGTCCGTTTCACGGATCCATGATCGTGACCAGTATGGGATCTCTCGGGATCCGTCCGATCTATCACCACATCTATAATTTCGGCAACCTGCCCGTTTTCCTTGCGTACGGCGGAAGACAAAGCGTTATCATGCTTGATAAGGACGGGAATATCTGCAAAAAAAAGGTGATTGAAATCAAAGCGGTCACGGATGAGCGGATCTGCGACGGATACTATTACGCTTCGGCCTTCAAAGCACTCAAACGGTATGTGGAAAACCCCGCGCTGCTGACCAAAAAGCCGGATCAGATCGTCGACGACATCCCTTGAAAAGCGAAAAAAAGGCACTTTTTTCAAAAATCTTCCGGGTTGCGGAAAAAAGTTCGGCAAAGCACTTGACAGAACCGGAAAAAACGTGTATAATACGAAGAGATCAGTTCCTGTCGGATTCTGGTTGATCGAAGAAGGATCCGACGGTTGATTCTTCTTGTTACTGCGGAGGGGAGGGATATTCATGGCAGAAATTCGAGTCAAAGAAGGCGAATCGCTTGACAGCGCACTTCGTCGTTTCAAGCGTGCAACGGCTCGTTCCGGCGTCCTCACCGAGCTTCGCAAAAGAGAACACTATGAGAAGCCGAGCGTGAAACGCAAAAAGAAATCGGAAGCCGCAAGAAAGCGCAAATATAAATAATTTATATTTGGCAAAAAGGAAAAACGCCGCAAGCCCAAACGCTTGTGGCGTTTTTCCTTTTCCGTTTCAAAATCATTCTTTCCCCGCCGATGTTTGTTCGTCTGATTTGTGCGTGTGCCGACGGCGGTAATAGTAGGGGCGATCCGGCTTGATCGGCGTCGGATCGTTTTTCTCGGCGGCAGGAGCTTGCGGCGGTACGGACGGGATCATACAATCGGAAAATTTCTTTTTTAGTTCTTTGGGGCGTACACCGGTTTGCTCGCAAACAGCTTTGAGCAGAAGCATAGTGGCGTAGGCGTCTCCGTCGCTGCGATGCTGATTTTCCGGAATGAACCTGCACCACGCCTTCACGCATCCGCTGAGTCCGTGAGCTTCCCGGTGGAGCGGGAGCTTTTTGCAAACCCGTTCCAGATCCAGGCACTGAAAGACCGGCGGTTTATATCCGTACCGTTCACAGTCTTTCCGGAGCGCGGCGGTATCGTTTGAAACGGCAAAGCCGACCACCAGATCGGCGCGGCGCAGCAGCTTGCAGATGCGCTTATAGTGGCCGGGGAAAGGGGAAGCTTCTTTGACAAGATGCATGGGATAGGCAAGGATCCGATGCCGGACGTATTCGTTCCATTCGCATTCCGGATTCATCAGGAGGTCGGTTTGCGGCTCGGTCAGCTTAAATTTACCGTTTGTCCGGACGTATCCGAATGAATAAACCGAACCGGGAATTTTTCCGTTGGCAAATTCCATATCGAAAAAAAGAATATTCATAATCGGGGGAGACCCCTTTCTATCGTCGCGTTTTCACCATTCTATCACAGTTTTGCCAGGAATACAAGTCTTAGACGGCAAAAATTGCGGAATTTCGCTTTTTTGGAAAAAACACTTTACAACCCGGAGAAAATGTTTTATAATAAATGTGCAGAAAAACGCAACTTTGAGCAAAAAGAGGAAATATTCATGTATAAATGTGAACGCGAAGACGAAATTCTGGCACTGTTGGGAGAAACGGAATATGCAACGGTAGATTATCTCGCGGAGAAAATGAACATCAGTACGTCCAGTATCCGGCGGGATTTGAAGAATCTGGAAGAGAGGGGACTCGTGAATCGCAGCTACGGCGGTGTGAAGATCGCAAATGCGGGTGGAAAACGGATCCCGTTCGCGTTGTGCGGTTATGAAAACAGCGCACTGAAAAAACAGATCGCCAGAACGGCGTTGTCGCTGCTTTCGGAGGGGGACGTCGTTTTTCTGGACGGTTCGAGCAGTGCTCATTTCGTTGCGGAACTGTTGCCGTCGGTGGGCGGTGTGACGGTTATTACCAACAATCTTGACGCTTTGAGTCTGCTTTCCGGATATGACGTCAAGGTGTTCGGAACCGGCGGAACGCTTTCCGCCGAAAACCGGGCGGTTCTGGTGGGAGGATACGCGCAGGATTTCGTTCGGAACGTTCAGGCCGACGTATTTCTGTTTTCGGTGCAGGCGGTCTCGCGGGACGGCAGCTTTTACGATTGCTATCCCGAGGAAGTTGCGGTACGAAACGTGATGATGAAGAACGCGCGCCGGAAAATTTTGCTGTGCGACAGCAGTAAACTCGGCAAAACGTCAACTTTTTATCAGGGAAATACGGATGATGTGGATTACATCGTTTCCGACGGGAATCTCAACATTTTTTTTGAACATCCGACCCCCGAAAAATACCGGTGAATTTCTGCCCGAAAATTTCCTTTATCCGGAAATTTTCGGGCAGAATCTTATTGACAGGACGGGGAGGGTATGATATAATAATTTCAGATATAAATCTGCTCCCGGAAGCCCGGAACAGCAGAGGAAAATACCATGTCGGTGAGCGAAGGGACAGAAAGAGAAAAGATGAAAAAAACGGGCAGCGAATTGGTTTGGGAATTGATCGGTTACGGGGTTTCCCGTGATCTTTGCAAAGAGTTGGATCGTGTCTATCTGGCGAACCGCCTGGCAGAGACGCTTGGGATGGAGGAATTGGAGCCGGATGCGGGGGATAAGACCGACCGTCCGGTATCCGAAATCCTTTCGGATCTGTGCGATTTTGCCGGAGAGCGGAACCTGATCGCCAAGGACAGTCTGACCGAGCGGGATCTGTTCGATACCAAACTGATGGGGATCCTGACCCCCCGGCCGAGCGAGGTGATCGCTCATTTCGATGCGCTTTATGCATTCTCTCCCGAGGATGCGACGAATTGGTATTATGATTTTTCGCGGAACACCAACTATATCCGCACCGACCGGATCAAAAAGGATTTGAAATGGATCTATTCCGGAAAATACGGAGATCTGGATATCACGGTCAATCTTTCCAAGCCGGAAAAGGACCCGAAAGTGATCGCGGCGGCAAAGAAGCAAAAGCAGTCCGGCTATCCCGCCTGTGCGCTTTGCAGGGAAAACGAGGGCTTTGCCGGCAGTCTGACGCGTGCGGCAAGGCAGTCCCACCGGCTGATTCCGGTCACGCTGAACGGGAGCAGATGGTTCCTGCAATATTCGCCGTACGTCTATTATAACGAACATTGTATCGTGCTTTCCGAGCAGCATACGCCGATGAAGATCAACCGGGAGACGTTTGTCAGACTGTTCGATTTTCTGACGCTCTTTCCGCATTATTTCATCGGCTCCAACGCCGATCTGCCGATCGTGGGCGGATCGATCCTGACGCATGAACATATGCAGGGCGGTCGGTATACCTTTGCGATCGAGCGCGCAAAGGTGGAAATCCCGATCACATTTGCGGGATTCGAGGAGATTGAGGCAGGCATCGTTCATTGGCCGATGTCGGTGCTCCGGCTTCGCTCGGAGAACCGGGACGCGCTGGAAAGACTGGCGGAGCGGATCTTGCAGGCATGGAGGGGATATTCCGATCCGGATGCCGGGGTGCTTGCCGAGAGCGATGGAGAGCCGCATAATACCATCACGCCCATCGCGCGGCGCCGCGGCGAGGCGTTTGAACTGGACCTCGTGCTGCGAAACAACCGTACGACAGAGGAGCATCCGCTGGGGATCTTCCATCCGCACGCGGATAAACATAATATCAAGAAAGAGAATATCGGGCTGATCGAAGTCATGGGGCTGGCGATTTTGCCGGCGAGACTGAAAAAAGAGATGGAGCAGGTGGCGCAGATCCTTGCATCGGGCGGCGATCTGAATGCAACCGAAGCAACGGCAAAGCACGCCGTTTGGGTAGCTTCTTTCGCGGATCATTACGACTGGAAACGGGTGAACGTGCCGGAAGTTTTGAACCGCGAGATCGGCAGAACGTTTGAGGGCGTTCTCGAAGACGCAGGCGTATATCCCTGCACGGCAAGGGGAAGAGAAGATTTTATGCGCTTTGTCAAAACGCTTTCGGGAAAGGAAAGAAAACAATGAGAAAGAACGTCAGGAGCTGCGTGGAGCAACCGGTGTTCGGCGAGGCGAAATGCCTGCTGGATATGAATGATTACGGCATGATCGAATCCAACGGTCTGCTCCCGGATCTGAAACACCAGAAGAGCGCGCACATGACGGCGGCCTGGCGGTTTGCCGATACGCACAGCGTGAGATTCGCGCTTTCCGAACCCGACCTTACGGCATATCGCTTTTTCACCTTTTCGGTGTTTTCGGTAAACGGTGCGGGCGGCTCTTTCGTCCTGCGGTTTGAAAGCGGCGCGGAAAAGGGAACGGGGGGCTATCTTTGCACGCTGCCGATCACGCACAACGGTTGGAACGACTACCGCGTGGATCGCACGCTTCTGCGCGCGCGCCGGGATCCCGCAGGATGGGATGCGGTCGAGGCGATCGTTCTGGACGCTTGGGACGGCGGACAATCCAACAGCACCGAAACGGTTCTTTATATCGACAGCTTCTTCGGCTGGGAGGGCTTGGCTCCCTATCTGTATACCAAAATGCCGGAGTTGAAAGGCGCGGCGGTTTTTTCCAGAAACGGGAGCTATTCGATCGTGGACCGTCGTCGGATCCCGAATTCTCTGGACGGAGATCCGGACGCCAGACCGTTTGAAGAAAAAGGTGTGCTATGGGTTCCCATGACGCCGCCGGCGGCGATTCTCGGGCATCTTCCGGTTGCCGACAACAAAGAAAAAACGCTGAATTTCCTGTACCGGAGAAAGAAATATGCGTTTTCCGCGCAAAAGAATACCTATACCGTGGACGGTACTCCGGTCGCACTTGGATTCAAACCGGCCGTTCGCGCGGGGATGCTCTTTTTCCCAGTGGAATTCGTTCGGGATTTCTTCCGCTACCGGCAGATCTTTATCGATCCGATGGGACTGATCGTTCTATCCAACCGCAAGGATATTTTCGATCCCGTATCGGAAGAGCCGATGCTTTGGAATTTGCAGAAAGAGCTGGCATTGCCTCAGCCGAACGGAAGGGAAATTCTGGAAGATCTGCATAAGAGATTTTCAAATCCGGATCGCGGAAGACTCTTCTGCTCCCGCGAGGAGTGGATGAATCTGCGCCGCCGCGTGAAGACGGAAGAGGTGCTTTCGGCGCAGGTGCGCGATTGGAAGGAACGGTTTGGCAAACGGAGCGAGGCATACCGTGCCCGGCCGCTTGCCCTGTCGCTCCCGGAAACACCGGCGGAGCGACTCGAAGTTTACCGGCTGGCGAAAGAACGGATCATCGGTTTTTCGATCCTATTTTGCCTGTCTGGCGAGCGGCATTATGCGGAACGGGTCGCGGCAGAAGAGGAAGCGTTTGCGGCACTCACCGATTGGGACGGCGCCGATTTTGTGAATGCGGCGACGCTCGGTTATGCAATGGCGATCGGTTACGACTGGTGCCGCAGTGCGTGGAGTGAGGCGCAGAAAGCGAGATTTGAGCGGGCGATGCTCCGGAACGCCATGCGCCCGGCGGTTGACGCATACAACGGCAAGGGAAAAATGTGGCGGGTCGGAACCGCTGCGGCGTCCGAGATCAATGCCGGAATTGCGGCGTTGGCACTGGCTTTGGCGGATGTCTATCCGGAAACGGCGAACAAACTTCTGGATCGTGTCCTGTTCCATGCCGCGGAAAGTTTCGAAGCGTACGCGCCGGACGGCGGATTTGCGGAGGGGGCCGAGGCGTGGTCGCGCGGCACGCGCGCATTGGTTTCGCTTCTCGCCATGCTGAAATGTGCCTGTGGGAAAACCTACGGGCTTGATCGGCTTCCCGGCTTTGCGGCAACGGCACGTTTCCCGATGGCGATGGAAACCGGAAACGGCGCATGGAACGTAGGTGCAAATGCGGCGGTTCCGATGGATACGGCAGTTTTGCCGTGGTTTTCACTGCATTACGGCAGTATGATCCCGGCATGGTGGCGGCGCAGGGAATTGCGGGCAGGAACCAAACAGGCGGACTTGTTTGATCTGATTTTTGCCTCTTTGGTCAACGTTCCCGAAAAACTGCGCGTGGAGTTGCCTCTCGACGCGGTTTACCGGAAAGCGGGGCTGGTTGCCCTGCGCTCGGGCTTCGGCGCAAACGACGAATTGCTCGGATTGCACGGCGGAAAGAATAATACGTTCAGCGGAGAGCTGGATGCGGGCAGTTTCATTCTGGAATCGCAGGGAGAACGCTTCTTCGTCGAAACGGGAGGCGTGGAGAAACTTTCCCGGGCGGTACGCAGCCGCGCGCAGGGACAGAACACCCTTGTCATAGACCCGACCGACGGAGACCTTCCGGATCAGAATCCGGACGCCGACGCGAAAATTCTGGAAGTTCGGACTTCTGCCGACCGTGCGTTTGCGGTGGTCGATATGAGCGGAACCAAAGACGTGATTCTGCGCGGCAAACGCGGGATCCTGCTCACGCAAAACCGCAGGGTCTCGGTCATTCAGGATGAGATCGCCGTTTCAAAGCCCTGCCGGGCTGTGTGGTCGGCATGGACGCGGGCGAATGTGGAGCACCTTTCCAGCCGGACGTTGATTTTGGAACAAAACGGGAAAAGGATCGTTTGTAAACTCTCGGGCGTCGGAAGTCCCGCAAAATTTGCTTCGGAGCCGCAAGACGGCGGATTTACCAGGATCACGGTGGAGGCGGCAGTCAAGGACAAAATGCGGCTGGCGGTCGCCTGCAAGCCCTATTTTGAAAAAGACGACCGGAATGAGCGGTTTTATGAGATCTGTCCCATGAGTCGTTGGGGAAAATAATTTTTTGCAGAAAAAAAGGTTCGGATCGCGGAATTGCCGTGATCCGAACTCTTTTGCTGTTCGGAATTATTTTTTCTTGACTTCTTCGATCATTTCTTTCGGCGTTTTTTCATATTTGCTCTTGAACGCCTTAATGAAGTAGGAAATCGAGGACAGTCCCACCATGGAAGCAATGTTGGAAACCTTGGTAATGTGTTCGCTCTCGATCAGACTGCGGGCGTATTTGAGACGCAGGTTGAGCACGTACGCGGAATAGCTGCAACCCATTTGCGCTTTGAAGAGGGCAGAGAAGTAGTTTGCCGAAAGCCCCACGTTCTTGGCAACTTCTTCCTGAGAAATATCCCTCGTAAAGTTTTTATGAATATAGGAGATCGCCAGCTGGATCCGTCGTTTTTCTTTGCTGATGGGGTCGCTGTCGTCGGATACGCAGTGCAGAACAAACAGCGAGAGGATCTGATTGAGCGTACATTCCATCAGGATTTTCCGGATGAGGGGATCCGATTGCTTGTCGGCGATCGCTTTTTGCAGGATGTCAAGCATCGTAGCCATCTGCGTAATTTCCTCATCGGATTCGATGGAACAGTAGCGGTGATGGTCGAGGCGGTAAAGTTGTTCCAGAAGCGGACGTTGAATGGAAGATTCCTGAAATTTGACGTTCAGGATCTTCAAGATACTGTCGGGCGCATTTTTGATCTTGTGGAAGTCTTCCATCATGCAGAGGTAAGCGGAGCCGCGGTGGATCGTTAAGGGAACGTTGTTCAGCGTATGGGTCCCCTCTCCGGAGAGCACAAATTCAAATTCGCAGTAGTTGTGCCAGTGCAGGACAACGGGATGCCAACCGTCGCCGATCCGGTGCGATTCCACACGAATGTTTACCGCTTCATCCTCAACGCCGGGAGCGGTCACGTTTTTCATCAAAGAACGGTTTGAGGCTTCGATCATAAAATCCTCCTCTTTTCAATCAATGATGTTGTTATTATATAATAATTTACCCAAAATGTCAAGTGAAAATGAAAAATAATTAAAAAAAATAATATTATTTTCTGAAATGGTAAAAATAAGTCATAAAAAGAGTGCCGGGAACCCTATGTAAGGGATCCGGCACTTCTGTTTCGGTTCTTGTTTTTTCGCAGATTATTTCGTTTGATCGGGAATGTTATGCCGCCGCACGGCTTCTCTTTTTTTCGTCGGCAAGGAGAACCGCCGAGCGGAAGAGCAGATATAACCCGGCGCTGAGAAGAATTGCTCCGATGATATCGGTGATCCAGTGCACGCCCGAGACGAGCCGCCCGATCACCATAAAGCCGGAGAAGAGAACGACAAAGACGAGGGTCAGATTCCGGATGAGAGCGCGGCGGCATCTCCGATTGATTTCAAATAAAAGGGTAGGCATGACGGAGAGCACCAGCAGAGTGGTGGAGGAGGGATAGGAAGCTTCCAATCTGCCCTCGATCAGGATCGGTCTGTAATTGATCGGGATCATCTCGAAAATCAGATATCCGAGGATCACGAGGATGTAGTAAACGCCGAGCAGAATGATATCGGCGTCGACCTTTTTCAGACTTTTCCGTTTGATGAGCTGATAAAGTCCGAAACCGCCGAAGCAGACGCAGATTGCGATCGGAACCAGCCCGAGCCAGTCGGTGATCGTGTAGATCGCCAGATGTTCGCCTGTCCATGCATGGAAGCGGGTGTTAAGCGAGGCGAACCCGATGTTCGTACCGTTCTGTCCAACCGGTTGGACGTCCACGCAAAGGATCAAAACTGTCCATATTGCAAACAGGAGCGTCAATGCGATGCCGAAAATCAACTCGACTTTCCATTTTGTTTTCATGTTCATGATCTATCCTTTCTTTTTACAGTCAAGCGGTTTGAACCGCTTTATAAAATCATACGAGGGGCAGAAGACCGGCTCTTCCGCCCCTCGTACGATGGTCGGAGTGACACGATTCGAACGTGCGACCTGATGGTCCCAAACCACCCGCTCTACCAACTGAGCCACACCCCGTCGTACGGTGATGCTATTATAGCAGATATTGTCCCGAAAGTCAAGATAATTTCCGATTTTTCCGCCGATTCGGTTTTTCCGGACTTTTTCTGTTGACTTTATATCCGTATTGTGATAAAATGAAAGAAGATTTCAGACTTTTCGATTCTGCCGGGATCCGTCGGATTTCGGGAAAGGAGGGGCAGATGGCAGGTTTCCAACTCAAAAGTGATTTCAAACCGACCGGAGATCAGCCCGAGGCGATCGCGACACTGACGGAAGGACTGCGCCGCGGCGACAAGATGCAGACGCTCCTCGGCGTGACGGGATCGGGCAAGACTTTCACTATGGCGAACGTGATTGCCAATCTCAACCGTCCGGTGCTCATTCTGGAACCGAATAAGACGCTCGCGACCCAGATCTGCTCGGAAATGCGGGAATTTTTTCCCGATAACGCAGTGGAATTTTTCGTTTCCTACTACGACTACTATCAGCCGGAAGCATATATTCCCGGAAAAGATATGTATATTGAAAAAGACGCGCTCATCAATGACGAGATCGACCGTTTGCGTCACAGCGCCACCAGCGCGTTGTTTGAGCGGAGGGACGTCATTATCGTCGCGTCCGTTTCCTGCATTTATTCTCTCGGGGATCCGAGCGAATATCAGGGGCTGGTTCTGGCGATCCGTCCGGGAATGCAGATGGGGCGGGATATTCTGATCCGGAAACTGGTTGCCAACAGCTACAACCGCAACGATATGCAGCTGACGCGCGACGCCTTTCGCGTCAACGGCGATACGGTTGAGATAGTGCCCTCTAATATGAATCACGCGGCGATCCGCGTAGAATTCTTCGGGGACGAGATCGACCGGATCAGCGAAATCGATATCGTAACGGGGGAGCTCAAACGCATTCTGTCTTATGCGGCGATCTATCCTGCAACGCACTACGCCGTCTCGGACGAAAAGCGCGAGCAGGCGCTCGCCGAGATCGAACGGGAGATGGAAGAGCGGGTACGCTATTTTGAATCCGAAAATAAACTGCTGGAAGCGCAACGGATCCGGGAGCGCGTGAAATACGATCTGGAAATGCTGCGCGAGATCGGCTTCTGCTCGGGCGTTGAAAATTATTCCCGTATTCTGGCGGGCCGTCCTGCCGGATCTACTCCGTTCACCCTGCTCGATTATTTCCCGGAAGATTATATCATGTTCATTGACGAATCCCACGTGATGATCCCGCAGGTGCGCGGAATGAGCGCGGGCGACCGCGCGAGAAAGCAGAACCTCGTCGATTTCGGATTCAGATTACCGTCT
>CAMYUQ010000045.1 GCA_947302045.1 uncultured Clostridia bacterium
ACCTGACTGTTAATCAGGGTGTCACTGGTTCAAGTCCAGTAGGGGGAGCCAAAAACGAAGGGACGGCATCAGCCGTCCCTTCGTTTTTGCTTCCCTGCTGAACTTTGGGCATGGTAAATCCTGTGCAGGGATGGAACATCCCTGCACAAAGGTGGAGCGAGCCAGAGGCGAGCGAAACCTCCGTCACATGGTTCAAGTCCGGTAATCTTCGACATAATGCGAAGAAAATAACTATCGAGCAAAAGCAACTGAAAGGATTCCACAATTTTTCAGGGGTGACCGATTCGGTCACCCCTACTTTTGATTTGGTATTCTTATCAATTGCCGAAATGGTCGATCGGCAGTTCCACGCCGCCGGGATCGTTCCCATCGCCGGAATCTTGTTCGCCGCCGTTGGAATCCGTGTCGGTCGTGACGGCTTGTTCCGACGGGTTGACAACATTTTCAGCGGTCGTTTCGGCCGTATCCGCGCTCTTGTCCTTGCCCGGATCGGTACAGCCGACAAACAGCATAAACAAAGCAAGGACAAGAGCAAATAGAGATCCCAGATTGCTCAAAACGGATCCCAAGAAATTTGAAGAAGGACAAATGGGATGAACAACTGGTTTGATAGCATCTACAGCGACCGTCTGCCGAGCCGTGCGATAACGGTATATCTGTACCTCTCGAATCGGGCAAACAAAGATGGGCAATGCTGGCCGTCCGAGAGAAGGATCGCAAAAGATCTGTCCCTGTCAAGGTCAACGGGCAAAAGGGCAATTGAAGATCTGAAACGAAGCGGATATGTTCAAACCGAGCAAAGATTTCGAAAAACAGGAGCGAAAAGCTCGCTCCTGTTTACGGTAAAAAGTCGAAAAATTCATATCAGCACGCCCAAGAGATAACTCTGCCCAAACGTTGGACCGTGGGTAGGTTCACGGTGGACCGACAAAGGGAAGAATAACAAGAAAAGAATCTCGATACAGAAAAAGCAAGAAGTCATTTCCCTTCAGTTTTTCAGAAATCGCCACATAATAAACCAATTTTGCCGTTGACTTCCCCTTCAAAATTCCTATACAATAAAGATAAGTTTATACGTTTAAGGAAAGGCATCGCGTTATGAACCAAGAAAAAAGCCGGGTGCTCTCACCAAAGGAACTTGCTTCTCTGACAGAGCGCGTTCTGCAAATGTTACCGGAACTGAACAAATATGAGGAGTTGCCGGGTGTTCCCTATGATCATCCACAGGCACGGGACCTCTATCAGGCAGCCGCAAACGGTTTTTTGCCGGGAGTTCCCTGCCCGCGTCTTCCTGAAAAATCGTTTGCCTGTTCCGATCTTCCGAAATTGTTTGAAAACGCGCATTCGGTCCTCGCAAAAACCGCTGCATTGAACGTGTATAAAAAAGCGCGGGAAGCGGTACATGACGAACAATTTGATGAAAAGATGCGGGACGAACTTTTCAAAACACTCGAAGAAATTAAAATCGCCAATCGAAATTACGGAATACCGCACGACGTTGTCGGAAACTGTAACGATCCAAACCGATGGATCTATTCATACGAGGATGGACCGATGGTGCGTGAAGTAATGATCCATAGCAAAAAGCCGAGAATGAAGCCTTTAGAGATCGTTCAGTTCTCTGACGCACACTTCAATTACTGTAATAAAAAAGATTTTGCCGAAGCAAACCCAGCACTGTTGAGTACATATGAACACCGTTTGTGGCACGCCAACGGTGATTCCGCAGACGTTGTGGATCTCTCCTTTGCATATGCGGCAATGTCGGATCAGACCATCCTGACCGGTGACTTGTTAGATTATGAAAAGAATTTTCGTAGCATTTCTGGCAAGCGCGATGATCTTGCTGGCACTCGTCCCGTTTGCCATTACTACGGTTTCGGCAGACAACTTCAACGCGTCCGACGCGAACCCAACGATCACAACAGCGGCGGATCTGAAAGCATTTCTGGAATCCGGCAACTCTTTCAGTGGAAAGACAATCACGCTCCAGAACGATATTACCCTGAATGCTGACACCACCTCTTCAGGTTGGTATAACGCGGGTGGCGTGACTGTGATCAACCTTCAAGCCAATAACCGCGCTTGGTTCAACGGAACATTTGATGGACAGGGTTATACCATCAAGGGCTTGGTCGTCAAGACCTATGGCGGATGGCACAAGAGTTGCGGTATGTTTGCTGGCGTAAGTGACGGCGCAACTGTTCGCAATTTCACTCTTGACGGTTTTTATGTATGCGATCCTGATACATCCGGTAACGAGGCAACGGTTTCTTACGGTTATTGTGGAGCCGCCGCAGTGGTCGGTCATGCAAAGCACGGTGCAACGCTTGACAACATCACACTGAAAAACGGCACTGTGACCAGCGTTGCAAACGGATATGCCGGCATCGGAACAATGGTCGGCGTATATGATGGTAATGGCGAAACGACACTTGCGATTACCAACTGCACGGTAGAAGATACCGTTACCGTTGTGGCAGGTTCCGGCATGACCGGATTCGTTGGCGGTATGATCGGATACTTTGAAGATAACAACAAATCCGACTTTACCGTTCTTGATCTCTCCAACTCCATCATCCAACCGGCTGGCTCAGATTCGTCTATTGCTCCTTTCGGTCGCTTCAAGGCAAACGGCAGTACCGCTTTCCGGTGGGATATCAAAAACACAGCCGGACTTTACAACAAAAGAATTTATCCGGATGTCAATGGCGCAGATAATGCCTCAACAATTAATGAACATATTGTTGCCAGCGGTTGCTACGGTGCATCTGCTACAAAAAGCATATTCAACAGTTCCGACTCTAATCCGAAAATTTCCAGTCGTGAAGACCTGAAAGCATTTTTGGAATACGGATCTGAATTCCCCGGGCAAACCATCACGCTTGAAAACGATATCACACTCAACGCGGATACCACCTCTTCCGGTTGGTACGATGCAAGCGGTGTTGTTAAAGTTTCGCCGACCGCAACCTACTTCAAAGGCGTCTTTGACGGGCAAGGATATACCATCAAAGGATTAGTTGTGAAAGCATCCGTTTCTTGGGCAAAAGAAGCGGGAATGTTCCCCGGGGCAATGGGCGCGACCATTCAAAACTTTACTCTTGACGGCTTCTACGTTTGCAACACCGACACCTCCGGCAATGACGGAACGGTTTCCTACGGTCAATGCGGAACCGGTGCGATCGTCGGTCACGCAAAAGCCGGTGCTACAATTGATAATGTCACCGTGAAAAACGGAACTGTTACGTGTGTAGCGAACGGCTATGCCGGTATCGGCTCGGTCGTAGGATGCTATGACGGTGATGCGGCAACGCTTGCAATCACCAATTGCACGGTAGAAAGCACTGTAAACGTTGTGGCAGGCGCGGGTGCAACCACGTTTGTGGGCGGTTTAATCGGATATTTTCAGGAAGGTAATAAATCAGATTTTACTATTCTTGATCTCTCCGGCTCGGTGATCTGCCCGGCTGGCTCGGATTCTTCTATTGCTCCATTCGGTCGCTTCCAGGCGACTGGTGGAATTGCCTTCCGTTGGGATATCAAAAACGATACTACAAACTATAGTCGCAGAATCTATCCCGAAGTTGGCGGGACCGATAACGCCAGCGCAATCAACGCTTTGATCATTGCCAGCGGAAGCTACGGCGATTCGGCTGTGACGATAAAGATTGCCGGTGTTCAGATCCGGGAATCCGATCATTCGGTTCGTTTTGTGGGACTTCTCCATATCCCCGATGAATTCACGGCAGTTGCCGGAAACTATACCGACGTGAAATACCTTGGATTTGAAGTAACGGTCAACGATAAAACGGCAAATCTGAACAGCACGAAGCTTTATTCCGCTATTCAGGCATCCGGCAATCCCTTGCCTGCCCCGAACGGATATTATTACTTCACATTCGTCGTCAAAAACGTTCGTTCAGAAGTGACGTTTGACATTAATCCAAAAGTGTTTCATATTGCTTGTATCAAAGATCATCACTTGGCTTTAACAGATCGTCGATTCCGCAAAATCCATCACTGGTGGTGAAGATGTCCTCTGTTTTCAGCATTTGAATCACAATATAAATGGCTTTGTATTTCTATACGGTGATCCGGGGAGAAAAAGCATAAATCTTCTCTCTGACTGCGGAAATCTTTCTCCACCCCCCCTTTTTTGACGCGAAGATCGGTCGGAATTACGATCAAGCGCTGTGGATCAATCAGATCCGCTTTGAATAAGGAACGTTTTTTAACGAATGCACTGCGAAAAGAGAGCGGAACGCGATCGCGTTTCGCTCTCTTTGGTTTTATCGGACTGCTTTTTATCGGATTTCTCAATCGAATTCCACTTCCAGATAGACGGGATTATGGTCGGAGGGATATTCTCCGTCGATTTTCACTTCCTCCACCAAAAAATACTTCACCTTGACGTCTTTGACAAAGCAAAAATCAATCGTATCGGCGTTCTTTCCGAATTTCTGGAAGGTGGGAACTACAATTTTGTCTTCCGCAACGTCCTCCGCATCGGAATATTCAGAAGCCGCTAACGTTTTGTAGGCGTCGTTCCATTTCATCGTGTTCAGATCGCCGCAGAATACCGTTGGCATCGGCTCCTCGGCGCGCAAAAGCTGCAACAGGACCTCCGCCTGCCGCTGCGCCGCCTCCTGCACGTAATCCATGTGCACGCAGACAACTCTGACGCGCTTGCCCGTTGCCTTTTCTATCAGAACCGTGACGGTGCAGATCCGGTAGTATTTGGACTCCGGCAATCTGGAAACGACGGTCGGGGTTTCCGAAAGCCAGAACGTTTTCTGGTCTGCCAGCGAGTAAAGCTCCTTTTTATAAAGCACGGGATTATATTCGGCGTCCCGACCTTCTTCGCGCGCCTCTCCCGTGATCCCGTAGCAATCCGAAAGGTTTGTTTGCAGGATCTGCATCCACGTGGGCGTGACCTCTTGCAGGCAGATCACGTCCGGATCGCGTTTTTGGATCGTTTTCAGCACGTTCTGCGCGCGCGTTTCGGAGGGACGGGGACTATAAACGTTGTAATCGAGGACCTTCATTTTTAACTGCTCCTTTTTTCTTTTCAAAGAAGTTCATTTCGGAATTACTAAGAGACGGGGTTGTAAAAAAACTTACAACCCCGTTTCCTGGCGGAGAAGGAGAGATTTGAACTCTCGCGCCGGTTGCCCGACCTACACCCTTAGCAGGGGCGCCTCTTCGGCCTCTTGAGTACTTCTCCGAATACCCACACGACAGTCGCCTTTGCATTTCCTGCCTTGCCCTACTATTATACACGGATTCGCTTGATTTGTCAAGCGTTTTTTGATTTTTTCTTTCAGATCTGTTCAGGCGCGGAAAATGGGAAGAAATCGCAAAAGCCGGGGGGCTCCCCGCCATTGGCGGGAAGCCCCCTTTTTTAGGACTCAAGGTTTTCGATTAGTCGTCAACCTCAGCCTCGTGCAGTTCGAACTCAGCAATCGTGAGCGAAACGGTGTTCTCGATACCCAGGATGCCCTCTGCCTTGGCGTATCTATACAGCAGGGACTGTGCATCAGGATCATCGACGAGCTTTTCGGTCAGCACTGCGTTGATGAACGCGTTGCGGATCTCGCCCTTCACGAACTCAATCAGTTCACTGGAAGCGCCGCTTTCTGCCACGTATGCAATTGCATCTGCATACTCTGCGCGGAGATTCATAATTGCCAGGAACATATTGAAGGTCAAGCCGACGATCTCTTCGATCTCTTCGTTCGTTTCAGCAGCTGCCAGATCAACCTTCACCTGCGTGAGGATCTTGTGGATACCTGCAACCGCGATGTCAGCACCTTCGAGCTCGTATGCCTGCTCGCCGGTCAGCAGAGACTTCTCGTAGTTCGCCATGTAGGTCAGAACTTCGATCGCGAACATTCTGTTGAGATCAACGGTCAGAGCCGGATTTTCGCCGTAAATTGCCTTGTAGCGTGCCATCAGGGACTGGAGCACCTCGATCTTCCGGTTGTAAGCATCGCGAACTTCTTCAGCGGAATGCTCAACATCCTCGTAGTCCTCTACGATGTTCTCTTCCTGCCCTTCGCCGTATTCTACGTGCTCACCAACCCATACGGTTTCGGTGTAGCCCTCGAAGTCGTCTCCGCCTTCGGGCGTCAGCTCATAGAGGCCTTCGATCGCTGCGATGATCACTCTCAGATCGAATTCAGCAACCACAATGTAGTGATTCTCGAGCAGAGCATCCACGTTTTCTACAACGTAGCCGTCCTCGGTCTTCGCAACAGCCGGAACCGTTTCGCCCATGACGTAGCCGGTCACGGTGTCGGTCGCGGTAACGATAGCGTCCTTAACGATCTCGGAAACTTTCACGCTTCTGTAGTTTTCAGGCCAGCTCCAAGCGGTAGCAAACTCATCCGTGAAGACGATCTCGCTTGCCGCCTCTTCGGTTTCTTCAGTCCATACGCCGTACTCTGCGAACCATGCGAGAATCTCGTCAACCCAAACGGTCGGGTAGTCGTTCTCGGTGTTCAGCTCGGGATCGCCGTAGACAGGAATCAGTTCATAGCCGACGGTACCATAGTCAGGAATCTGTTCGTAGCCAACGATATCGAAGATCGGAGCACCCTGCTTGTAGCCGGTGATCACATACTCGCCTCCAACATTCGAATAGATGGGCTCCATCTCATAGCCGGTCTGCTCATAGATGGGATCGCCATCATGGTAACCGATAATACCCTCGATCGGGTCGCCGTCTACGAAGCCGGTGATCTCCTGCTTCATATCGAAGTTATCGCTGTTCTTGAAGTCTTCCTTGGAGAGATCCGCGATCTTCTGCAGGTCTTCCACGTCAACGACTTCGATGTAAGCAGCGGTTGCTTCGGCAACGAGTTCTTTATACGTGTTTTCTTTCTTTGCAAGGATGTCGTAGAGATCAGCAAGGGTCTCGCCCTCCACATTGAAGACGAAGCTGAAGTCTGCGATCTGCTTCTCGATGACCAGATCGTTATACGCCTTCTTAGCGGCGTTGATCCGACCGTAGCTGAGCAGGTTCACATCGCCGATCGCATAGAGACTTGCGATGAATCTGCGTGCAGCAGCGAGGAAGTTCGAAACGAGCGTGAACAGCGTATCTTCGCACGATGCAAACAGAGCATGATCGACCAGCTGATAGTTGACCGAGCCGTTCGGATACTGCGTTGCGGGCTTCTCGAATGCGTAGCTACCGGTGAAGTAGGTGTTATCCCAATCTTCGATCGCTTCGCGGATCTCTTCTTTCAGCATCCAGTTTGCTTTCACAACATCAGGAGCGACGTTGTTGATGTCGGAAGCCAGAATAGCCAGATCTGCGTTGATATCAGCCGCTTCTTCCTCAGCCGTTTCGAGCTTGTTGGAACGCTTCACAACACTGTTCTTATACTTCGAAACAGTGCTAGCGAAGGTCGGGTTCAGTGCGGTTCCGGTCTTCTCCAGAATGAACGCATCGAAGTCTGCAGGGATCTTTTCGGAGTTCTCAAGCCATTCGCTGTAAGCATCCCAGAGATCAACGATGTCATCTCTCATCTCGTACGTGATGTACGTATTGTGCGTGCTGTCATCATGGATCGCAACGTACTGCTTCATCCGGTTGTAGATCTCGGTGATTCCAATCGGTCTGATGCTGTCCGCATTCGCGTTGAACTCATCCAAAACAGCGTTCGCGTTTGCAACGGAGGTCGCTCTGATCAGTTTGACCTTCGCGGTCTTGTAGTAGGTGTAAAGCAGCTCGAATTCACCTTCGGTGAAGAGTCCGACGAATTCCATATCCTGAACGGCATTCTCGTAATCTTCATCCAGATCATCCAGCAGTCCGGGGATCACAGCGGTTGCGGCATTCCAGTCGGCAAGCGCAACTGCGCCATTGATCTGCGCCTGCAGTGCAGCTCTTGCGGCTGCAATGTCGGCAGCGGCCTGGCTTGCGGCAGCACTTGCCTGGTTAGCGGCAGCACTTGCCTGGCTAGCGGCAGCAGCGGCAGCAGCGTTCGCCTGCGCGATCGCAGCGTCGAGAGCTTCCTGCGCAGCGGCAAGGTCAGCCTGTGCCTTTGCGATGGCGGCTTCGATCGAGCTCTCCAAAGCTTCCGTCTTGTCATTGGAGAGAGCTTTTGCAGCGTCAGCCGCGGCACTGTCTGCCTTTGCGGCGTTCGCAGCGGATTGGTTCTTCAGATCATTCACCTGTGCTTCCAGGTCGCTGATCTGGCTCTTCAGTTCATCGTTGCATCCCACAAAAGAGAATACACCGAAGATCATTACACAAGCGAGAACCAGGGACAAAATTTTTCTTTTCATGTTTTTCAAATCCTTTCTTGAAAATAGATTTTAAAATTGGAACCAATAGTATAACAGGGCAGCCCTGCTAAGGGGGTCGGATGCTCCGAACGGGAGCGCGGTAATCCGTATTCATTTGGGCATTCTCCTTTTTTTGTTGTGTTTTTTACGGCATAATCCGTCCTGTTTTTTCGCCACGGGGGGAATTATGTAGTAAACTGCTTCTACATCATACCATATTCTTTTTCAAAAGTCAAGCTTTTTTTAAAAAAAAATACAAATGATGATAAAAAAACGCATTTTCGCGAAAAAACCGCAACGTCCGCTATATTTATTATATGAAAATTTGATCTCCGGGATCACCCGATTTCGTCCCGTATAGTAATTTTTTCCGTCTGCGCTGAAAAAGTTCCGTTCGATTCTTTTCACATTCTTTTCCGCCGGAAATTCCGGCTTTTGGCTTTCTCCGCTTTTTCCGAAATGCAAGTTGCGGAAAAGGATTTTCGCCCCTTTCCCTGCCCGGAGAGTTTCTTTTCAACGTTTTTTTGCTTCCTTTTTGCAAAATTTCAAATCCTTTCCGGATAACTTCCTCAAAAATGCATAAAAATAGCGGTTTTGGCAATTTTTATGAATATTTTTTCATTTTAGTTCGTTCTATTCATTTTTCAGGAGCGCAATTTTTTTGAAAAGAACAAACAATATATAATGAACAAAAAAACTTGCAAGGCGCGGCGATCTGTGCTATAATCATATCAGCACATTTTCCGAAAGGAGAAAAGCCATGACGCGCAAATGGAAAAACGCCGCCGTCCTGCTCGACGACGGACGTTTGCACAAAACGACAGTCTGCACCGGGGACGGATTCATTCGTTCGGTCGGCGGCGACGGCGACGCAGACGAGGAAATCGATTGCTCGGGAAAATACCTGCTTCCGGGGCTTGTGGATATTCACACCCACGGGCGCGCGGGATATGATTTCGTGAGCGCGACCGACTCGCAAATGCAAAAAATGAAAGAGGATTACGCGCGTCACGGCGTGACCTCTCTCTTCCCGACGCTGGCTTCCGCAACGGTGGAACAATGGAAAGATGCCGTTGTCCATATCACGGCGGTCGGTTTTGCAGGCATTCATCTCGAAGGTCGCTACCTCCATCCCGAAAAAAGAGGCGCACACGCCCCCGAACTGCTCGCGCCGCTCGACCCTTCCGAATTGGAGTCGATCCTCTCCGGCATCTCCCTGCCCTGTCATGTCAGCGCCGCGTGGGAGCTGGATATAGACGGCTCGTTTGCCGCCTGCGCCAAGCGATTTGGCGCGACGCTCTCGCTCGGGCACACCATGGCAACCGCAAAAGAGGCGGAGCTTGCCCTCCGTCGCGGCGTGACCTGCTTCACCCACCTCTGCAACGCCATGCCGCCCCTGCATCACCGCGCCGGCGGCGCCGTTTGCACGGCTTTGACCTCAGACGCCTACGCCGAACTGATCGCCGACGGAATCCACGTCTGCCCCGAAATGGTGAAATTGATTGATCAATGCAAGCGCGACCGGCTGATCCTTGTTTCCGACTCGATGGAGGCGACCGGCTGTCCGGACGGAAGCTACTCGATCGCCGGGCAACCGGTGGTCGTTCGGAACGGTCGCGCCGAAACTTCCGACGGCAAACTCGCCGGCAGTACCCTCAACCTCTGGGACGGCGTAAAAAATCTGATGCGGTTCGCCTCGGTCCCGCTCGAATCCGCCGTGCCGTGTGCAACGATCCAGCCGGCGCGCGCCGTCGGGATCGACAACCGCGTCGGCAGTATCACGCCGGGAAAGGTCGCCGACCTGCTGGTGGTTGACAAGGATCTGAACATCCGAGAGGTTTTGACAAACGGAAAAATCATTCAGCCCTAAAACAGAAAAATGCCGGGGATAACCGCCGAAAAACGGTTGTCCCCGGTTTTATTATCTTAAAAGGAAGTAATGGACTTCACGTCGTAGGGCGTTGCCTGATAGACGAAATAGTTGAGCCAGTTGGAGAAGAGCAGGTTCGCGCTCGACCGCCAACTGCAAATCGGCGCGCGGCTGTCGTCGTCATTCGGAAAATAGTTTTTCGGGAGCGCCGTGCCCAGCCCTGCCTTGCGGTCTCTCCAATATTCTTTTGCGAGCGTATCGGCATCGTATTCGGAATGCCCGGTGATGAAAATTTGCCGACCGCCGTCGGTGGAAACGGCATAGACCCCTGCCTCCTCGCTCTCGGCAAGGATTTTCAGCCGCGGCTCGGCAAGGATCTGCTCCCGGTCGACCGCGGTGTATCTGGAATGCGGCACGAAAAAGGCGTCGTCAAATCCTCGGAACAGAATGGATCCCTTATGCGTGACGCGATGCGCGTAAACGCCGAATAATTTCTGCGGCAACAGGCGTTTTTCGATCCCGAAATGATAGTAAAGCCCTGCCTGCGCGCCCCAGCAGATGTGGAAGGTGCTGTAAACGTGCGAACGGCTCCACTCCATGATCTCGCAAAGCTCTCCCCAGTAATCCACCTCTTCAAACGGCATCTGCTCCACCGGCGCGCCGGTGATGATCATGCCGTCGTAAAATTCTTCCTTTACCTCGGAAAAATTTTTATAGAAAGAGATCATGTGCTCCTGCGCCGTGTTTTTCGGGATCCGGCTCACGGCAAGCAGATCCATCTCGATCTGCAATGGCGTGTTGCCGAGCAATCTCGCCAACTGCGTTTCGGTTACGATCTTGGTGGGCATCAGGTTGAGCACAAGAATCCGCAAGGGACGGATATTCTGGCTTTCCGCCCGTTCCAGATCCATGACGAATATATTTTCTTCTTTCAACGTTGACGCGGCGGGCAGGTCGCGCGGAATTTTGATCGGCATGAAGGATCCTCCTATGGGTTCAAAAACTGTCAGACAGCCGCAAATCCCCTTTCCAGATCAGCCAGAATATCGTCGATATGCTCGGTCCCGATCGAAAGACGGATCGTGCCTTCCCGGATATTCTGTTCTTCCAGTTCTTCTTTTGAAAGTTGGGAATGCGTTGTGGTCGCCGGATGGATAACGAGGGATTTTACGTCGGCGACGTTGGCAAGCAGAGAAAAAATTTCCAACGCGTCGATGAAGGCAAACGCCTCTTTTTGTCCCCCTTTGATGTCAAACGTAAAGATCGACCCGCCGCCCCGCGGAAAATAGCGCTCGTAGAGGGCGTGATCCGGATGATCCGGCAGGGACGGGTGATTGACTCTCGCCACTTTCGGGTGATTTTTCAGGTATTCTACCACGCGACGGGTGTTTTCGGCGTGCCGTTCGAGCCGAAGAGAGAGCGTTTCCACACCTTGCAGAAGCAAAAACGCGTTGAACGGCGAAATGGCGGCTCCGGTATCGCGGAGCAGGATCGCCCGGATGTAGGTCACGAACGCGGCGGGGCCTGCCGCCTCGGCAAAGGATACGCCGTGGTAGCTCGGATTGGGCGAAGCGATGGGCGCATATCTGCCCGACTTCTTCCAATCGAATTGACCTGAATCGACGATGATGCCGCCGAGCGTCGTACCGTGGCCGCCCAGAAATTTGGTTGCCGAATGGACTACGATATCCGCTCCGTGCTCGATCGGCCGGATGAGATAGGGCGTACCGAAGGTGTTGTCGATCACGAGCGGAATGCCGTGACGGTGCGCAATTTCGGCAAGAGCGTCTATATCCGGAATATCGCTGTTGGGGTTGCCGAGCGTTTCGGTAAAGATCGCCTTGGTGTCGGCGTCGATCGCCGCTTCCACTTCGGTTGGATTGTGAATATCAACGAAAGCGGTTTCGATCCCGTAGTTCGGCAGGGTGTGCGCGAGCAGATTGTAGGAACCGCCGTAGATGGTCTTTTGCGCCACGATTTTTTCGCCCTTTTGCGCCAGCGCAAGGATCGTATAGGTGATGGCGGCGGCGCCCGACGCCAGTGCAAGCGCGGCAACGCCTCCTTCGAGCGCGGCGACTCTCTTTTCCAGAACCTCCTGGGTGGAGTTGGTCAGCCGACCGTAGATGTTGCCGGCGTCGGCAAGGCCGAACCGCGCGGCGGCATGGGCGGCATCGTGAAAAACATAGGACGCAGTCTGATAGATCGGAACCGCGCGAGAATCGGTTGCGGGGTCGGCTTGTTCCTGCCCCACGTGAAGCTGCAAAGTTTCAAAATGATAGTTGCTCATGGCAATTTCCTCTTTTCTGATTTGAATTTGGTTGAATGTGTTCCCGGCTTGAAAAGATCCGAAAACGTCACATTCGCCCAAACCGGAAATTTGCCCGGACGAGCTTTTCAAAATAGAATTTCATAAATCCTCCGACCCGGTATTCCGTGATCTTGTTTCTTTTAACCTACCAACTTACTTGGTTGATATGAATATCATATCACACCGGGAAAGGTTTGTCAAGAGATTTTATGAAATTTTTGAATTTTCAGTCATTTCGGTAAAAAAGTCAGATCAGATATTTTGTTCGCAGTGCCGCGATCTCTTCTGCCGGAACGCCCAATATTTCCCGGCAGTAAATTTCCACCGTTCCGCATTTTTCCCGGATGGATTCCATCGCCGCTTGCAGATACCGTTTTTTCAGGCGCAGCAGTCCGAGAACCATGCGTTTGGTTCTGATCCGGGCGGGCGCGATCGCGATCCCTACCCGGTAGCGCGCGTACAGCGAACGCAAAAACCGGCGGGACGCCATATAATCGGTCAGAATGTCCTCTTCCCGCACCCCGAACAAAGATTCCAAAAGCATCGCCGCGATCCCGGTGCGATCCTTGCCGCTCGAACAGTGGAAGAGCAAACAGCCCTCCTCCTCTGCAACGAGCTTATAGAAACTCGTCCTCTTTAATCCCGTGAACTCCATCGCCATTTTTGCAGTTATTTTCTTGTCCTTCCACTGCTTATAGACTTGTTTCCAATTCTCAGGTTTAACTAAAGCTGGCCTACCTAGCC
>CAMYUQ010000046.1 GCA_947302045.1 uncultured Clostridia bacterium
GGAAGCCAACCGAGATTGAACATTCCCGCACGAAACGGTTTCGGGACATATTTCTTGACGTATTCATGCGAATCGCAGATCAGCGTGTAATTTTGGGGACATCCCGCCTCGACCAGATGTTTCGCCGTAGATTCGACCGCCTGTTTCTGAATATCAAAAGCATAGACGTGTCCGGTCTCTCCCACCGTTTTGGAAAGAAATTCGGTATCATGCCCGTTCCCCATGGTAAAATCGACGGCGATATCACCCTCGCGCAGGTGATTCCGGATAAAAAATTTATGCAGTTCCAGCAGATCGATCATGTAAACTCCTTTTCAACGGGTATGCTTATCCGACCGCAAAAAGCGGATCGTCCTCTCCACGGCATCTTTGGAATTATTCCACGGCTCGTCTGCGTAGCGATAATCAAACTTCTTGCAAAACCAGCTGATATCGGTTTGCAAAGATTGCAAATAGGTTGCCGTCACCGTTTCGCATTCCCTGACAAATTCCGGCAGCTTCTTTTTACCCAGCCGCTTCTGACCGTATTCCAGCAGTTTGCGGTAATGCGGAAGGCAGAAATAGGGCTGTGCCTGCAATTTCTTCGGAAAATCCTCGTCGGTATCCCAGAGATAGACCGCCGTATCGGTCCTCTTCTCAAAATTGCTCTCGATGCGGTCGCAGACGTAGCAACTTGCTTCCAGCTCTCCGATCCGTTTGATCGGTTTATTTCCTTTTCCGCCGCCCAGTCCCCCATCCCGCAGATCGTGAGCGATCTCATCGAGATGGCTTTCCATCGTCAGAGCCATTCCAAGCCGATTTTTACGCGTAAACATCAAATCGTAGTGCAAGCGGCAAAAGCCCTTCCGGTTTGTCTGTATGCGAATATCCGGCTCCATCATGGAAGCGCCGAGGATCAGATCCAGCTCGTCCTCTTCCAGTTTCCGGTAAAGCGCGCAAAGCGGACAGCCTCGCGCGTGATCCGCCGCCGATTGTTCAAACGCTTCATTGACCGGAATGGTAAAATTCATGTCCATTTCTCAAAAAAATCCTTTCGACGGATTGTTTTTTGCCGAAAAATCCTGTATAATATTATAGCATACACGAAAAAATCTTGCAAGCTTTTTCGGGAAAGTATATCAAAAACTTTTCGATCTTGCACGGAAAGGAGCATTTATGTTCTCACACTGGCTGTTTGATCTGGACGGTACCCTGACCGATTCCAGAGCCGGCATCTTTCATTCGGTGTGCTATGCGCTCGAAAAGATGAATCGAAAAATTCCCTCTCCCGAACAGCTGAACGCCTTTATCGGTCCGCCGCTTCTGCGCTCCTTTATGGGCATTTGCGGCATGAGTCATTCGGATGCGCTTCACGCGATAGACCTTTATCGGGAATATTACCATGAACACGGCGTGTTCGATTGCACCGTTTACGATGGAATTCCCGAATTGCTTGATACCCTCTTCGAAAACGGCGTGACGCTGGCACTTGCAACCTGCAAACCGACCTTCTATGCACAACAAATTCTCCAACATTTCGATCTCGCCCGATATTTTTCGCTCGTTTCCGGTCCCGAACTGGACGGAACGCGCGGCGAAAAGCACGAAGTGATCGCCTACGCAATGGAGCATTTACGCCGGGATCCCGCCCAAACCGTTATGGTTGGAGATCACCGGGACGATATGCTCGGCGCACGTCAAAATCACCTGACCGGGTTCGGCGCGCTCTGGGGATTCGGTTCGGAGAAAGAATTGCGCTCGGCGGGAGCCGCCCGCATTTACGCCACGCCAAAGGCACTGCTGCAAGACCTTGTAAATCTGTAAAAGAATCGTTCAGACCGTCTCTCGGCGGTCTGAACGATTCTTTATTATGTGTCAATGCCGTTCGGGAGAATCAAAGGTTTCGCAATACCGGGCGGCGAAAGACGGATCTTTTCCGTGCAGCGTCAGATGTTCGGTTGAACCGAAGCAAAGGCAACGAAAATGGGCGATTCCCTCTTGCCGTTCCTCGGTTACGAGCGTTGTCACCGAGGACGGAAGTCCGCAAAACTGTTGCAAAAGCGTAAACGGCGCAATGTTGAGCAAGTGGGAAAGAAGGATCGATTCCACGCCAAAATGGCAGAAAAGCGCGATCGTTTTTTGATTCGACGCGGCAACACGGTAGGAAAGTCCGTCCCGCACATATCCGCGCTCTGCAAGAATCCCGTCGATCCCGTCTGTTACCATTTTGTAATAATGCGAAATATCGGATTTTTTGATGAATTCCACATCCTGCCAACGGTTGATATCAAACAAAAGCGGTTCCTTGTTGTAAAAGGAAGGGTATAAATCCCAAAGGATTTGATGCGCGCCCTCCGGCTTTGCCCCCTCCGGCAGTGCGACCGGATAAGAAAATTCCCGCAGCCACGGAAGGGTCGTTCCCTGCATCTTCTTTTTATTCAGCGTAAATTCTGCTGTCTTTTGTGCGCGCCCCAGAGGAGAAATGAAAATCTCATCAATCGGTCGGGATTCGAGCATCTGTGCCAGATACTCCGCTTCTATCATCCCGTCCGGCGTCAAGCTGTCGTTTTGATAATCGGGATCGCCGTGGCGTACGATCAAAATTTTCATAATGCAATTCCTTTCAACAATTCTTGAATTTGACTCTCTCCGAATACCGGAATCCCGTTTCGTTCGAGCAGATCGGCGGCAATTCCGTTCCCCGAAACCATTCCGCCGTCAAAGAGTCCGTTATGCACGAGCCCCCTTCCACAGGAGGGGCTTCTTTCTTTGAGCAACGCCGCGACACATCCGTTCCGCTTGACCGATTCGAGCGTTTTTTCCGCTCCGGTCACAAATGCGTTTGTCACGTCTTTTCCGCTCCTCGTGATCACGCGATCTCCCGAAATCTCGGACGGCTCGCGCGGAACGGGCAGACCTCCGAGCAGCTCCGGGCATACCGGTATGATCCGAAACGATTTTTCCAGTTCTGCAACGCCGCTCCACGGCTTGATCTCTCCGTTATAGCGGCATCGCTGCCCCAGCAGGCAGGCGCTGACCGCGATCGCCGGTTTTTCTTTCCCGCTCATAAGCCGATCACCCACTGTGCAAACAGAAAGACACCGGGCAACGTGACGGTCGTAAACAACGAACTCATCCCCACCGTTTGCGAGGCATATGCCGGTTCAATGTCGTAAAGCTCCGCCAACATACTCACCGTTGACGCCGCGGGCAGACCCGCAAGAACAGTACAGAGCAGAATGAAATAATCCGGAAGCCCGATCACCTTCGTCAACAGGCAAACGCACGCCGGGATCACCAACAGCCCCAAAGCGCTCTGCAAATACAAGCTCCACGTCCGGAGCATCTTCAAGAGCGGGACGGTTGCAAGCAACGCTCCGGTGATGAGAAGCGAGATCGGCGTACACAATCCGCCCAGATAGGAAAGCGTTTTTCCGACCGGTGCAGGCATGGAGAAAACAGGTTTGAGCAGATAAAGCGCAATTCCGACGGCACAGGGAACCGTTCCGTAATTCAAAAGCGCCTTTTTCGGGGTCAGCTTAATATCATCCCTGCCTCTCGACAAAATGACAATACCCCACGTCCATAGGAACAAATGGAAGCTGATGACATAAAACGCACCCATGAAACTGCCCATGCCAGGTCCCATCGATTCTTCAAAAACCGAATCGAGAACCGGGAATCCCAGAAATCCGCAGTTGGCGAACACCAATCCGAACTCAAAAATTTTCGCCCGGTCTTTCTTTTTCATTCCCCGGCAAATCAGGAATGCAACTCCGGCAAGCAGGGTGTGCATCGCAAACCCGATCAGCGTTACCCACAGGGCAATTTTCAGATTTCCGGCAGAATACGGCGCGTTGTTGAGCGCGGCAATGATCATTGCCGGCTGTCCGATCGCGATGATCAGCTTGGAGAGCCGTTTTGATGCAAGGTCGTCGATGATATGAACTTTTCTGCAAACAAATCCGGTTGCAAGCAACAGGAAGAGAGTGCCCATGATCGAAAGCAGATTCCAAAAAACGTTCATACGACAGACGGTTCCTGCCCTTCCGAAAGTTTTTTCCGAATGGCTTTCATATCTTCGAGCATATCCTCTTTCTTGCGCGGATCGCGCAAGAGCGCCGCCGGATGATAGACCGCCGTCATCCAAAAATCACCTTTCCGGAACCACTTTCCGTGTTCGGCGGTGATTTTGAAATCCGGTTTGATCAGCCGCATTGCCGAAATCCTGCCCAGACAGACGATGATCTTCGGCTGGATTGCCTTCACCTGTTCCCGCAGAATGCCGATGCAGGCGTCCTCTTCTTCGGGCAGCGGATCGCGGTTCTTCGGCGGACGGCATTTGAGAATATTGGCGATATAAACGCTTTCCCGGTCGATCCCGACGGCATATAAGTAGCGGTCGAGCAACTGCCCTGCTCTGCCGACAAACGGGACACCGGTCAGATCCTCCTGCTCGCCGGGTGCTTCCCCGACGAACATGAGGTCTGCCTGCGGATTGCCCGTCCCGAACACCAGATTGGTGCGGGTATTCCCCAATTCACAATTCCGGCAATCCCGGCAGGATTCCAGAATTTCATCCAGCGAGCGGCTCATTTGACGGTGATCATCGAAGCATCCCACATCTCGGGTGCTTCATAGCCGAGCAGATTGACCGTCGTCGCCGCGACGTTGGAAAGACCGAATCCGGCATTCTCCTTCACCGCGTAATGATTCTTCGCATCGGTGTTATCGTAGAAGATGCAGGGAACGGGATTGAGGGTATGGCTGGTCTTGCTCTTCATCTTGCCGTCCTTGCCGACCTTCGGCTGTCCGGTTTTCTTGTCCATTTCAAACATTTCGTCGGCGTTGCCGTGGTCTGCCGTGATGATCGCCACGCCGCCGAGTTCGTCAATCACCGGCAGGATTCTGCCGAGTTGCAGGTCTAACGCTTCCATGGAGCATCTGGTCGCCGCAAGCGAACCGGTGTGCCCCACCATGTCGCCGTTCGGGAAGTTGACACGCAGGCACTTGTATTTGCCCGATTTCAGGCATTCGATGAGCCGATCGGTGATCTCGGCGCACTTCATCCAGGGGCGCTGCTCAAACGGAACCACGTCGGAAGGAATTTCGATGTAGGTTTCCAGTTCTTCGCTGAATTTCCCCGATTTATTGCCGTTCCAGAAGTAGGTTACATGACCGTATTTTTGCGTTTCGGAAATGGCAAGAACCGGGATCCCCGTTCCGGCAAGATATTCTCCCATCGTATTGGTGATCTCAGGAGGAGAAACCAGATATTTTTTCGGAATGTGCAGGTCGCCGTCGTATTCGAGCATACCGGCATAGACTACCTTCGGTACGCGCACGCGGTCGAATTTGTCAAACGCACCGTCTGGCGCGTCAAAGGTGCGGGAGATCTCGATCGAACGGTCGCCGCGGAAGTTATAGAAGATCACGCTGTCGCCGTCTTGCACCGTTCCGACAGGTTTTCCGTCTTTCGCAATCACGAATGCCGGGAGATCCTGGTCGATCACGTGCATCTCTTTCCGGTAGGTCTCCACCGCCTCCGCCGCCGACGCAAACTGCCTGCCCTCGCCGAGGACGTGGGTCTTCCATCCGGCTTCCACCATTGCCCAGTTTGCTTCGTAGCGATCCATCGTGATCTGCATTCTGCCACCGCCGGAAGCGATGCAGATATCGAAATCAGGCGCGCGCAAACCGCCGATGAATTCTTCAAACGGCAGGATATAATCGAGCGCGGAAGTTTCTCCCACGTCGCGGCCGTCGAGCAGGATATGCACCCGAACGGTTTTAACCCCCTCTTTCTTCGCCTCTTCGATCATAGCTTTGAGATGGTCGATGTGGGAATGGACGTTGCCGTCCGAGAACAGCCCCAGAAAATGCAGGGTGGAGCCGTTTTTCTTCACGTTGGCAATCAGCTCCTGCCAGGTGGGAGAGGCAAACATCTTGCCGGACGCGATCGAGTTGGAAACCAGCTTCGTGCCCTGCGCAAAAACCTGCCCCGCGCCGAGTGCGTTGTGTCCGACCTCGCTGTTGCCCATATCGTCGTCGCCCGGAAGTCCGACAGCGGTTCCGTGCGCTTTGAGAGAAAGCATCGGATAGTTTTTCATGAGCGCGTCCAGATTGGGCGTATAAGCACTCTTAACCGCATTGGAGATCGTATCGGGCGCAAGTCCTACGCCGTCCATCACAATAGTCAGGACCGGACCTTTCACGCCCGAAAAAGTTTTTAACTTCTTTAATTGTTTCATTTTTGTTTCCTCCCCGTGGATCTGAAACCATATTTTTACAGATACTATTATAGTCAAAAATGCGGCGGATTGCAAGAGAATTTCCGTTTTTTTTCAAAATTATTTCTATCCCTTGCAAATTCGCCGGAATTGTTGTATAATAGCAGTATCAACACCAGAAAAAGAGGTAGATAAAATGGCAGAAGAATGTACCCACGATTGCTCCACCTGCGGCAGTAACTGCGCTTCCAGAAACGCTCCGCAGGATCTGAAAACGCCGGCAAACAAGCAGAGCCGGATCGACCACGTGATCGGCGTGATGAGCGGAAAAGGCGGCGTTGGAAAATCGCTCGTGACCTCGATGCTCGGCGTTCTGTTCAGCCGAGCCGGATATAAAGTCGGGATCCTCGACGCCGACATTACAGGTCCTTCGATCCCGAAAGCGTTCGGCATGAAAGACGTGCAGGTCTACGGCGACGAGAACGGGATGATCCCGCCCGCCACCAAAACCGGGATCGATCTGATGTCGGTCAATCTGCTCCTCGGCGGAGATGAAACAAAACCTGTCGTCTGGCGCGGTTCGCTGATCGCCGGAACGGTACAGCAGTTCTGGAAAGACACCATTTGGGACGTGGACGTCCTGCTTGTGGATTGCCCTCCGGGAACCGGCGACGTGCCGCTGACGGTTTTCCAGTCCATCCCGCTCGACGGGATTGTGATCGTTTCCAGTCCGCAGGAGCTCGTTTCCATGATCGTGAGCAAAGCCGCGAACATGGCAAAGATGATGAATATTCCGGTACTCGGGCTGGTGGAGAACCTCTCCTACGTCAAATGCCCGGACTGCGGCAAGGAAATTCCGGTCTTTGGGGAAAGTCACATCCAGGAGATCGCCGACGGATTCGGTTACGATCTTTTGGCGAGAATCCCGATTGATCCGAAGCTCTCCGCTCTTGTCGACCGCGGCATGATCGAGCTGATGGAAAACGAATACCTCGACAAAGGCGCGGAAACGCTGCTGAAAAAGATGAATTTGGGTTCGGTCAAGGAATAACCGACCGAAAAACAGAAAAGCGGAAACAGGAAACCGGTTCCTTTCCGCTTTTTTGTTTTGTGAATGTTTATCATTCTGTCTTCTGAGGCACAAGCGCGCGGAGTTCAGCTTTTTGCGCTTCGGTGATCCGGTAGCTCTCGCACGCCTTGCGGACCGTCATACGGTACACCCACGGGGAGAGCTTCCCTTCCCGCAAGAACGGCAAAATCTTTTCGTAATGCTTTGCCAACGCCGTTGCGAAATACCACGCCTGCATCATTTTCACATAGTATTCGTCCGAATCGATCTGCGCCACCGTGTATGCGTCGGAGATACAGAAATCATTGTCTAAAAATTCGGTCATCAGGGTTTTGATCCCGAAGCGCACCGCAAACGGATGGTCGGATTTGATCCACCGCGCGACATCGCCTCGCAAAGCCGCATGATTCTTCCGAAATACTTTCGGCGACATGGAGTCGCAGGTCGCCCAGTTATCCACAAAGGGCAGGAAACGATCCAGTTCCCCGATCGTTTGCCGGTAATCCTTGCCGGCAGAGATCAGAAAAGCGTGCAGGTTGTTTTCTTCATAATACCGGTGCGGAAGCTCTGCCAAAAAGGACGCCGTCGACGCACGATTTTGTATGTTCTTCGCAAGAGTACGCAATTTTGGTGTGCGAACGCCAATCACGCGATCGGGCGAAACGGTTGGAATCAATGCGCCTGTAAAATTCCGGTAGCGCAGATCCTGCATGGCAAAAAGCTCTCTTTGCAGTTCGGTCAAGCCGTCTTCCACGCCCTGTTTGCATATCTGTTTCAAAATCTCCACGTCTGCCGGGCAAAATTCAAATTGCCCGATCTCGTCCGGGGTGATCCACTGCAGGTCGTTATGTTCGAGCTTTTGGATCGTTCCCGTCTTGACTGCCGCCCGGAACAGCGACAGATGCACTTCCAGATCGGGATAGGAATGCCTCCCTTCCCAATAGAGCGCGCCGACCGAAATCGATACGCCGAGCTCTTCCCTGCATTCCCGTTCGAGCGCGGCCTCGCGGGATTCGCCGACTTCCACCTTTCCGCCGACGAATTCCCAGAGCAGTCCTCTGGCTTTATTCTCCGGGCGCTGTGCGATCAAAAACTGCCTTTTTCCGTCCATTTCCCGGCAGATCAATGCCGCCACCACTTCCTGCATCATGCTCCCCTGCCTTTCCACCTGTGAAAAGGCGGGGGAATCCGTTTGCAAACCGATTCCCCCGCCGAACGGGAATGAATTATTCCTGTTCCGCAGTTTCCTGCGTTTCTTCTTTCTTTTCTTCCTTCACGGTCGTCTTTTTCGCGGCGGTCGTCTTGGTAGCGGTCGTTTTCTTTGCAGGCGCTTTCTTTGCGGGAGCTTTCTTCTCTTCCGCTTTTGCTTCTGCCTTTGCTTCCGCTTTTACGACCTCGTCCTTTTCAACCAGAGCAACGATCGCCATCTCTGCGGCGTCGCCTCTGCGGGGACCGAGTTTCAGAATCCGGGTATATCCACCGTTGCGGTTTGCGAAATCAGGAGCGATCTCGTTGAAGAGTTTGGTTACAACGTCCTCTTTGGTGATATACGCAAGCGCCGCGCGGCGGCTGGCAAGGGTATTCTTCTTGCCGAGTGTAATCATTTTCTCTGCCATCGAACGAACTTCCTTCGCTCTGGTGAGCGTGGTTTCGATCTTGCCGTTCTCCAGCAACAGGGTGACCATTCCGCGCAGCATAGCAACTCTATGCGCGGTCGGTCTGCCGAGTTTTCTTCTTCCGGGCATTTGATGTCCCTCCTTCTGCTATTTACGAATAAGTTTTGATTTGCTTTTTTCCATCTGCAATAGCCCGACGGATTTGTTACTCTTCTTCCCGTTTGAGATCCAACCCCAACGAATGGAGCTTCTGGATCACTTCTTCGAGAGATTTCTTTCCGAGGTTGCGGACTTTGATCATATCCTCCTCGGTACGGTTGGTCAGATCTTCCACCGTATCAATGCCTGCGCGCTTCAAGCAGTTGAAAGAGCGAACAGACATGTCAAGTTCCTCAATGGTCATCTCAAGAACGCGCTCACGCTGCGTTTCCTGTCTTTCGATCATGACCTTCTGACCCTTCGTTTCCTCGGAGAGGTTGACGAAGAGGTTGAGATGCTCGTTGAGAATCTTGGCGGCCAGCGAAACGGCGTCTCTTGCCGAGATGGTTCCGTTGGTCAGAACTTCGAGAGTAAGCTTGTCGTAATCCGTCACGTTTCCGACACGGGTGTTATCCACCGTGTATTTCACGCTGTAAACGGGTGTAAAAATGGAATCGGTATAAATGGTTCCGATGGGTGCTCCTGTTGCGGCGCCCAACGACTGTGCGTGCAGTTGCTTGTTGCGATCCTGCGAAACGTATCCGCGACCGTGCGCAAAGGTCAGTTCCATATAGAACCGTTCGCCCTCGCCAACCGTTGCGATATGATGATCCGGATTGAGAATCTCAATATCCGAATCGCCCTTGATGTCTCCCGCGGTGACGTCCCGTTCGCCGGTCACGTCGATCACAACCGTCTTGGGACCCTGGGAATAGAGTTTCGCGGTGATGCCTTTCACGTTCAGAACGATCTCGGTCAGGTCTTCCTTGACGCCGGGGATCGTGGAGAACTCATGCAGAACACCGTCGATCTTGATGTTTGTAACTGCAACGCCGGGTAAGGAACTGAGCAGAACTCTGCGCAGAGAGTTTCCGATCGTAGTTCCGTAGCCGCGTTCCAACGGCTCCAACACAAACAGTCCGTGCGTATGGTCATCGTTCAAATCCGTTGCAGTGATAACGGGTTTTTCAATTTCAATCTCGTTCATTCCAAATAAACCTCCTATAATTCATAATGTTCAGTTTGCGTGATTCGACAGGGCGTTTTGCCCTTTCGGGGGCGCGACGGGATTACTTGGAATAAAGTTCGACGATCAGCTGTTCATTGAAGTCGAAGTCCACGTCTTCTCTGGTGGGAAGTGCCACAACCTTCGCCGTGAAATCTTCGGCGTTCACATCCAGCCACTTCGGCGCTGTGATTTTGGCGGCGGTCTCCGCAAGGTCTTTGAGTTTCGCAGATTTGCGACTGGTTTCCTTAACGCTGATCACATCGCCCGCTTTCACGATCAGAGAAGGAATATTGACCTTCTTGCCGTTCAGGGTGAAATGACCGTGCAGAACGAGCTGACGCGCTTCTTTATGCGATGCGGCGAATCCCATTCTGTAAACCACGTTGTCGAGGCGGCGTTCCAAGAGGCAGATCAGGTTTTCACCGGTCATACCTTCCCGACGGTCGGCTTCTTCAAAGTAGTTGACGAATTGCTTTTCCAGAATACCGTAATATCTTCTGGTCTTCTGCTTTTCGCGCATCTGCATTCCGTATTCTCTCATTTTTTTGTTTGCAGCGCCGTGCTGACCGGGAGCAGTGTTTCTGCGGTCGAGAGCGCATTTGCCGCTCGTGCAACGGTCACCTTTCAGGAACAGCTTTGTGCCTTCTCTGCGGCACAGTCTGCAAACGGGTCCTGTATATCTTGCCATAATGTTTCTACCTCCACGAAATATTAAACGCGTCTGCGCTTAGGCGGTCTGCAACCGTTGTGCGGGATGGGCGTTACGTCTTTGATCATGGTGATTTGAAGACCGACGGTTTCCAGAGCACGGATGGCGGACTCACGTCCTGCACCCGGTCCCTTAACGAAAACTTCCACGGTTTTCAGACCATGCTCCATCGCTGCTCTCGCGGCAGTTTCGGAAGCGGACTGTGCGGCAAACGGAGTGGATTTTCTGGAACCCTTGAATCCGAGTTCGCCGGCGGATGCCCAGGAAATGGCGTTGCCGTCTACGTCGGAAATGGTGATGATCGTGTTGTTGAAAGTCGACTGAATATGCACCGCGCCTTTTTCGATGTTCTTTCTCTCGCGGCGTCTCTTCACAACTTTCTTGGTTGTTGCTGTTTTAGCCATTCTTTCGCACTCCTTTACTTCTTCTTGTTTGCAATGGTCTTTGCGGGACCTTTGCGGGTTCTTGCATTCGTCTTGGTTCTCTGTCCTCTGACCGGCAATCCTTTTCTGTGGCGGATTCCGCGGTAGCAGTTGATTTCAACCATGCGTTTGATGTTCATGGCGACGTCGCGACGGAGGTCACCCTCAACGGTGTAAGAATTTTCGATCTCGTCACGAAGTTTCGCAACTTCGTCCTCGGTCAGATCCTTTGCACGGGTGTCCGGATTGATACCGGTCTTTGCAAGGATATCGTTCGCGCTCTTGCGTCCGATGCCGTAGATATAGGTCAGGGCAATTTCGACGCGCTTGTTGTTCGGAATATCAACACCAGCAATACGAGCCATTCTCTTATTTCACCTTTCTCTTGATTTTTCGGCAAACCGGTTTGCTTAACCCTGTCTCTGCTTATGCTTGGGGTTTTCGCAAATTACCATGATCTTGCCTTTTCTTTTGATGATCTTGCACTTTTCGCAGATCTTTTTAACGGATGGTCTGACTTTCATTGTGTTATCACCATACCTTTCTTGCTTATTTTGCCCGCCATGTGATGCGTCCCTTGGTCAGGTCATAGACCGAAACCTCGATCGTGACGCGGTCACCGGGCAGGATCTTGATATAGTTCATGCGAAGCTTCCCCGAAATGTGGGCCGTTACCAGATGCCCGTTGGGAAGTTTCACCTTGAAGTTGGCGTTGGGCAATGCCTCAACCACCGTACCTTCAAATTCGATCACGTCGTCCTTCTGTGCCAGAATAATCCCTCCAATCCTTTCTCAGAAACCTTTTTCCACTTCTGTCAATACGATCACGCCGTCGCTCGTGAGTGCGACTGTGTTTTCATAATGCGCCGACAAACTGCCGTCCGACGTTTTCACCGTCCAACCGTCCGGCAACTCCCGAACGCCTTCTCCGCCGACGTTTACCATCGGTTCGATTGCGATCGTCAACCCCGCGCAAAGGCGGATTCCGCGCCCCGGCGTTCCGTAGTTGGGAACGTCCGGCGGTTCATGCATATCCGTCCCGATGCCGTGACCGACATACCGTTTGACGGTGCTGAATCCGTTTGCCGTTACAACCGAATCGATCGCGTGCCCGACGTCGCCGAGCCGATTGCCGATCCGAACAGCTTCCAGACCTTTCCAGAAACTATCCCGAGTGACTTGAATCAGTTTTTCCGCTTGGGCGCTGACCTTTCCGACCGGAATGGTTCGCGCCGAATCTCCAACGTAGCCGCGGTATGTGGCGCCCGTATCGATCTTGACGATGTCGCCCTCTTTCAGAATCCTGTTTTTGGACGGGATCCCGTGGATCACTTCATCGTTGATACTGACGCACGCGCTGGCGGGAAAACCTCCATATCCCAGAAAAGTGGGAGTCGCGCCGCATTTCTCGATATAGCGGCGAATGATGTGATCGATCTCATAGGTCGTCACGCCGGGGCGTACCGCATCACGGGCAAGCAGTAACGCTTCACCCGTGATGCGACCCGCATCCTTCATTGCCGTAATCTGTGCAGAATTTTTCAGGTGGATCATGTTATGCCTCAAAAGGGCGAAGGGCCTGGAACACAAGTGCCGTCGTGTCCGCAACCTCCTCCTGTCCCTGCACGGTCACCAGATTGCCCTTCTTTTCGTAGTACGTTTTGAGGGGCTCGGTTTGTGCATGGAAGGTGGAGAGCCGATTCCGAACGGTCTCGGCCGCGTCGTCTGCCCGAATATAGAGTTCCGCACCGCACTTGTCGCAAATGCCTTCCTTCTTGGGAGGATTATAAACAACGTGGTAGGACGCTCCGCAGGAGCAAACTCTGCGTCCGCTCATCCGCTCGATGATCTTCTCGTCCGCGACCTCGATGCTGAGTACG